>JBLINY010000040.1:0-33820 GCA_047638695.1 Acidimicrobiales bacterium | reverse complement strand
CGCCGTGAGATCGCTGTCGCTCGACTCACCACCCGTGCCGGAGAGCCGCCGGATCCGGTCAACTTCATCACACGCCTCCACGCCATCGATCGTCTGGATTTGGTCGGCCGACGGTGGGAGGCGTGGGAAGACTGGTTCGGCGAGATTGGCGAGACACACACCACATTCCCGGCCCTGGTGTACTTCCGGTCGGCACGGGCTGACCGATCGTGGCTGGCCGCGGCCGAGGCTGCTCTCGAGGCTCGGGGTGTTCGCTTCGATGTAGCGCGACAGCAAGCGTGGGACGACTATCGAGGGTGGCGGGTCAACTACGACGATGCGGTCATCCAGTTGCGCAAACGAATCGGCGATGACCCGTCGCACTGGTCTCGACGACAGAGAAGTTCATGACCTGGCGGGTAAACGTGATCGAGGGGGCCCGTCAGCTGTGATCGGCGGCAACAAGCTGTATGTGGAGGAAGCGGGTCGCAGCGATGGCCCACCGGCGCTGCTTCTGCATGGCTTCATGTCCAGCAATCTGCAGTGGGAGCCGAATCGGACCGGGCTCGGCGAACAGCTTCGGCTGCTGCTGACCGAACAACCGGGCCATGGCAGCTCACCGGGGCCCGATGATGCCGCTGCCTACCGCGCTGACGCGGTCATCGAGCAACTTGACCAGGTACGAGCCGATCGGGGAATCGACCGCTGGTGGGTGATCGGACAATCACTCGGCGGGGCCATGGGAATCCGCTACGCGATGCGACACCCCAACCGAGTGGCGGGTCTGGTTTTCACCAACTCAAGAGCTCTTTTCGGCCTCGCGGGGCGACCAGCCGAAGGTCAGACCGACGCGGGACTGCCGCCTAACCCGACTCGAGAACAGGTTCAGGCACTCCCCTACCATCCTCGGAACGCCAAACGTATTCCCGCTGATCTTCAGGCTCGGATGATCACGACTGCTGATTCCATGCCGCTCAGTGTCTTCCGTCATCTCGACGCGCGAGGACCCTGGCACTCGACCGACGATCTTCATCGTCTCACCGTGCCCGCCCTTCTGATCAATGGGCGATTCGAGAAGGCGTTTCAGCCAAGCGCCCGCCAGGCCCAAGAAGCCCTGCCGGCTCTCAGAGTGGTCAGCCTCGACGGTGGCCACGCCGTCAACATCGACCAGCCAGCAGCGTTCAACGCCGCCGTGCTCGACTTCATCTTTACAGCAGCGGGGTGAGCGCCAAGGTAGCCACGTTGAGCGAACCGGTGTCGACCTTGCCAGCGCCGGTCCGTTTCCGGCCGCCCACCCAAACCGACACGGAGGGGTCGGCCTGAAGATTCTTGATCCACTGGGAGTTCGATCGCACCGTACTCACGGCGACGTTCGAGCCAAACCGAGCCGCAACCAGGGGCACCTGACGAGGTAGACCTGATGAGCGACCGGTGGTCTCCACAACAACGAGTCCGGCACCGATGGGCAGCGGTGACCCGAGACCGGCCTTGACCGCAGGTATGACGACACCATTCAGCGCTCGAAAGATCTCTTGGGTGGCGCGGTGGCGCAAGTCATTCAGTGGCGACAGCATCACCGATCCAACGCCAAGAGCGGTGCGACAATTCCCAATAGAACGGTGACAGCGGACACCTGTACCTCACGCTCTGCTCTCCCATGCTCTGCGCCCACGTTCGCAGCGGGTCTCAGAGAGGATTGCCTGCGGCATCGACGAAGTGGTCGAGAAGGTGGCCACCGTCATGCAACGCGATCATTGCGGCGTCGTCTAGGCCGGCGACGCCGCGCCAAACCTCATCGCTAGCCGCGCCGAAGGCACACAAGCCTTCGTGACGCATTGGTGGGCCATCCCAGTGCCAGAGGTGACTCGGGTAGTCATGCCAGCCAACCTCATCCGAGCCATTGCGCCGAAAGAAGCCGCGGGCCCGAAGCTGCGGGTCATCAACGGCATCGGCCTCGTCGAGCACCGGACCGGCCGCAACACCATTAGCCTGGCAGCGACGCGTCACCTCCCAGCGATCGAGCGAGCCTGTCCACGCCGAGAGTCGCTGGTCGAGCTCGTCATGGTGACCGCGACGGTCGGCGGCCGTCGCAAATCGCTCGTCGGCGGCCCACTCGGGCGAACCCATTGTTAGCTGAAGGCCGGCCCACGCCTCATCGCTATCGACCGAAAGTGCCACCCAGCGGTCGTCACCACTGCATGGGTAGCAGCCCTGAGGCGCGTCAGTGATATGCCGGTTGCCGGGCGGAGGCAGGCTTCGCCCGGTGCGAGCGGCATCGATGAGGTACTCGCCGATGACGTTCAACATGTTCTCGCCCTGAGCAAGCTCCACCTGTTCGCCGACGCCGGTCTGGTCACGGCGACGCAGAGCGACCAAGGCAGCGAAGGCGCCGGCCGCGCCGCTCGCGGCATCCATGTAATACACCGGGGTCGTCAGGGATGTGTCGCCATCGGCGTAGCCCCGGAGCGACGTCAAACCGCAAAGAGCCTCGAAGTTGGCCCCAAAACCGACGTAGGACGATCTTGGCCCCGTGAGCCCCAGAGCCGGCATGCGAAGTACCACCAGCCGCTCGTTGCGGGCATGAAGCTGCTCCCAACCAAGGCCTAGTTTGTCCATCACATCGACGGAGTTGTTCTCGACCACGACGTCGGCTTCCTCGACGAGGCGCAGGAAGGCTTCTTTCCCCTCCGGCTCGAGGAGGTTCACTGTGGCCGATCGCTTGTTTCGTGCGTGGATGTTGAAGAACGCGTTGCGGTTCCACGGCCATTCGCCCGGCTCGTCGTCCGGGTAAGCACAAAGCCAACCGAGACTGTCGAGTTGGTTCTTCGCCGGACGAGGTAGTGCTCCACGAGTGCCGTTGTAGATGCCAGGGTCCTCGACGCGAATCACGTCGGCTCCCAGATCGCTGAGCAACATCGTGGTGTATGGACCGGCCCACACCATCGTGAGATCGAGCACTCGGACGCCTTCAAGCGGAAGTCGGCTCGTTTCAGAAGGGGGTTCGATTTTGGACGCTGCGGGTGACGCTGGCAGCGGTGTGTCCACCTCGGCTCGGACCTCGGCATCGTGCTGGCCGAGCAGCGGGGCCGGTCGTCGGAGAGGGTCGGCACCGGCGAAGCGAATTGGCGCCGACGGCTGCAGCACACGCCCCGCCACCGGATGGTCGACCTCCACGAAGAACTCGCGCTGGCGGAAGTGGTCGTCGGCCACCACATCGACAGGCGTGCGCACGGCAGTGACCGGCCAGTGGTGCGGTTGCGCCGCGCTCATCGCCTCTTCGGTGGTGTTTTCTGCCAGCCAGGCGTAGAGCGCCCCCTCGACCAAGTCGGGTACCTCGGGGTTGCTGACCCAATTCGGATCGGTCAGCAACTCGGCCAGCTCCGGGTTGCCCATGGTTGCGAGTAGACGGTCGGCGTACGGCGGCGGTGTCGCAATCTGCAACCAGCCATCAGCCGCCGGGTAGATACCGGTTGGCAGTAGACCCTGGGCCCCGGCAGGGTTTCGCTCGCTGATCCGACCGTTGTAGATGTACTGCTGAAGGAACACCATGCGGCGATCGATCGAGCCCGTCTGCGTCTCGAAGTTGGAGATGTCAACGTGAGCGCCCCGGCCACTCTGTTCGGCGACCAGCAGCGCCGCCATCGTCGCGGTTGCGGCCATTGCCCCGCACTGGTAGCTCACCACATGCCCCGCGAGCTTCAGCGGCTCGCGCTCGGCGACGCCGGTGGCATGCATGGGACCGCCCATGGCGTACTGAACGATCTCGGTGGCCCGATACTCAGCCTCGGCGTAGGGCCCATCCTGACCAAAGGGAGTGATACTCGTGACCACAAGCGCCGGGTTCTGGGCCCGCAGCGTTGGGGCATCGAGGTTCATGGCCGCTGCAGCGCGCGGAGCAAAGGACTCGAGCACGACCTCAGCGCCCGCGGCGAGTTGGCTGGCCAGGGCGAGGCCGTCAGGCGTTGTGAGATCAGCCACAACCGAGCGCTTGTCGGCGTTCAGGTGCAGGTGCAGAGCGCTCTGCTCGGGAATTTCCTCGCCCGGGTCATCGCCCGGAAAGGGCCCCCAGCGGCGTACGACATCGCCGGCCGGAGGCTCGACCTTCACGACATCTGCTCCCAAGAGCGCCATCAGCCGCCCGGCATACGCGCCGGCAACACCATCAGTCAGTTCAATGACGCGGACGCCGTCGAGAGGCTGAGTCGGCTCGTTGGATCCCATCAACGAACAGTAATCGACCATCGTCGACGTCCACCCTGGACAGGGTGGACGCGTGCACGCTGGGCCAGTAGCCGTCTCGGCTAGCTGGTTATGTCCGGGCCCTCAGCGGGACAGTGATTCGGGGGAAATCTCACACAGCTCGAGTACGGGCGCGAGCTCACGCAGTTGCTCGTCGGAGAACGGACCGCCAGCCTCACCATCGCCCAGGAACGCGCTCGCCGCCGCCACGAGCGCCTGTACCGGTACGCCCTCGATGAGGCAATCTGCCTCATCTGGGCTCAGTCCAACCTCATTGCCGATGCCCGACACCAGGAGTGCACGGCCCTCGTCGGTTGCCAGCATGCCCTCAAGCATTTCTGCGGTGATCTCGAGTTGCGGGAGCGACGTTGTCGTCTGGTCGACGAGCGGAAGCGACGACGGTACCTCGGCCTGCTCGACCACAGCCTCGCCACAGGCGGTCGCACCGAACCCAACGACGAGAACGAAGGGAGCGAAAAACGTCGCTAGCGAGTTGCGGGTCATGGGAAACCTCCAGAAAGGGGACGAGTCCATCATCGGCTTGCAATCTAGAAGCATGAGCAAATAAGTCATCCTGCTCGGTGGCCTCATATCCGGAAGCGGGCGAGCCGAAGACTTACGTCAGGGACTCATAGGAGCATCCGGGTGAACTATCGACCAACCAGAAAGACGCGCCGAGACCGCCGCCGACCGTTGGCGTACCCGATCGGGTTACTTCTCGCCATCCTGGCCGCCGTGCCCCTGGCCGGCGCTGGCTGGTTCGCCATCGGTCACGTGCGCGACGCGTCCTCCGAGCGACAACAAGCGGCCTCATTAGGGACGTCGGTTGAAAGGCTCGTCCTACTCACCGAGTTACGGACCCGCCTGCTGGACGAGAGAAATTGGTTTTCGACCCAGGGCGGCATCGAGGAGATCGGCCTCAACACAGCATTCGTCTTCGCACTGACTGGCAACGACGTCCCCGCTCAGCTCGAGCGTTCGGCGCAGGAAGTGGACGATCTGATCGTCGAACTGGAACTCGACGACGTGGCCCGTGAGGTCGCAGTCATCCGCTCCATCGAGGACGACAGTTTGGCAGCAATCGGCTTGCGCTACCACGAGGTGGAGGCAGAACTTTTCATCGAGAGCGAGGACACGGTCGACCATCTTCTGGAAAGCGCCGGAACGTTGGGAGAAGCGGATCAGCTGATCACTGCACTCCGAGTTCTTCGTGCCTCGACCATGGCTCGGCAGGCGATCTCCGACGAATTCACCGAATTCTTCGGTGCCGAATTCTCCCCGGCTGATCAAGACGCGACCCGAGTCGACGGCGTCATCGCACTGAGAGCACTCCGCTTCGGGGCCGAGGACGATATTTTGCGGCTGGCGGAAGAAGGCTCACACACCCACGCTGCTTTTCGAAAGATTTCAACCGACACATCGGTTGAAACCTTCAACGATGCCGTGGTCACGATGGTGGAAAATCAACTCGAACCAAGCGACATGAGCACGACGAGCGACCTCGACTCAGTGCTCGACGATCTCGACGGTGCCGCCAATATCTTCTCGGCCAGCTCGGCTGCCACCGAGATTTACTTCGAACTCGTCGATGCCGCGGGCAGAGACACGCTCGAGGCCAGCCGAGAACTCTCGTCCGGCGCTCAGCAGAAACAAAACCAAGCCATGGTGATGCTCGTCGCTCTGGGCACGGTCTCCCTCGGGCTGGGCCTTGCGGCAACGAACGTCATACGCCGACCAATCCGGTTGCTGGCCGGCGTGGCGTCTCAGATCAGCGCCGGAGATTCCACCGCCCGATTCGCCGGTGCCGGTGGTTCGATTGAAATTCGTGCAGCTGGAAAAGCGCTGGATGAAGCGGCCGAACATCTTCAGCTGGCCGAACAACAAACAAAGGCGCTGGCCGAAGGTGATCTCGACCATCCGGTACTCAGCCAAACGAACACCGGCGAACTCGGCGCTGCGCTGCAACATGCCGTACAGGCCCTCGCTTTGTCGATGCAGGAACGCGAAGAGTTCCGCCGACGGATGACCCACGAGGCCACCCACGATGGGCTGACCGGAATCGCCAACCGGAACGCAGCACTAGCTCAGCTCAATCGAGGCCTGGCCCGATCCCGCCGGTCAGGTTCTTCACTCGCCGTGCTGTTCGTCGACCTCGACAACTTCAAAGGCATCAACGACAACCACGGTCACCGATCAGGCGACACGGTCCTTCGCACCATCGCACAGCGAATGGTGAACGGTGTTCGAGATGGCGACCACGTTGGCCGCCTCGGCGGAGATGAGTTCGTCGTTATCGTCGAGCCCGTCTACGGCGTCGACGAAGCTCTTACGCTGGCCGAACGCCTTCTCGAGACCTTGACTGAGCCCATCAAGGTCGACGGTGCCTTTGTCATGGTTGGTGCCAGCATCGGCGTGTCGGTCGAGTCCGGCTCTGATCTCCCAGGGACCCGCCAACCCGACGGCAGCGAGCTTCTTCGGGACGCCGACCTTGCGGTGTACAAGGCGAAAAACGGAGGTCGGGGTCGCATTGAATTTTGCGATGCCACCCTTCGAGCCGAGATGTTCGAGCGTGCCGATCTCGACCAAGCACTACGGCAAGCCATCGATGAGCACGAGTTCACTTTGCACTACCAGCCGATCATCAAACCGGCAGATAGTTCGCTCCACGGGTATGAGGCACTGATCCGATGGAATCGCCCAGACCACGGCATGGTTCCGCCCGACGACTTCATCCCGTTCGCGGAACGAAGTGACCTGATCATCATGATCGACCAATGGGTGGTGGGCGCCGTCGCTCGACAAATCAGGCTCTGGGATGCCGCCGGGCTCTACCAGGACGTCCCCGTCAGCATCAACATTTCCGGCCGCCATCTCGCTGCTCCGGAGTTTCTGACCAACGTCATGACACCGCTAACAGACCTTGAGATCGACCTTGGTCGCATCATCATCGAGATCACTGAAAGCGCCCTGCTGGACGATTTGAACGGCGCCGCCAGCAAACTCCAAACCCTGCGAACGAACGGGATCAGGACCGCGATCGACGATTTCGGCACTGGCTACACGTCATTGGCTCACCTCAAGAGCCTCCCGTTCGACATTCTCAAGATCGACCGCAGCTTCACAAACGACGAGTCGGCGGCGTCTTTGGTCAAGCTAATCATCGATACCGGCCACCTCCTCGGCGCCACCGTCACCGCCGAAGGCATCGAAACAACGGCTCAGGCCCATGCCCTCACCCGGATGGGTTCCGACGATCTGCAGGGTTATCTCTACGGCCGACCTCTGCCACCGGAAGATCTGACGATGGGTACCGCCAGCTTGACGGTTAAGGCATTCTCCGCCGACGACTAGTCACGGCGGAACCGCAGCGGGGGCCGCCGCTGTCTCTACCGGGTGAATCGTCAGCGATAGGGTCGGTGGTCATGGTCGAACCGGAGGCGCGGTCCGAAGTCGTAACGAGGAATGTTGGGGGCTGGCAGCGCGACGTTGGGGGCTGGCAGCGCGACGGCTTCTTCCTTATCCGCCAGTTCGCTCCACCGGCGGTGTGCGAAGCCATGTTGAGACGCGCCGTCGAGCTGGCCAGGGAAGCCGATGGGACCGGCGTGGCCGGTGCCGCGATCGTGCATCGGGAGAACAATCTGGCCGACGCGGTGAGCCCATCGACACAGGCCGAGCAGCTCGTGTCCAAGATTTTCAAGATCCACCGTGACTCGGTGTTCAACCACTTCGCCACTGATCCTGACCTCGTTGGGATCGCCGAAGAGCTCCTCGGCAGCAGCGTCGATTGTTTCCTGTCGCAATTCATCTTCAAGAACCCGGGGGCGTGGGGTCAACCGTGGCATCAAGACGCCTTCTACTTTCCCTTCGATCGCGGACCCCAGGTCGGCGTGTGGCTGGCGGTCACCGAGGCCACGCTCGCCAATGGGTGCCTGTACATCGTGCCCGGATCGCATCAGGAGCCGTTGCACAAGCACGACCCCGACCGGCGTCCAGATGCCAACCAGGGTTACGTCGAAATCCTCGACCACGACATGACCGACGCGGTCCCCGTTCTCATGAATCCCGGTGATCTGTTGGTCTTCCACAGTCACTTGATGCATCGGTCGAAGGACAATTCATCACCTGCCATTCGAGCTGCAATGGTGTACCACTACGCCGAGCGCGGCACCGTCGACCAGGCCGAGAATCCTACGCCGATCAACGACTGGATGCCGGTTGAAAGCGGAGCGGTCTCGTGAACTCACTCGCACGACATCCGTTCAACAACGACTTCACCTGGCGATCGTCGTCGCTGTCAGGTCGGGCGGCCAGCACCGAGCAGGCACAGCAATTCGCTGAGGAGGGGTTCTTCTTGCTCGAGGGGGCTTTTGGGGCTGACACAGTCAGCCAGATCATCGAGGAAATCGACCCGCTCGAACACGAGGCCGAGGAGTTCCTGAGATCACAACCCGATGGGCGGGTGTCCATCTCCAAGGCAGACGCCATCACGTTTAGCCGGCACCTTGTCAAGCGCTCGCCTGTCCTGCGCACGCTCACCGCTGCTGACCCGCTCGTTGGCCTGTGTCACGATCTGATCGGACCCGATGTGCGCCTCTACTGGGATCAGGCTGTGTACAAGAAGCCCGGCAACCCCGACGAGTTCCCTTTCCACCAAGACAACGGCTACACCTACCTCGAACCCCAGCAGTATCTGACCTGTTGGATCGCCCTGACCGACACTGACGAAAACAATGGATGCCCCTGGGTGGTTCCAGGACTCCATACGTCCGGCACCCTCGCTCACGAGCAGACACCGCTCGGCTGGAGGTGCTTCACGTCCTCTCCTGCAGCGGTCCCTGTGCCGGCGGCAGCTGGAGATGTAGTGGTGTTCTCGTCGCTCACTCCTCACCGGACCGGACCTAACCTCACCGATGACACGAGGAAGAGCTACATCGTGCAATATGCGCCTGAGGGCGCCCGTCAGCGCACCGCCGATGAGTCATCTCTTGTTCCCCAGGATGATCCGGAACGCCAGTACGTCGTCTTACAAGGCGGCGACCCTGTCAGATCGACGTAACCAACAGCTACGACTGCGGTAGCGCGACTGCGACCGTGGACCGGTTCAACGTTCGCTGTGATGCAGCTCTACTTTGCTTCAGACCAACGCTTGACGATCTGGGTGTCGGCCACGAACCGCACATCGGGCCGGGGCGACCAATAGTGGGCGGCCTCGGCGACTGCATTGGTCACCATGGCCGCCGCCTCGTCCGCTCGCTCTTCGGGGACATGGACGAGCAGCTCATCGTGAAGACAGAGGACGATGTCGGCTCCGAGGGCACGGCCATGGCGCCGTACGGTGATCGCCCACACTTTGAAGTACTCGGCTGCTGCTCCCTGGATGACCGCGTTGCGGGCATACCGGCCACGAGCCGCAGCCGCAGAAACGGCCCGATCGAGATTGCCGTCTTGTTCCTGATCCGACCACATACGAACCCGCCGCCCGCCGCTGGTGAACACATCTTCGGACCGCTTGCCGAACTCCGCTGCTTCCTCGAGCAACGCCATCGCAACCGGGTAGTTCTTCTGGAGACCGACGAGTGCTCCTGCCGATTCGCCCGTGGTCGCCCCATACATTGCCCCGAGCACGGCGACCTTGGCGATGTCGCGCTCAACACCGAGCCGCTGGGCGATGGGCGAGTAGAGATCGTCGCCCTGAGTGGCTTCGATCAGACTTGGATCGCCCGACACGGCGGCGAGCACCCGCGGTTCGATCTGGCCCAGGTCGGCTCGAACGAAGAGGTGGCCCTCTTCGGCCGCGACGATCGGGCGCATCACGGCTGGCAGATTATGTAGTCCAGCCGACGCCGTCATCCGGCCGGCTGCACCATCCGAACTCGACCAAGAACCGCGGAGCCGGGCCTCGCTCACGTGTTCGTCGAGCCAGGTATAGCCATAGGTCGTGGCAATACGTTCGGCCTTACGCCATGTCAGCAATGCGTCGATCAGCGGTTCGCTGTCGCGGAGCTTCTCCAGCCGCCACGCTCGGGTGTCAGGAAGTTCGAGCCCTTGCCGCTCGAGCATTATCTTGACCTCGCCCGGATTGCGGAGATTGACCTGTCGCCGGTGGTCAAGCCGAGCAATCACCACCTCGTCCCGAGCGGCCCGAATTTCGTCTTCGTGAGCGAACGACCGTGGCCGTGGCCCAGCCGACTCGAGGATGAGATCAAGCGCCGCTGACTCGTCTATGGGCAGGCCCATCGTCGACATCTCGGCGCACAGCAGCTCGGCTGCGGACTCAGACCGTGCCGTCGATCGGCACCGCGCCGGATCGACTTGCCCATCGATGAGCTGGTCCTGCAGGCCCGATGCATCGAGTGCGAGCGCAGCCCACGCCGCCAGCCGGGCAGGCGTCTGGCCGAAGCCTCCGTCGATCCACTCGGGCCGCAGGTGGCCATCGGGCATGGTTGGCTGGGCTCGGTCTCCTTCATCGGACGGAGCGTCGAGCAGCCCCAGTTGCCCCATGCGAGGCAGCGTGTCGAGCCGCAGACCCTTCAGCGTTGCCCACACTTCCCCGACCGGAGCCTTCGACCCGCCAAAGAGCAGTCGGTGCACGGTACGGATGTCCCAACAACGGTCGATTGGGATCTGTGCCTGAGCGAGAAGGGCCGTCGTTTCCTGCCCCCACCAGACCCATCGTGGTGCGCTGGCGTCGGTGAGTTCAGCCAACAGCTGAAGCGGATCGGGCGTGGCGATGGCCCAACGGTCGTCACCGCGGGCGAGACCAAGCCCGACACCGGGTCCAATCGCGATGGACACGAGATCGTCTCGGGTCAGATCGATTGGCCGGTCCACCATTGGTGTCTACCAGCGAGCGCTACCGGGTGGTGTTACCGGGCGGTGCCACCAGGTCAGTCCGACTCTTCTCCATCACCGACCGCTCCTTCATGGAACGCATCGCGATCTCGGAAGGCCTCTTTGGTGCCGCCGTCGCGTCGAGTCCGGAAGAAGTTGAACTCGCCCTCGTCAAACTTGATGTTGGTGCCCAGCGCGTGCCCGACCATGCCGGCGTGGATGTAGCTGTTCATCCCGAGCGAAGCCAGAGCCATGTTGTGTGCGGCCTTGCCCATCACCAGCGCATCCTTGGCATTGCGAGACACCTTCTCGACCCATTCTTCGACCGTGGCCTCGAGATCGTCATCGGCAACGCTCCGATTCACCAGCCCGATTTCTTGAGCGGTCGGCCCATCGAATTGATCACCGAACAACAAGATCTCCCGAGCCTTCTTCGGCCCGTAGGCGACAATGAGGGTGGCCAGGTTGAACGTGTTTCCCGCCAACCCCAACCGCTGCTCCGCGTGGCTGAAGCGTGTCGAGTCGGCGCAAAGAGCCAGATCAGCGACCTCAACTAAGTAGATCCCGATTCCTACACAGTGTCCATGGACCTGGGCGATCACTGGCTTCGCTGAGTTCTGAAAACCGGAAACGGCCCGGCCGAGCCGGCGATCGATGGCCAGTCGAGCCCGCTGACTAAGTCGCGGTGGGCGCTTGCCCGGCTCGGCCCCAACGTGGCCGTAGGCCACGGCGATGTCGTTGAAGTCGTCACCCGTGCAGAACGAGGCACCACGACCGCTGAGCACTACGACCTTCACGTCGTCGTCATCCTCAGCCTGCTGCAGAAGGTCGACCAACAGGTCGAGGCCGTCGAGCGGCATGGCGTTGCCCTTCTCCGGCCGGTTGAGAATGAGTCGAGCGGTCGAACCATCCTTCTCGTACAGGACAATGTCATCTTCGTTGCTCATGTGATCAGGCACTCCTTCTGGACTTCGATGTGTTGCAAGTCATTGCTCATTCGGGCCTGTCGAGCTACCCAGGACAGGCGCGTCTGGCGCACGCTCTCGAGACGACCGGTCGAACCGGACAGGGGCATCAACGACCCGAACACCAGTGTCGGCCAACTCGATCCACGCCCCCGCGGCCTCAGCTTGAGGGTCACCGGCCAGCTGTTCAAGTGATTGGATCGGCCCCCACCAGACGTCGTGATCAGCGAAGATGGGTAGCCATTCGGCGAGCGTCCGACCTCCGAAGGCATCGTCCAGGATGCCGATGAACTCCCGCCGGTTCTTGCGAACCGCCCGTGCGTCGCAGAACCGAGGATCTTCGATCAGCTCCGGGCGGCCAATAGCGGCAAGAACCGCAGGAAGGTGGCGATCGGCCTCGGCTCCAACCAATACGAACCAGGCGCCGTCGCTCGCCTTGTAGACGTTAAACAATGGCGTGCGGCTGTCGGTCCGGTCAGCCACCGGCTGCGGTTTCCCACCGTTGGCCGCCAAGGCGACCTCGCCGCCGATGCTCCACATCCCGGTGCGCAGAAGCGATGCCTCGACAAACCCCCCAACACCTGTCGTGTGCCGCTCATTCAGAGCGGCCAGAACCCCGGCCACTGCCGACATGGCGGTGAACATGTCGCCGACGCCATTCATGTAGGGCGCAGGGGCAGCGCCTTCGGGCGTCAGCTGATGCAGAACACCCGCACGAGCGTAGAACCCGGCCAGGTCGTAGCCGGCCTGGTCTCGGTCGGGGCCCTCCCAGCCATAGGCGGTGACCGAGCAGTACACGAGCTGTGGGTGGCGGGCAGCTGTGGCCTCGGGCCCGAGCCCAAGCCGTTCGAGAGCACTGGGCCGGAGGTTGGTGATCAGGACATCCGCGTCGACGAGAAGGTTCTCGAAGGTGTTGCGTCCCGCATCACTGGCCATATCGACCACCCGCGACTGCTTGCCTCGGTTCAGTGCGGCGAAGGAGGTGCTGTGGTTGGATCCGGCAGGAGGAGGGAAGAGGCTGCGCATTGGATCACCGACCGCGGGTTCGATCTTGGTGACATCGGCGCCCCAGTCGGCGAGCACGCCACCAACGGCTGGCCCCGCAGCCCAGTGAGCCAGTTCGACCACGGTGGTTCCAGCCAGCGGCGTCAGCGTCGTCATCGATCGGAGGCTACATCGCTAGTCTGATCCGCTTCATGGTTACCGCGTCGGACTCGCCACTTCTTCACCATGGGAGCGCCCGGTCGGTGCTGCTCACCATCCTCGGTGAACTCGTCGAACCAGCCGGCGTTGTCGTGTGGAACGCCAGCTTGCTCGCCCTCATGACCGAGCTCGGCTTCGAGGCAAGGACCGCCCGCCAGGCCATCGATCGAGCGGCAGAAGCCGGATGGATCGCCGGCGAACGGATAGGACGCAACGTCCGCTGGACCCTCACGTCGGAGGGCATCCGGTTGATCTCCGCCGGATCCCGTCGGGTGCATGCCACGGGCACCGGAGAGGGAGACTGGAACGGACGATGGTTGGTGCTCGTCGTCGCTGTCCCCAGCAGTGTTCGCACCGTCCGAAAGCGCCTGTATGCCTCCCTTCGATGGGAAGGATTCGGAAACCCAACGCCTGGTTTGTGGTTGAGTCCCCACCCCGATCGCGAGCCTGAAGCACAGACCATCATCGATGGTCTCAACCTCCAGGAGACCACGTTCGCTTTCGCCGGGCCCTCGACAACCGTGGGCCTGAGCGACGAGGCCATCGTGAACCTGGCGTGGGATCTCGACGGGCTTGCGGCTCAATATCGCCAGCTGCTCACCGAAATCGACCAACCTCGACCCGCCGACGGGACGGCGTTGCTGGTCGCTCACATCACCGCCGTCAACCAGTGGCAACGGTTTCCCTACATCGACCCACAACTGCCCGAACGGCTCCTTCCTGAATGGATCGGCCGCGACGTAGCGGGACGATTCCGAGAACGACGAGATGAGTGGACGGTCGACGCTCACGCCGCCTGGCACCAGATCGTCGAAAGAACCGATCCCACCGGGTGACCTCGCCTCTGTCCTAGTGTGCTGTCCTAAGTCAGCCCAGTCCTGGTCGGCCCTGTCCTAAGTCAGCCCAGTCCTGGTCGGCCCTGTCCTAAGTCAGCCCAGTCCTGGTCGGCCCTGTCCTAAGTCAGCCCAGGGCTAGTCGGGGTTGTCGAGCACCGACTCGCGCAAGACGTGCTTCTGGACTTTCCCCGTTGCCGTCATTGGCAACGCGTCGACAAGGAAGAGGTACTCGGGCAGCTTCTGCTTCGCCAGCTGATGCGTCTCGCTGAGGTAGGTCGTCAGGCTGTCGAGCGTCGGAGACACGCCGTCGACGGCCACGATGCAGACCGCCGCTCGTTCCCCGAGCCGGTCGTCGGGAACCGCAATCAGCGCAGCATCCTTCACATCGGGGTGCACAAGAAGTAGTTCCTCGATCTCGCGGGCGCTGATGTTCATCCCACCACGGATGATGATGTCTTTGGTCCGACCGGTGACCCGCACGTAGCCGTCTTCGTTCATCGTGCCGAGGTCGCCAGAACGCGAGAACCCGCCAGGAGTGAACATTGCCATCGTGAGCTCGGGTTGACCAAGGTACGCCAGCATGTGTCCGGGGCCGCGGTACGCGATGTCACCTTCTTGACCGACGGCAAGGGCTTCCCCCGCTTCGCCGACGATCTGCACCTCCACACCATCGGGTGCTCTTCCATCGGAGGTAAGCGACAGCTGTGGATCGTCGCCAACGCTGCACATCGTCGTCAGCATGTTCTCGCTTCGCCCATAAAGGCTGAGAACCTCGAGCGATGGGAAGGCCTGGTTCGCAGCCTGAATCTCTGCCGGCGGGATGGGCGATCCGGCGCACACCCAAGCCCGCAAGCTGTCGGCGGTGTGAAGGTCTGAGTCATGGGCATCGACCAGCATCTTGAGAAACACCGTCGCCGTCACCGAAACGGTGCAGCGGTGCTTGGCTATTCTGGCGAGGGCGTCGACCGGATCCCAAGCTTCCATCAGGTGAGTGGCGCTGCCGGCGAACAGCGGAATCAGAACGCTGGTCATGTAGCCAGTGGCATGGGTGATCGGCGACGGCCCGAATGCCACGTCTTCGCTGGTGAATCCGAGTCCATCGGCCATTGTCCTCACGCTGAAACCGAGTGTGTTGAACGTATGGACACAACCCTTCGGCCTCGACGTCGTTCCCGAGGTGTAGACGATCAGGTGGGGGTCGTCGGGACTGCCCGCATCCCCAAGCTCGGCCGACAGACCGTCAAGATCACCGTCGACCGCAAGGCTCGACATAAGCGCCACCACATCCCCGACCACTACGTCCCCGACCATCGAAGAACGGGCCACAAAGACGCGCTCAAGCCCTTCGTGTCTGGCCGCCAAACCGCGGTACATCGTGACGAAGTCGAAGCCGTTGAACTCCTCGCAGGTGATGACCGCCTTGGCCTCGGAGTCGTCGAGGATGTAGGAGACCTCGTCATGGCGATAGATCGGCATGATCGGAACCACAATCGCCCCGCAGCGCGAGACCGCAGCAACGACGACCACAAACTCGGTCCAGTTCGGGAGCTGCACCGCGACCCGATCGCCCGCGTCGATGCCAACCCTGCGCAGGCCCACCGCCATCCGGATCGACCGATCACGCAAGTCGTTGAAGGAGACCGACGTGGTGGCGTCGGTGGCAAACTCCCGGTCGCCGAGCTCACGAGCGCGTTCGTCGACCAGTGCGCCGAGCGTCTCGGTCGTCCAAGATCCCGCCTCATAGAACTGCTCGACGTCACTGCCGTACCGCTCGACAGCTTTTGGCATGCTCACCACGATGGGCCCCCTTGTGCTTGTGCGCTTCCCTCTGGTGACAACGGTAGTCAGAGTCGCTCGACCGACTCCACTACAGTCGCGATGACTCGCTTCCCTACTATGTGACACATGCAGTTCCAATGACTGTACGTACCGCAGTGCGGTAGGGACGGATGCGCAACCGAAGCGGAGCTTTACCACCATGACCGACCATGCTCATCACACTTACCAGTGGCCGCGGGATCAGATGGTGCCGACGCCCGAGACCGACTTGAGTCTCGATCAGATCAACCTGGCCGATCCATCACTGTGGGCCCGCGACGATATGGATGCCGTCCTGGCGCTGCGCCGCGAGGAGCTTCCGATCACCCAGGACGAGCACCGCAGTACAGGATCGCCGTTCTGGTCGCTGACCCGGTGGGACCACATCGCGGCTGTGACCTCCGACTCGACCACCTTCAGTTCGATACACGGTGTCGCCGCTGCCAACGAGCCTGGCGACGCCCACGCCGCGAGCGACACCATGATCGTCATGGATCCACCGCTGCACACCAAGGCACGGAAGCTGGTCAACCGCGGCTTTACCCCTCGTCAGGTGCGAGCACTGGCGCCAGCGGTCGATCGTCGCGTCGAAGCAATGATCGAGGACCTCCGTCAGAAGCCGACTGATGCCAACGGCTACGCCCACACCGACTTCGTCGAGGACGTCGCAGTGCGACTCCCGGCAGCAGTCATCTGCGACATGATGGGCATCCCCGAGTCCGACCAGAATCACATGGTCGACCTCACCAGCAGATCGCTCAACCCAAACGGGTACGGCATCCATCGTGACGAGGTGCCGACCATCGCAGCCGAGATCGATGCCTACGGACTCGAGCTCGCTCAAAGCCGCATCGACAACCCCACCGAAGACCTCACATCGCTCCTGGTTAATGGCCAGATCGCCGACGCAGCCCTCGCGCCTGACGAGATCGGCGCCTTTTTCCGACTGCTTGTCCTGGCCGGAAACGAGACCACCCGCAACGGGCTCTCCCACGGAATGTTGACGCTCAGCGAGTGGCCGGACGAGCGCCAACGCTGGCAGGACGCGCTCGGCCGCGACGACGAAGAGGATGTGGCGTGGTCAGGCTCGGAGGAGATCGTGCGCTGGTCGAGTCCGGTGATCCACATGAAACGAAACGCCACCCGCGACGCCGTGATCGGCGATCCCGAGTCGGGCGAAGTCGAGGTGGCCGAAGGCGAGAAAATCGTGATGTGGTACACCGCCGCGAATCGCGACCACCGACGCTTCCACGATCCCTACCGCTTCGACATCCTGCGTTCGCCGAACCATCAGGGCGGCTTCGGCACCGGCGGCGCGCACTTCTGCCTCGGCGCCAACCTGGCCCGACGGGAGATAGCAATCACCATGACCGAACTACTCCGCGCCTTTCCCGACATCGATGTCGACGGGCCGATCGAGAAAGCACGCTCCAACTTCCTTCACATCATCACCGCGCTCCCCGTTCGTTACACACCGACCTGAGGGACCAAGCTCTAGCGGCCTCTCCAATTCGCGGCACGCGACCGTAACAACACGCGTGTGAACAAGCGATCAGCCCTTCGAGCCTCGATCGAGGGCGGCGGCGGCGTCGGGGTTCTCCTGGATCTTTGCCATGACAGCCCGGCCGGCCTGCTCGAAGATGGCGCGGTTTCCGGCAACGAATTCCTGGGAGTCTCTTAGGTTGGCGAGGAGGCCGTTCACCTCAGGGATCACGTAGCGGGCCACCAGATCCCACGAGCGCAGTGTGTCTTCGGGATTGGCCCAGTCATGGGCGAATCCGATGACCTTGCCGAACCCACCCGTGACCTCGACGACCTGGCGGATCGCGGCCACCAAATCTTCGGGGGTCCCTACCACGGCCGACGTCGTAGTAGCCGAGGTCACCGTGCCTCCGGTGATCTGATCGACGGCCTCGTCGGGGTCGTCGTATGCGACAGCACCCGGCCGTTGGAGGGTGCCGACGATGTACTCGTTGTGCCACCGTTGCAACCCATCACGGGCCTGCTCTCGCGCATCTTCGCGGGTTTCGGCCAGGTGCCAGCTCATGACGACACGCCAGTCGTCCCGGTCGACGGTCTGACCGTGCTCGGCTGCCGCTGTCTCGGCGAACCCCCACTGGGTGGGTAACGCCTGGAGGCCATCGGTCGACATCGAACCGATCGACAGCACGCCGGTGCCGTGCTTGCCGGCCAGGGTCATGCCCGACGGGCTGAGGATCGAAGCGGTGGCCTGAGGGATCTCAGGTTGCAAGGGAAGGATCTGGAGCCGAGCGTCACGCAGGGTGAACCATTCGCTCTCATGACTGAACCTCTCGTCGCCTCGCAGGAGGCGATTGATCACGCCCATGGCTTCGTCCTGACGATCGCGCTGTGTCATGGGGTCGATGCCGAGGGTGTGGGCGTCGGAGGGAAGGGCTCCGGGTCCCGACCCGAAGATCAGCCGACCACGAGTGAGATGGTCGAGCTGAACCAGTCGTTGGGCGACGTTGAAAGGGTGGTGATACGGCAGCGAAATCACCCCGGTTCCCAAACGGATTCGTTCGGTTCGCTCGGCGGCCGCCGCAATCATCAGTTCGGGCGACGCGCTGCTCTCCCAGCCAGACGAGTGGTGTTCGCCGAACCACACTTCGTCGAACCCCAACCGGTCGAGATGGGCCGCGAACTCGAGATCGCGCTGGAACATCAGGGTTGGATGTTCACCGACGGGATGGTGGGGAGCGAGGAACGCACCGAACTGCAGACGGGTCATGGCCCGAGACTAGAACCCACACAGGATGAAGGCCTCTGCTGAGCTAGTTCGGCACTTCTCCACGACAAGGCTTCCAAAGGACGGCGCTTCTAAAGGCGGCACTTCTGAAGACAGCGCTTCTGAAGGACGGCTTACTTGGCTTGCCAGGCCGGGCGCTCACCCGTCCGAGCAGACCCGAACCTTTTGGCATCTTCGGTCGCACCGACAACTTTGCGCATCGTTTCGCCGAATCGAATCGCCTCAGCAAAACCCATCGCCTGAGACCGCTTGGCAATCTCTTTGGTAGCCCTAACCGCCAATGGCGCTGAGTTCTCGATGAGCCGGGTCGCCAATACTCGAGCCTCATCCATCAGATCGTCATGCGGAACGACCTTCATGACCAGTCCCATTTCTTTGGCCCGGTGGGCGTCCACACGATCGCCGAAGAGCAGCAGCTCCATGGCGTTCTGCCAGCCGATCATCTGCGGCATTCGGACCGCGCCCTGCACCGTTGGCACACCCAGCTGCACTTCGGGAAAACCGAACTCGGCGCGTTCGCTGGCCACGACGAGGTCACAGGCGGCCACCATCGTCAGCCCAAATCCAATGGCGTATCCGTTCACTGCGGCGATCACCGGTTTCCAAATCTCCTTGCCGCTCTCCAGCGACGTGAAGCTCGGAACTTCCCAGAACGAGTGCTCGTCGTTGCCGACCGATGAACCCGGATCTTTGAGGTCGGCGCCGGCGCAGAACGCCCGACCGTTCCCGGTAACAATGGCAACCCAGGCTTCGTCATCGGTGCGCAGCCTTTCCCATGCTGCGTTGAGATCTCGCCTGAGGTCGCCGTTCACCGCGTTGAGCGCCTCGGGACGGTTGTAGGTGATGATCGCAATATGTCCATCTCGCTCATAGGTAACTGTTTCAGCCATTGCTACATCTAAACACAGCCCCAAAAGCCGTCCATTGGCAAAGGCTAGAGCCGGCCTCCTGGAGACTCGATCAGGAACACTTGGCGAGCATCAGGAGCTGAATACACCGCATCGGTGAGGATCCTGAATGTTTCAGGTGAATCCCCGTTTGGGCAGGACCCCGACTCGCTGACGACGTGTTCCACCGGTGGACGGATATCAAGAGCGAACTCCCCTTCGTCTCCAATGCGGACAAGAACCAGTTCGTACGGCGAGTTGCTGTGTTGAACGTGGATCGTGACTTCAGTTTCGACCTCAAAGATCTGCGGCGGCGAGATGTCGAATCGAGCTGCGGCCGCGATATCGACCCTCGCGACGTTCGTCGCCGCTGGCTGCGTGGTTGCCAGCACCTCACCACCGAGGCCCCTCATCTCGGTCGCCATCGAGCCTGACGGGCCAATGGCGAACGCGGTGTAGGTGCCCGGCACAGCAAGTTCGAAGACATCACCCACGCCGGGACACGACCCCGCGGTCTTTGGCCCCGAAGGCGCAGTCTGATTCAAGAATGCTGTCTGGATTGTGTCTTGGGGTGTGTTGCTGACCTCGCTGTTTGCAGCGTCATTGACCCCGCAAGAAGCGAGCAAGCTCAGAGCTGCGATAGCGAAGACCCGTGACGCTGCTGGAACATACATGATGTTGTTTCTCCTGTTTCACCTGGTCGGCGTGTACAGGAACCAGCATCGTTGGCGAACCTCACAGGAACATTACAACCGGCGATAGCCGTCACGGCACCTGCAGCTCCAACACTCCCAAACACGGACAGCTGAAGCAACGAAGACGCTAAGGGGTGTCCGAGCCTCCATCGATCTGACCTATCTCGTTATCTGTTTGGTTGGGGCGTCTATCACGAGGCGGCTGTTGGCAATTCCGTAACGCCAACAGCCGTAGCCCAATCACGCCACACTGAAGAAATGCAGACCATGTCGTTCCGTTGGTGGTTCGAGAATCGCGAGACCGGCGACATCACGATCGCGCAGTTCCCGAATTGGCCACTGTGGGGTATCGGGATATGCACAGCAGTAGCGGTCGTGGCCGGGACCGACTCCGGGCTCGAGCAGGTCGCGCGGTTGGCTCGGACGGGACTGTGGCTCTACTGGGGCGGTGACGAGTTGCTGCGGGGTGTGAATCCCTGGCGTCGGGTCCTCGGTGGCGCAGTCATCGTCTGGCAGGGGGCCGAGCTACTTCCCTGATAGCTAGGCAGGCAGTCAGCCAGCGAGCAGGCGTTTCACTCGCTGATGCAGGTCATGGTCGGGGTCGGCGAACGGCTCGAGGATGGTGAAATGGTTGAAACCCAGCTCCTCACAGAGCTCTGCGGCTGTTCCCGTTTGGGCTAGGTAGTCCTGATACGCCCGGCTCTGCCACACGAATCCGTCAGTCTCGTCGCCACCGACAACCAACAGCGTCGGCACAACCCCAGCGCGTGGGCGATGAATCGGGCTGAGTTGGCGAGCTTCATCGGGTGTCATGTGCACCTGAGCGGCAACGTTCGTATGTCGCAGATGCTCCAGCTCGAAGAGACCGCTGATCGGGACACAGCCCGAGATCAGGTTTGGCTCGAGGCCGCGCTGGGTCCAATCGGCCGCCGCACAGATCGCTGATAAGTGGCCTCCGGCCGAATGGCCCGCGACCACGATCGGCGCGTCGCCCTGCGCTCCTAAGCGGTCGCGGTTCTTGCCAATCCAGGTAACGGCTGCCAACGCCTGGTCGACGATGCCGCCAATCGGCGTCTCCGGAGCCAGCGGATAATTGGGTATCGCTACGGCGTACCCGGCCTCGACGAACGGAGCAGCAACAAAGGAGAAGATCGATTTGTCGAGAGCTCGCCAGTAGCCCCCGTGGAAGAAGACAAGAATTGCTTGAGCGCCAGAGACAGGGAAGAGATCGAGGACGCTTCGCTCGTGCGGGCCGTACGACACGTCGAGATCAACGGGAATCGTCGATCGCAGCAACTCGCTCCGTTCGGTGTAGCCGGCATACACCGCCTCCCGCTCGGGGTGGCGAGTGCGGAGGTTGTACTCGGCATCGAGCGCCTCGGGAGTGCTCTCCCCCAGCCACGGCCGAACTGCATCAGACATCAAGACCAGACATCAAGCTCAGACATCAGGCTCAGTCCGGTAAACGTTGATCGATCAGCGGTGCTACTCCAACACCAATCTTCGCCAACCGCTCTGTGCCCTCGATCCACCAGGCTCTCAAGATTTGGCGCTCTTGCTCAGCGTTCACACCGCCGAGACCGGCCGCAGCGCTGATGGCCTCGGCTTCCACCAGATCGTCTGTTTGCCCGGGTGGCGCCAGTGATGGGCACCGATAGCCCTCGAGCTCGACGTCACGCACGTAGCGGTCGACGTACTCTGCGATCTCGGTGCAAGTGGTCTCATCCCAAGTAGAGGACCGGGTGTTGAGATAGAGCCAGCCGAATTCGACATGCCGTTGCTTGTCGGCAACGCACAGGTCGAGGATGTGGCTCGCCACCGGATCGGTCGCGTTGCGCCGATACCCCTCCCACAAAGCGAGCTCGAGTCCATCGGCGAGCGCACAATGCGCAGCGACATAGGCATCGAGCGATGTCTCGGCGTGAAGCGCTTCTCGAGGGAAGCGCCGATTGAACGAAGCGGCGTAGGCCGCGCTCGTTGGGCTATCGATATAGCCGTTGCACAACTCGGCGAACCGGTGGCCGCATTCGATGTGCCATGCCTCCTCGGTGTTGCGGACGGTGAGAAACAACTTCGGGTCGGCTTCGCGGTCGCGTTCGACACAGAATCTCACAAGAAGGCTGGGCGTTTCTGCCAGGCCCGTGCTTTCGATCCAGGTGATTCGACTCCAGAACAGGGCAGCGGCAGCAAGCTGCTCTGCGCTGTAGTTGGCAGGAGTGAAGCTGTCCCAATCGACGTCGCGCTGAGGATTCCAGCACTGGTCCTTACTGCGGTGATAGAGGGCGCGGATATCGGGAACGACCGTGTCGAGCCTGACCGGAAATCGTCGTTCGGCGAAGATCGGAGTGGTGTTGGTCACGATGAGCGCTGCGCCGTCACACTGCACCGAGCTTGGGATGGTGGAAGGTGGGAAGATTGACGCCCCACGGCTCCATGCGTCGCCGAAGCCGCTGAATGGTGTCGATGAACACCGGCTTTTCCAACTCCTCGATGCTTGCTCCCAGGCCCGCCTCATAGGTGAGTGAGTCGGCGCTGACCTCGGCGTCGGACGCCGGAGAAGACGGGGCCAACCATGAGTTGTGGTAGCCGTTGAGTTCGACTTTCTCGATCATCATGATCACCGCCGCCTCGACCTGGGCGATCTCGTCGGGGTTCAGAGACGCAATTCGGTGATCCATGTAGTACCAACCGAATGCGCAGTGGCGTACTTCGTCGCGCATGATCGCCGCCGTCACCGCCTTGGCTACTGGGTCCTTGGTGATCTGAACGAGGTGTTTGAAGGCGTCGAACGCAACTTCCTCAGCCGCACAAACCAACGCTGCGACCAGCCCGTCCAGAGAGAACTCGGGATCGAGCGCCATCTTGCGCACACCATGGGTCGACACTGATTGTTCGTACTTCTTCGTGATCGGCTCTTCGATGTAGCCACCCAGCTTGTCGGCCATGAGGTAGCACACCTCGGCATGCCGAGCTTCTTCCTGGGATCGGATAGTGAAGAACAACTGGAGGTCGGGCTCGTGGCGCTCCTGGCAGAAGCGAATGAGAATGGCAGGGCTTTCGGAGATAGCCCCGTACTCGGCCCACGCTCGCCGGCTCCAATACTCCCGAGCCGCAAACAGCTGCTCGTCGGTGTACTGCGTGATGTCGAGCTGATCCCACGGAACGGCAGTTCTCGGGTCCCATTGGCTGCTCGTGGCGGCGTGGAAGAGCCGGCGTATCTTCGGTATCCGAGTCTCCAGGTCGAGCGGAAAGCGACGCTCAGGCTGGTCGAGAATCGTCGGCTCTCGGATGAGGACAGGTGCTTCGCTCATATGCGTCTCCCTGGAAGAATATTCATGCTAGTCATGGGAAGTCTCCAGCCTCAAAGTTGATCACATGACTGAGTCCGTTAGCAGCGCCCCTCATTGGCTCATCGTTAGCCTCGAAGGCGTGGTCACCACCTCGGTGCCTGAGGCCCGCATCGAGGCATTGGCCGAGGCCGCGGGCCTCGCCCCAAGCGAGGCTCATCAGCGACTATGGGCTTCGGGGTTCGTCGCTCGCTGTTGTCTCGGCCAGCTCAGCCTGGATGAGATGATCGCCGGAATCCGCGAGCGGCTCGCGGTCGATCTCACCGAGGCGCACCTCATGGGTCTGTGGTCCCTGGCCTACGAGCCTGACCTGGGCGCAATCGCTGATTTGGCGGCCGCAACAGGGTTTCGGATCGGAACGATCGCCGACGAAACGCCTCTGTTCCGGGCGGCCTTCGAGCCGTACCTCCCGGAGGTTGAACTGCTGGCGGACTGTTCGTGGTTCTCCCATGAGCACCACGCGCTCACCGATGACGTGCGGTTCTACCAATCGCTTTCAAAGGGCCCCGAGATCAACGGCGCAACGCCGACGTTCGTGACTACCAGAGCGGCCCGAGGTGAGGCCGCCGCCGCTGCTGGCTGGCAAGTAGTTCCTGATCTGCAAACTGCGCTTCGGGGCTATCGAGACTGACTAAAACGCGCACTGACTAGAACGAGAAGACCTCGAGGAGGTTCGCGTAGTCATCGGTCCAGACCAGGTCACTATCGCCAAGCACATTCCAACGAGCGTCGGGCTCAAACACGTTGCCTGGGTCCAAGACGACCCAGGTGGACGCGGTCGCTCCGGTGGCTCGCTCATCTTGGTCTGGTGAGAACTGAAGAGACCACGCCGTGGTCCCCAACTCTTGTGCGATACCCGCCAGCACAGGTTGCAGGTCGAAGTGTCGATTGCTCACGTGAATCGCCACCAACCCCTCCGGCGCCTTTTCGACGTAGCCGGCGACTGCTTCCAGTGTGAGCAGGTGAACCGGTATCGAATCCGAACTGAAGGCGTCGACCACAACGATGTCGAATGCACCGTCCAACTTCTGAAGTTCGATGCGGCCATCTCCAACGATCACGTCGAGATCAGCTGGCGAGTCAGCCAAGAACGTGAATAGCTCGGTGTTCTCTGCGATCTCGACCACTTTGGGGTCGATCTCGACAAACGTGAACTGGTCGCCTGCCTGCCCGTACGCCGCTATCTCGCCGGCACCGAGCCCAATCACGACAACGCTCTGCGGTGTATCCGTTCTCCCAAACACAGAACCCAACGGACCGGCCGGGTGGTAGTAACTCGTCGGACGGTTTGGCTCGTCAAGCCGCTGACGGCCGTGCAAGGTCGTACCCATGATCAGCTGATGCGCCCCATCATCGTTCACGACCACCGCATAGGTGCCGAAGAACGATCGATCACGGAACAGCAGGTCGCCCGAAGGGGCGGCGACAATCAAACCAAGCATTGCGGCCATTGCAATTGCCATCGCTTCTGGACGGGCCGTCCGGGCGAAGGCAACGATGCCCGCAATTCCGTAACAGAGCGCTGCGATCTGGACTTGTGAATCCATCTGAAAGTACAGGCCGGCGCCTGCAGCCGCGCCGATGGCGATCCACGAACCGACGCCACCCCACCCCTTGACCGCCCCAATGGTCAGAGCCGTCGCGGCGACGATGGCGAGCGGATATTCCCAGACTCGGTTGAAGATGATCGGAGCCAACAGCGCCACGGTGGCACCACCGATAACTCCGCCAGTCGATATCCAGGCGTAGAACTCGGTAAGCCGGGCGACGTCAGGGCGATCGGCCGCCAATCGAAGATGGCAGAGCAGGGTCGCAGCGAAGAACCACGACAGATGAATTGCCAACTGGAGTACGAGCGGTTGCCCGACGAAGGTGATGACCAGGCCCACACCCAGCAGCCGGGTAGCGGAGCTTGCGATACCGAGCAGCTTGGGAGACGGGCGCCCGAACGCGATCACGAACGTCAGCAGATAGAGAACCAGCGGCACGATCCACAGCAAGGGGAACGAGGCGACGTCGGTCGCTATGTAGCGCGTAACTCCCAGCAACAGGGCTGACGGAAGAGCAGCGAGCCCTACCCAGCGACCTCGCTGAGCCCAGCTGATGACGGGTGAGTCGGTCAGTGACGCAGGCGCTGACACCGAAGCACTGCCCCGCACGCTCCAAGCACACGCCGCAAACAGGACGAGCAGAAAGAGGTACACCCCGGCGAATAACTGCGTCTGTGTCTTCAGCCCCAGCATTGGTTCCAGAACCAGTGGATAACCGAGCAGGGCAATCATGGAACCTACGTTTCCTGCCGCATACAGGAAGTAGGGATCACCAGCGTCGGGATGATCTGTTTGGGAAAACCATCGCTGCAACGTTGGGCTGGCAGTCGATAGCGCCAGGAACGGTAAGCCGACCATGAGGGTGAGGACCGCGAGTGCTCCTACGACTGGGCTGCCTGAAGTGAGGTCCCACCCGGCAGGAACGCTGAGTGGCAGGACCAACAGCGGCAGGCAGAGCAGCCCGAGCTGGAAGACAAGATGGCGTCCTCCCGCAAGTCGCTGTGACGAGAAGTGGGCTAGGAGGTAGCCGGCCAGGAGAACTGCCTGGAAGAACACCAAAGCGGTGTTCCAGAGACCGGCTGATCCGCCGGCCAAGGGCAGAAGCAGCCGACCGACCAACGGCTGCACCGAAAACACGAGCATCGAGGCCACGAAGCTGGTTGCCGTGAACAAAACGAGCAGACCACGGCGCTGGCCCGAAACCGCTGGAGAAGGCTGGGGGCCGTCGGCTTCAGACCGAGAGACCGCAGCATCGAGCTCGTCATGGGACAACGCGACCGTGCTCACCTCGCTCAAGTCGGCCGAAACGGCCGAAAGTCAAGATTCCCAGCGAACGCGAAGAGCGCCTTCGGATCGACGGTCTGGATAAATCGGCGTTGTGGGTAAACAGTGTGGATAGGCGGTCTGGACAGTCGAACAAAGCAGCGGCACGTTCGGTTGCGTGCATCTATCGTTCGAGAGACCCACCGATGACCCGGGAAGGAACTGGCATGAAAGACGTCACTATTCGCGAGCTCTGGACCTACCCGGTGAAGAGCTGCCAAGGCGTGCAAACCGAGTCGATCGAGATCACCACAATGGGAATCCTCGGCGACCGGGGCTTCGCCATCTGGGCCGATGGCAGGCTCGTCGAGCAGAAGCGCACGCCGCGAGTGGCGTCGATCGGAGCCGAATGGGATCGGGCCAACGGCACCTTGACCCTTCGCCACGCCGATCACGATTCGTACAAGCATCAGATCAGCGACACCGGCACGACCCGGGAAGCGACCTGGGTGCTCGACGAATTCGCAACCATCGATCAGGGCGACGAGGTCGCAGCGTGGCTTTCGCCGATCCTCGACCGGGACGTGCGCCTTGTTACTCCCGGCGAACCGTGGAAGATCAACTTCCCCGTGCCCCAGATGGCGCTCCTTCACGAGAAACCGAAGCAGAGCTTCACCGCCGCATCACCGGTCGGGCTTGCCAACTGGGCATCTCTCGACGATCTCAACGAGCGTTTTCAGACACCCGTCCCGATGGACCGATTCCGGATGAACGTCGTTGTCGACGGCCTCGACGCTTACGAAGAAGACAACATCACGTCTTTGGCCAACGACGATGTCGAGCTGCTCAACGTCACCCCGGCCGAGCGCTGCGTGATCATCAACACTGACCAAAAGACGGGTGAGCGACCGGAGAACAATCTGCTGCAAGTTCTCGGCGAACATCGGGCCAAGACCAAAGAAGAGCGGTTCGGTAGCGGCCTCAAATTCGGCAACTACATGACGGTTGGCCGAGCGGGCACCCTCAAGGTTGGCGACCGTCTCGGCGTCAGCTGAGCTGAGCCTTTCGCACCTCGCGGAACGGCAGGCCGCTGTCGACCTCTACGTCACGCGGCAGGCCGAGCACGCGCTCGCCGATGATGTTGCGTTGGATCTCGTCAGTGCCACCCCCGATCGAGGTGAAGTACGCGTTCAGCGACATGAAGTTGGCAACGGCGGCGCGGTTCGATGCGGCGCCGTCAAGCATCGCCTCGGCCCCCACCAGGCGGTGCTGAACGTGCGCTCGCTGGTGGAAGAATCGGGATAGTCCGAGCTTGGCCAAGGCACCCACTGGCGACGGACGACCCAGGCGAGACTCGTCCTTGCCCCGTTGTCCGTTCCAATGATGGATGCGCTGGAGGCTGACGATGCGGGTCAGATCCTGCCGCAGAATCGGGTCGTTGCCACTACCGAGCTCCTTGGCCAGGCCCAGGAGATCGAGGTCGTCGCCGACACGGGCGGTGCTCTGGCCGGCCTGCTCGCCGCCAACAATGTTTGGGAGCCGAGCACGCGCCCCCATGTGGGCCCGCTCGTAGGCGAGGGCGGTCTTGAGTACGCGCCAGCCGCCGCCTACCTCGCCCAGCAAATGGCCGCTCGGGACGTGGGCCTCGTCGATGAACACCTCGTTGAAGTGGGTCTCACCGGTGATCTGGCGGATGGGCCGAATATCGATGCCGGGCTGCTGCATCGGCAGCAGCAGGAAGCTAATGCCCTGGCGCTTGGGAACGTCCCAGTCGGTCCGGGCCAGCAAGAAGCCGTACTCGGCCCGGGGCGCATTGGAGGTCCACACCTTCTGGCCGGTGACGATCCAGCCGCCGGCGCCGTCGGGCTCAGCCCGGGTCTGCAGCCCGCCAAGGTCTGAGCCCGCGCCCGGCTCGCTGTAAAGAAGGCACATCTGCAACCGGCCAGTCAGGAGCCGACGGACAAGGTGATCCCGTAGGTCTTCCGGCGCGTGCTCGACCAGGGTGCCGGCCCACAAGTTGGTGAGGTCCTGACCAGCCCCGGGCGCCCCGGCGCGGGCAAATGCCTCGGCGATCGTGTCGGCAGCCGGGGAAGCCAGGCCAAGGCCACCCAGTTCCGGGGCCCACCTTGGGGTGGCATAGCCAGCGTCGACCACGGCGTCGAGGAATTCGTGGCGATCAACACCCTCGACCCAGTGCTTGGCGAGCCAGGCCTCAATCTCAAGTTGAAGAGCGTTGATGTCGACTTCAGCGTCGACCTCGTTGTCAACACTGGTTGACGCCGTTGATTCGGTGTCGGATGAACTCGTAGGCACGCGGGAGACCTCCGGGCGGGAAGATGGGCTGTTCTAGAAGGAAGTTCTAGAACAAAGACTGTCTGGTCAAGAAGATGGCCCGATTGACGAGCCCACTTCGGCTTCCTTCCTATCGTCAGCGCGCTTCGCGTCCGTTGTAGGCCAACTGGCAGCCGGCACCGTCGTGATCGCTCAGACGGGCGCCCGTTACATCGTTCGGCCACCCCCACACCCGCTCAGCGGCAAGGTGCGGACTAAGCGCAATGTGATCGATACCTGGACGGCTGCAACCCTGTGGCCGACCCACCGTCACCACGTTGAGCGGCAGAAAGGCTCGCTCGAGGGCTGCGGCTGCTGCACGGTTGCCGTACTTGAGTCGTGGCACCCGCTGGTTGAAGTCGCCGGCCACGACCGTTGGTTCCTTCAGGTCGCTTAACAACGTCTCGAGACGCTTCAGGTAACGCACGTGCAACTCCCACGGACGACGCTTCACCTCGATCGGGTAGGTCACCTCCGCCATGTGCCAGGGCACACAGACGCCAAGTACCCGGATCGGACCGGCCGGCGTTTCTGTGGTGGCGGCGATGAACCTTGTCGAATCCAACCCGTCCGCGCCCGCTCGATCGATGTCGCGCCAGGGCCGTCTCGACCAGATGAGCACCTTGCGCTCATCTGGGGCGAACCTCGACCCTCTCGGCGGTTCGCACCACAACGCATGGCCGTCGACCAGTGCGGTCGAGTTCGTTCGTGCCTCGGTGAGCACCATGACATCAGGTGTAAGTGAAAAGACATGAGCCAGCGCCTCGCCCCCTCGAAGCGAGGACGGCTTTTTCCGTTCGAGGTTCCACGTAAGGACACGAGCCGACGCCACAGTCAGCGCCGATAATCGCGACGATCCTCCGGGATCATTCCCAGGCATGCCCGCCAGACAATCTCGAAGCGTTCGTCGGTGAAGCCATCCTTGTTGTGCTGCGACGTCCGCCGGGCGGCCCCAGTATCAGGGAACCGCAACACAGCCCCACCGTTTCCGGCCAGCACCTGGGCCTGACAGGCCCGTTCAAGATGAGTGGCGTTGTGAAAGGCCTGTTGGACTGACCGGCCACCGACTAGCAATCCGTGGTTGCGGAGAATGAGGACGTCGTGCTCACCAAGATCGTGAGCCAGGCGTTCGCGTTCACCCTCGTTGTTCGCAAAGCTCTCATAGTCGTGATAGCCAACCCGCTCGTAGAACATCATGGCGTGCTGGGTGAGTGGGAGAAGGCCTTGTTCCTGGGCCGAGACGGCCATCCCGGCGACGCTGTGGGAGTGGATGACACATTGCAGATCGGGCCGAGCCATGTGTACTGCCGAGTGGATGATGAAGCCGGCCTTGTGGACCATGACCGCTCTGTCGGGATCAGGGCTGGGATCGGGGTCGACGATATTTCCGGCCTCGTCCACTTTGATCAGATCGCTGGCCAACATGTCCTTGAACAGAACACCGAATGGGTTCAGCAGGAACTGGTGGCGCGGTCCCGGCAGCCGTGCGCTGATGTGGGTATAGATGAGGTCGGACATGCCGAATTGGTCGGCCAGCCGGTACAGGGCGGCAAGGTCACATCGCAGCTGCCATTCATCTTCGCCGCACCCGCTGGGCCTGGCTCCGGTGTCGACGATCGACTTCGATGTGGACGTAGGTGTGGACGTGGTCATGGGTGTGGAACTGGTCATGGGTGAGTCTCCGGCGATGTTGTGGCTGTCGAATAGCGACTGGTGGGTCGAGCTAGGCCGAGGTGTTCTCGTAGCGTCTCGCCGTCGTAGTCAGCGCGCATCAGGCCGCGGTCCTTCAACTCGGGCACCAGGAGCTCGACAACGTCTTCGAATTCGCCCGGCATCGTGGACGGGGTGATGATGAACCCGTCGCAGGCCGCAGCGTCGTACCACCGCTGCATTTCGTCAGCGATCTGGCTGGCCGAACCCACCATGGTGAGTTTGCCGTGTGATCCGGCCAGGCGCTCGTAGAGCTGGCGAACGGTGAGGCCCTCGGTGCGGGCCATCTGGCGCACGTTCTCAGGAATTCCGCCGGTCTTCTCGACGCCGGTCGGGTCGGGAAAGGGATCGTCGGGGTCGACGTCTTGGAGATCAACACCCGTGATCTGGGTGAGGTAGTACTTGCCGGCTTCGGGCTGGATCAACGCCGCAAGTTCCGCAGCCCGTTCTTTGGCTTCGGCCTCGGTTGCCCCAACCACGGCGGTGAAACCGGGAAGGATTCGCACCGAGTCTCTGGTTCGACCGTGGGCGACCAGACGGTTCCCGAGGTCGGCACAGAAGTCGACGGCGCGGTCCATGTCGAGCTCGGCACAGAAGATCCCGTCGGCGGAAGCAGCAGCCAGCTCGCGCCCTGTCTCGGACGAGCCGGCCTGGAACACCACAGGATGACCCTGCGGGCACCGGGGCACATTGAGCGGACCGGCCACTTTGAAATGCTCGCCTACATGGTCGAGCCGGTGGACACGGTCAGGATCGAAGAAACGGCCGCGTTGGCGGTCGTAGGTGAAGGCATCGTCGTCCCAGCTGTCCCAGAGCCCGCGAACGACCTCGATGAACTCGGCTGCTCGTTCGTACCGTTCCTGTTTTTCGAAATGTTCATCTCGGCCGAAGTTGCGGGCCTCACCCTGCAATACAGAGGTAACCGCGTTCCAACCGGCCCGACCATGGCTGAGATGATCGATCGATGCAGCACGTCGCGCCACGCTGTAGGGGTCGTTGTAGCTGGTGGACATGGTGGCGACGAGGCCAATCTTCGACGTCTGCGTTGCCAGCGCGGCCAAGAGTGTCGTCGGCTCGAAGTAGGCAGTGAACTGCGCCTGGCGACTGAGGTTCTCGAGGGGCCCATCTCTGATGGCCACACTGTCGGCGAAGAAGAGAAAGTCGAAACAGGCTTGTTCGGCCAGCTGAGCACTCGATATGTAGTGCTCGATGTTGACCCCGGCATCAGGTTGGGCCCGGGGGTGCCGCCACGACGCGATGTGGTGACCGGTGTTCTTGAAGAAGGCCCCGACCGTCATTGGACCTGACGCTTCTTGGCGATGAGCGGTCACGCCCCCGTGCTCGAAGTCACGGCGAGAAACGGAGACGTCATCGGACGAGACTCGTTCGCTGGTACGAATCTCGTCAATTCGTTTCGAGCCAAGTGATGACTAGGAGTCAGAGGGCATTGCTCCCGTCGTCCAGATCAAGACCTCGGCCCCCTGATCATCGGCCACGAGAGAGAGCCGGTCCGTCCCAGTCAGGCGGACGGCGTCCCCGGTGTCGAGCCGTCCATTCGTCTCAAATTCGCCGCTCCCCTTAGCCATGAAGATGTGACCGTAGGCAGCATCTGGGACCTCGATGCGCTCACCCGACTTCAGCCGAGCCGCCCACAACACGGCGTCCTTTTGATGGATCGAGATGGCGGCGTCGTGTCCTTGCCCGGATGCGACGGGCACGAGGCCACCGCCAGCCAGTTGGTCGTTGATGTCCAGCTGTTGGTAGCCGGGGTCCACCGATTCGGTGTCAGGTCGCACCCACATCTGTATGAAGTGCACGTCATCGGCGGCACTGGCGTTCTTCTCCGAATGCCAGATGCCCCGGCCCGCACTCATCCGTTGGGCCAGGCCGGGGTAAAGAAGCCCACGGTTGCCTTCGGAGTCCTTGTGCTCAAGTTCACCGTCGAGGACCCAGGTGACGATTTCCATGTCGTTGTGGGGATGAGTGTCGAAACCGGTGCCACCTGCGACGCGGTCGTCGTTTAGAACGAGGAGCTGCCCATGGTGGACGTTGTGAGGGTCGTAGTGATTGCTGAAACTAAAGGAATGCTTCGAGTCAAGCCAGCCGGCTCGAGTGTGAAACCGATCGGCGGAACGGCGGATGTCGATGGCGGAAGTCGTCATGACCGAACCAACCATAGTGCCGGAGCATTTATTTCCGTTCGGAAATAGATATAGAGTTTCGTTATGCCAGATCGCAGCATTGTCGACACATGGGAACGTCTGGTCCGATACCACCGGACCACCACCGCGGCAATGGACCGGCACCTGCAAACCAGATTCGGCCATTCGCTGGATGACTACGACGTGCTGCACCAAATCAGCGTTCACGGCGAGCCGATCCGGATGGGCGACCTGGCCTCGAATCTGCTGGTGGCCAACAGCTCGTGCAACCGGATCGTCGGGCGCCTCGTCGACGGCGGATTCGTCGAGCGAAGTTATGGCGAATCCGACGGCCGGGTGGTGCTCGTCGACCTCACCCCAGCCGGCAAGACCCTGAGACGGCGTATGGCCGCAGTGCACACTCGTGACATCCAGGCCCGATTCGGCACACCGATGTCTCCGGCCGAAGCAGCCGAGATCGACAAAATTCTGCAGCACCTCTTGACCCAAGCCCCGACGGATCCGTCATGACCTGATTCGACTTCGAGCAAGGCCCATGCGACCCGGTCGGCCAACGCATCGAGCTCTCGGTACGTCCATTGGCGCCGCTGGTCGGGGTCTGACTGGCCGCACTCGATGTCATATCTCGTGTTCTCCCCTATTGACCGTCACCGGTGCTGGTTCTTGCAAGCCGAGCCTTGTCGAGGACAGAGTTGGTCATGCCTCGTTATCAGTGCCTGTCCAGCACACCCATCGATACCGCCGCTCGAGGTGCCATCGTCGGTGGGCTCACCGGTATCGAAGCGGCCCAATTCGGAACCAAAAGCGATGCCCTTCGTGTCGACTTCGTCGAGGTCAAAGAGGGCCAATGGTTCACGGCTGCGGAGTCATCAAAGGCAACAGTTCTGTCCGGGACCGTTCCCGATGGCACCAGCCAAGAGGTCCGGGCTGTGCTGATGGACGAGATCGGTCGCATGGCAGCGGTGGCGCTCGACAAGGATTTTAATGACATCATGGTGGTGGCGTCTGACGGACGCCGCGACTGAGCGGCCAAGGGAACTGAGTGGCTAAGGGAGACAACCAATGCCCATGTATCAGTGTTTCACGCCGGAAGGTTCACTCGACGAGGCCCAACGCTCGTCGGTAGCGACCGCGTTCACCAACATTCATTGTTCACTCACGACGGCTCCGCCGACGTTCGTCCACGTGCTCTTTCATGAGTACACACCAAAGTGGTCGTCTACCGACTACGCCGTCC
>JBLINY010000039.1:0-34556 GCA_047638695.1 Acidimicrobiales bacterium | reverse complement strand
GCCCGCAAGGGCGGCCGATCGATTAGCCAGGTCAAGTACGCGGATGCCGCGAAGTGCGTTGCTCATAGCAGTGTCCTCATAGCAGTGTCCTCATAGCAGTGTCCTCATAGCGTTTCGTCATAGGGTCGCGCCGTCGGGGCCCAGATAGTCGAGACTGAGATTTCCATCGGCGTCGAGCGCCGCATATTGGTCGTTGCTCATGCCGATCAGATCCTTGAACACGGCCTCGTTGTCGCCGCCCAAAACCGGCAAGGGGTTCCATTGGAAGTCCGGTCCGTCCCAGCGCCATAGGGGACCGGGGTGTAGGTGAGTCCCCGTTTCGTCGTTGCCATTTGGTTTGAACAACTGGCGAGCGACCAGGTGAGGGTCTTTGAACGACTCGAGTTCGTGCAACACAGGGGCTGCCGGAACGCCCTCGGCTTGGCATCGCTCGAATACCTCGTAGGGAGGCATGGTCGACGTCCAGGCAGCGAGGAGTTCGTCAAGCTCATCGTGGTTGGCTCGACGATGAGCGGCTGTCGCGAAGCGGGCGTCGCTCGCCCAGTCAGGGCTACCGGCGGCCCGTCCGAGCCCACCCCATTCTTCGTCGGAACCGACCGTGATGACGGCCCAGGCGTCGTCGCCGGTGCACGGATAGCAACCCTGAGGAGCTCGTACCTGATGGCGGTTACCCATTGGTTCGTGCTCGACACCGGTGCGCTCGGCGTCGATGAAAAACTCACCAATGTGGTTCATCATGTTCTCGGCCTGAGACAGCTCGATCAGCTCGCCGACGCCTGTTTCGTCGCGGCGACGCAGGGCAGCCAACGTGGCAAAGGCGCCGGCTGATCCCGAGGCCGCGTCCATGTGATAAACGGCATCATTCTCCGACAGGTCGCCGCCCTGATAGCCCCGAATGGCTCCGAGGCCGCAGAGGGCCTCGAAGTTCACACCAAAGCCGAGGTATTCGCGGTACGGGCCGTCGAGTCCGGTCGACGGCATTCGGATCAGGATCAGCTTCGGGTTGCGAGCGTGGAGGTCATCCCAACCGATGCCGAGCTTGTCGAGCAGGTCGACCGAGTTGTTTTCGATCATGACGTCGCACTGCTCGACCAACGAGAAGAAGGCTTCGCGGCCCGACGCTTTCTTGAGGTCGAGTGTGACGCTGCGTTTGTTGCGAGCATGAGCGTTGAACAACGCCATGCGGTTCCAGGGGCGGTCGCCGGGATCGGCATCCGGATAGCCGCCAAAGATGCCACCGATCTCGGCCACCATCTCCTTGGTCGGTCGCGGCAGCACGCCGCGTGTCGCCGAAGGGAAGACGGTGGGATTGTCGACCCGGACAATGTCGGCGCCCAGGTCGCCGAGAATGGCGGTGGTGTACGGCCCGGCCCACACGACCGTCATGTCGAGCACCCGAATGCCGTCCAGCGGCAATGTCTTTTGGGCCGTCGAGATGGTCGCAGATGGTGGTGAATCGGTGGCTCTTATCTCCGCTGCCACTTCATCTGTGTGCTGGCCCAGCGTGGGAGCGGGCCGCCTAATATCCCACCCGTCGGTCATCCGGATCGGTGGCCCTGGCTGTCGAACCTTGCCTCCGACGGGATGTTCGACCGGTACAAAGAAGCCGCGAGCATCGAAGTGTTTGTCCGTGAGCAGATCAATCGGCTTGTTCATCGCCGTTATCGGCCAACCGCCGGCCTGGGCCTCTTCCATGGCCTCTTGGCGGGTGCGGGTGAGCGTCCACTGGAGCAGCAGAGCATCGGCTGTTTCGGGCACGTTCTCGTCGAGCATCCAGCCAGGGTCGGCGTAGATAGCGGCCATGTCCGGGTTGTCGACCACGGCCAGCATCCGCGGGATCCAGTTGATCAGCGTCGACACCTGCACGAAGCCGTCGGGTGCCGGCCGGGTACCGATCGGAAACGCCGTGATGCTGTAGCCGCCAGCTCGCTCGACGTCCTGGCCACGGTAGGCGGCGTAGAGGAGATAGGTCATGCGTCGATCGATGCTGCTGATCTGGGTGTCAACGTTCGACAGATCGATGTGGCTGCCGCCACCGCCGGATTCGGCCATTCGGACCGCAGAAAGTGCGGCGACGGCGCCGACGGTGCCGCACTGGTACTGGCCGAGGTCGCCGCCCATCTTTACCGGTTCGCGCTCGGGGTGACCCGATGCCGACATCGGTCCGCCGAGGGCATAATGCACGATCTCTTCGCCCACGTAGCCGGAGTAGGGGCCTTCGAGCCCAAATGAGGTCACTGACAACACGACCAGGTTCGGGTGCTGTCGGCGAAGATCGGCCGGTTCGGGGGAGGGTGTCGATTGGATCACCACATCGGCGCCGGCGAGGAGTTCGTCGACCAGCGGGTCGCCGGGTGCTCCGATAACCGACCGTTTGTTGGTATTGAGATGGAGGAATAGGGCCGACTGCTCCGAGTCGATAGCCCCCGTGGGGAAAGGACCGAGTCGGCGGGCACGGTCTCCATGGACAGGTTCGACTTTGATGACGTCAGCGCCGTAGTCGGCGAGCAGTTTTCCTGCGTACGGCCCGGCCACACCCTCGGCCAGTTCGACGACTCGGATTCCGGAGAGCGGTTGGGACATGGCGCACGAAGCTACCGCTATTCGTCACCATGCACCCTACGTGCGCCTGGTCGATCAGGAAGAAAGAACGACCTGGAATCGTGGGTCGTTCTCGAGCGCTTCGCCCTCTTCGAGATCGATGGTGTTGCGAAACGGCTCGGGTGAGGACCTGCGATGATGAAAAGTGACGCCATCACCTGCGTAGCGAATCGATGCCGCTCGCCGCTGGGTGGCTCGCTCGACCATGTCTGACCGGCTGCCCGCTTGTGCTTTGCCGTCGGCCATCGAACCTTGTTGGAGGCTGGGAGCAGAGCGAGCGAAGACGTCGTCCATGGCGTCGCGCAGCCGGTCGACCCATTCCAACGGGTAAATATCGCGAAGCACGACGACGCCATCCCGCTCATAGGTTGCGATCTCTTCGGCGGTCACGGGGCGCTTGAGTTCGGCTTTCACCCTTCCGACGCTACTGCTCCCGGGTCACTCGGTTCCACGAGGGACGCCTCATTCGCCAAGGCCGGTGTGTAGGTCGATGATCCGCAGTTGAGAACCGATCGCGGGCCAGCATGTCGTAGCCGGGGTTGGCGGGCACCGCCGTGTCCCAGTTGATGAAGTTGCGGTTGAGATCGACATTGTCTTCGTTGACCCGTCGGACCCATGAGAAGCCAACGGGGTTGAGGGCGTGCACGACGACAAGTCGGGTTGGTGATGTCCACCCGGCTGAACCCAGGCCTTCGAGTAGCTGCGACTGCAGCGCCGATCCGCCGTACCCCTCGACACCGTGGATGGCGCTGAAGAGCGCCACCGTTCGCTTGGCGTCGGGGGGCCGAGCACCGTCACGTCGACCGCGAGCTCTTCGTCATTGAGGCCGAGAGCAGGATGGACGATCGACTCGACCGCGCTTTCAGCGCGGTCCGTTGCAGTTTTGAACCGAGAGCGAGCTTCGACGTACGACGCCGCCAGCCCGGTCACGGGTTAGAGCTCGGCGAGGGGCCCACGCAGAAGCCTGCCCGGCGTTGCACCGGTTGCTTGACCATTCTCGACCAGTACCTCGCCATTGACGATGGTAGCGAGGAAGCCCGTCGCGGTTTGACGCAAACGGCGGGCGCCACCGGGAAGGTCATAGAGCAACTCGGGAAGGTCAGGAGTGACGGTCTCGAGATCGAAGATGTTGACGTCGGCCGCCATACCTTCGGCCAGCACGCCGCGATCGGCGAAGCCCCAGGCTTCGGCTGGCAGTTGCGTCATCCGATGAACCGCGTCTTCGACCGAGAACTCGCCCTTGTTGCGAACCCAGTGTCCAAGCAGGTGAGTTTGCAGGGATGAGTCCATGATCTGGCTGACGTGGGCACCGCTGTCGCTGAATGTGGGAATGGCGTTGGGAGTCTTCATTAGCTCGAGCACCAGATCTTGATCGTGGTTCGCTGCGGCCTGAATGAAGAACAAGTTGAGGTCAGACTCGATGGCAAGGTCGAGGAATGCTTCCATCTCTGACACGCCGCGGGCTGCGGCGACCTCCTCGATCGAGTCATACGGCGGCAGACCGGCCGTGACGGGCCAGATGTACTGCCACTCGGGCTTGCGGGCCTCGGCCCCGATGGCTCGGCCGTAGTCGCCGTCCTCGGCAATGGCGATCAGTTTTTCCCTCGTCGACGGGTCGGCCAGCGCCTTGCGCTGTTCCTCTAACGGCTGCTGGCGAATCTCGGACCAGAGGGGAAGGTTGTCGAACGGTAAGCGCGTCTGGAACGACAGAAGCACACCGAACTGACGGGTATGGACCTGAGCCCAGGACTTCCCGCCTGCTTCATTGATGCGGTTGAGTAGTTCGATGACGGGTCGCCACAGGTGATCTTCAGAACCGAAGGCCAACATGCCGTAGGTGATCGGTACACCTGACTTAACGGCCAACTCGACCAACCAGCTGATGTAGCTCTCACGTTTCTCGGGGTCGGAAGAACGGAGGTCGCCGTGGTGGGCCAACTCGAAGATTCCGCCTCCCATCTCGCCCATGGCTCCTACGAGCTGATTGATCTCTTCCCTGGTGGCCAGACGGCTCGCTACTGGGCGGTCGTCAGAGGTTTCGTGGTTCTTCGAGATGGAGGTGGTGAAGCCAACGGCTCCGGCCCGCATCGAGTCCTGGATCTGGCCGATCATCTTGGCGATGTCTTCCGGTGTCGCCTCTTCGGTGAAGGCTCGTTCGCCCATGGCCCACGTGCGAAGGGCCGAGTGGCCGACATACCCGGCGTAGTTGATGCCCTTGGGAGTGCGGTCGACGAAGCTGAGGTATTCGGGGTACGTCTCCCAGCTCCAGTCGATGCCAGCGGCCATGGCCTCGGCCGCGATGTCCTCAGCTCGTTCAAGGTTGCGCACGACGAGCTCACGAGCATCGCTGTTCACTGGCGCCAATGTGAACCCGCAGTTGCCCATCACCACTGTGGTAACGCCGTGCCAACACGAACACTCGCCGAGTGGATCCCAGGCCAGCTGGGCGTCCATGTGGGTGTGCACGTCGACGAAGCCGGGGCTGACGATATGGCCCTCGGCATCGATGGTGCGTGTTGCTTCCTGGTCGGAGAGGTTGCCGATGGCGGTAATGACGCCGTCTTTGATTGCGACATCGGCGCGCTTTCCTGGCGCTCCGGTGCCGTCGACAACTGTGCCGTTCTTGATCACGAGATCGTGCATGGTTGAACCCCCTGGTTTGGGGAGAACGCTACGTCATCTCGGCGGTTGGCGACAGCTTCGACAACCTTCAGTCGCGCCAGCGGTGCTTTGTGGCGACGAATTCGACGGCGATGCCGGCGCTCAGGATCAGGGCGGCGGAGATCCAGCCAAGGGCGGCGAACGATCCGGCGCCGACCAGCGCACCGCCCATTGTCGGGCCGATGACTCGTCCCATCGACATCACGGCCTGTGCATCACCAACTCGATCGGCGGGGTGGATCGATCGGTCGGAGAGGATGGTGAAGATCTCAGGAACGACAGCCCAGAAGGCCATGCCCCACAGGACGATGACGAAGGCGAAGATCACGGTCGAGTCAGTGGTTGCCGCCACGACGGCGCAGACGGCGATGATTGCGATCCAAGCGCCTGGTAGGCGGCGGCGACCGGAATAGCGGGCCACAGGAATGCTGACCAAGGCGTTGGCGCTGAGGATCAGGGAGAACACCAGGGCGCTCATACCGATATGTTCGTCGGCCAGCACTCGACCGAACACGAAGACGCTCGAACCGCCAGCCATGAAGATGCACAAGCTGGCCAGAACCAAACGCACTCCCGGTGTTTCGATCGGACGGCGGGCCGGCATGACGGACGCTTCGATTTTCAAGGGCAGAGCGAGACCGGCCGCAGCGACCGCAGCGAGTGCGAAGTAGATGCCGCTGAGGCCGAACCGAGTGGCGACCGTAGCGATGACGGGAGCGAAGAGAGCCGCCGAGAATGGGCCGATGGCGGCGACGTCTCCGCGTTTTTTAGGATCGACGGCGCTGTCGGTCCAGGCAATCCAGGTCAGTAAGCCCATTGCTGCGCCGGCCAATGTCCGCAAGATGACGAGGAGCGGAAAAGCAAGGGTGACGGCGCTGGCGAGATTGCAGAGAGCAAACGCGACGAGGGCGTTTCGGGCCAAGCCGGAGCTGGCCTGCATACGACGGCCGGCGTAGAGGTTGCTGGCAGTGAAGCCGCCGACCTGGGCGGTAGAAAGCAAGGCTGCCCATCCGGCTGACACGCCGTAGACCTCGACCGTCTCGGAGATGACGAACGGGGTCGCCACGAACGTGGCCGAAATAGCGGCCGCCGATGCCAGCAGACCAATCGATGCTGTGGGCCGTACCGCAGCTAGCGCCCGGGTGGGGGCGGTCATGGTCATGGGCGGACGCTAGCCGTGAGCAGCGCCCTGGTCCGGTAGCTTGACCCGCCGTCGTCCCGCTGGAAGGGTCGCGTAGTGTCTTCGCTTCTGGTGATCACCATCGGCCAGTCGCCTCGGCCCGATATCGCTGGCGAACTGGCGGACGTGCTTGGCGATCGACCACTCGAGGTGGTTGGGGTTCTCGATGGCCTCGTTCGTTCCGACATTGAGCGACTGGCCCCGGTCGATGACGCCGATGTGCTGCACACTCGCCTGGCCGGCCAGCACGATGTGATCGTCTCGAAGCGTGCGGTTACCGAGCGACTGCGCGACCTTCTCGAAACCAACGCCGGTCGCCCGACCCTGGTTGCCTGCACCGGCCGATTCGCCGGCCTGTCAGGGCAACCGAACGTTCTCTTTCCGTCGGTCGTTCTTGAAGGCCTTGTCGATGCGGTGCTTCCGTCGGGAGGTCGACTGGGGCTGCTGGTGCCGCTGCCGGAACAGGTTGCGCCCATGGCTGAGGCCTGGCGGCGTAGCGACCGACCCGTCACCGGAGTTGCCGTATTGCCCGGGTCCGATCCAAGTCGAGCGACAGCCGACCTCGTCCGGGCCGAGGTTGAGCTCGTCGTGCTCGATTGCTTCGGCTACGACCGGACGTTGCTGGATACCGTGCGTAGAACGACGGGAAAGCCGGTCCTTTCAGCCGTCCGCTTGACCGCTCACCTCGCTGCGGAGCTCCTCGGATGAGTCGAATGCTGGGGGCCACTGATGTCGATGATCTTGCCGTCGGGGCATGGATCGTCGGTACCGGCGGGGGTGGCAGCCCTCATCTCAACCACCTGAACGTTCAGCGATTGGCCGCTGCCGGCACGACCTTTGAACTGATCGATCCGAGCGAGCTCGACGACGAGGCGGCGGTCGCGGTCGTCTCGACCATGGGTGCTCCGGTGGTGATGCAGGAGCGTCTCCAGGACAGTCGTGATGTCGCCCGTGCCGTCGAGATCATGGCCGACTACGTCGGTCGACCCTTCGACGCCATCATGGCCACCGAAATTGGGGGATCGAACGCCTTCCAGCCGCTCATGGCAGCCGCCCATCTCAACATTCCGATCGTCGATGCTGACGCCATGGGCAGGGCATACCCCGAGGCTCAGATGACCAGTTTTGCCATTGGTGGCCTACAGCCCTGGCCGCTTGCCTTGGTCGACCCGCGCGGGGTCGAGGCGGTGATTTCTCATGTGCCAACGTGGAAGTGGATGGAGCGAGCCAGTCGGGCCCTGACGGTCGAAACGGGCTCGATGGCCGCCACCTGTAAGGCGCCCCGTACCGGTGCGGAGGTGAAGCAGTGGGGTGTCGCGAACACGGTGAGCTTTTCCATCGAGATCGGCGCCGCTGTGCGAAAGGCACGGGTCGAACACGCCAATCCCATCGACGCCATCTGCGAGGTCGCTCACGGGGTCCGCCTGTTCACCGGCAAGATCACCGACGTCGAACGTCGCACAACCGGCGGTTTTCTGCGCGGAAGCGCAGCGCTCGACGGTCTTGACGAATGGCACGGGCACAAGATCGATCTCGAGTTCCAAAACGAATGGCTAGTGGCCTGGCTCGATGGTCACCCGGTGGCAACGGTGCCGCACCTGATCTGTCTGCTTGATACCGAGTCGGGCGAAGCCATTGGAACCGAAACAGCTCGCTATGGGCAACGAGTCACTCTGATCGCCATGTCGGCACCTGAGATGTTCACGAGCGAAGCGGGGCTCGCGTTCGTTGGACCCCGTGCCATGGGCTACGACCTCGATCCGGTAGACCCGGTGCCAGAAGGAACGCGATGAGGCGCATCGGTATCGACGTCGGCGGCACCAACACCGATGCCGCTCTGGTGGAGGGTTCGGCCGTCCTCGAAGCGGTGAAACGGCCAACCACCGATGATGTGCTGTCCGGGGTTGTCGATGCACTGGGAGCCGTCAGCAAAGTCGGCGCAGACGTGGCGGCCGTTGTCATTGGAACCACTCACTTCACCAACGCGGTGGTGCAGCGCAAGGGGCTGAATCGAGTTGGCTTTCTGAGGCTGGCGCTACCAACCGGTCGAAGTCTGCCTCCGTTGGTCGGGTGGCCGGCCGATCTTGCCGATGCCGTGGCCGGTGAGTCGATCATGGTGCGTGGTGGCATCGAGTTCGATGGCCGCCCGTTTGAACCGCTCGACGAGAGCGAGGTCGTCGAGGCGGCGAAACGGTTCGCCGATGCCGGTCTCGACTCGATCGTCGTGGCCGGCTCGTTCTCGCCGGTTGATTCCAGTCAGGAGGATCGGGCTGCGGAACTCATCGCCGAGCACGTGCCGGGGGCCCGGGTCACGGTTTCGCATCGGCTCGGGCGGTTGGGCCTCCTCGAACGTGAGAATGCGGCCGGGCTCAACGCCTGTCTTATGGACCTGGCCGAAACGACGATTCAGGCCTTCGCCGATGCGATGGCTGATGCTGGCTTCGGAGCATCGACCCGACTGCTGCTGACCCAGAACGACGGCACCATGCTGGCACTCGAAGAAGCACGCAAGTATCCCGTGCTCACGTTCGCTTCGGGGCCAACGAACTCGATGCGGGGAGCGGCGCTGCTCAGCGGCGTTGCCAACGGCCTTGTGGTCGATGTCGGAGGAACCACCGCTGATTTCGGTGCTCTTGTTGCCGGGTATCCCCGTCAGGCAAATGCCGCCGTCGAGGTCGGCGGCGTTCGTACCCTTTTCCAGCTGCCAGACCTGTTGTCGATTGGTCTTGGAGGCGGCAGCCGTGTTCGCACCGAGCCGCTGAGGTTGGGTCCCGACAGCGTGGGTCAGCATTTGCTGACCGATGCACTCGTGTTCGGTGGCACGACGCCGACGCTCACCGATGCCGCTGTGGCGACCGGTGCGCTCTCGATCGACAATGCACTCGCTCTCGGCGCCCTGATGACACATGCCGACGCCGAGGCGGTTCTTGCCCTGGCCAGTTCGCTGATCGCCGACGGAGCCGATCGAATGAAGCTGTCGGCCGACCACGCACCGCTGATCGCGGTTGGCGGCGGAGCCTTCGCCGTACCCGACCAGCTCGCCGGTATCAGCGAGGTCATCCGCCCCGACTTTGGCAGCACCGCCAACGCCGTTGGTGCCGCGTTGGCCGAGGTTAGCGGCGAGGTCGATCAGGTCTTCCGTGACCTGGGCCGGGAGGCTGCGGTTGAACAAGCGATCGAGCTGGCTACCGAGCGGGCCATCGTGGCAGGAGCAGATGCCGCCGCCGTTCAAGTCATCGAGATCGAAGACCTCCCTCTGGCATATCTGGCCGGCGATGCCCGCCGCATCCGAGTCCGCGTCGTCGCACCCTTCTTGTCCTCCTGAAGCACCGTGACGGTGCTTCAGGCTTGCAATCTGCGCAGAAGACGCTATTCCGGTGCCTCGTGGGCGCCGAGATCCGGGGACGGGGCCGGGTGCGGGCCGGCACCTCCGATGAGCTGACCGAAGACGGCGATGTTGCCGAAGTCGGTTGATGGCTGCCACGTCGCGAGGCCGTTGTCGACCGCCAGCGGCGACGTTGTGAGACCGTGAGCTTCAATCGCGACGGACAACTCGCCGTCGGTCCAGGTCATCGAGCCGTCGTCGGCCTCGCTCCAGGTGTTGCCGTCGGTGCCGGCGAAATCGAAACCGCCGAGGGCGGGATCGGGCCGACCGGCGAAGCGGGTGTACTCGGCAGCCTGAGCAACCATGGTGCTCTGAATCAACGAGGTGCGGACATGCTGGGAGCCGCCGCCTCCTTCACGCGTCGGTCGACCTCGCTGCCACAAGCCGCAGACCACGCCGAATGCCCCGACCAACGGGGTCATCAGATCGTGGATAGGGACCGAGAGAAAGACCGGCTCGTTGCCATCGCCAGATGCCAGCACCCCGCCCTGGGCGGCCATGAAGCCACCGAGCGCCTGGGCCAGCGGATCGAATGCAGGCCGCTGGGCCATTGATTCGTCGAGGCCGTACCCCGGAGACGAGAGGAAGACCAGGTTGGGATTGATGGCGCGAAGTGTTTCCTGGTCGCACCCAAGCCGAGTGCTGACACCGGGACGGAAGTTCTCGATGACCGCGTCGGCGGTTGCCGCGATGCGATGGAGCTCGGCCTGGCCCTCGGTGGTGCGCAGATCGAGGATGATGCTCTGCTTGGCCTGGTTCCAGCTGTTGAACATGGGACCGATCGAGCGGAACGGATCGCCGGTTGGGGCTTCGATCTTGATGACGTCGGCACCGAGCATGCCAAGGTGACGGCTGACGACCGGGCCAGCGATAAAGGATGCCAGATCGATGACGCGCAAGCCGGCCAACGGCGATTCGGCGGCCTTGGCATTGGCAACGGCGTTGGAAGCCGACACCGTCGCCCACTCGGCCGTTACCTCGTCGGTGTGTTCGCCCAGAAGAGGAGCGCGGCGTGCTGTTGGATTACCAGCGGCCCCTTCAACGGTGACCGGGAGGCCCATCATCCTCACTTCGCCGAGCTCGGGGTGATCGATGGCGACGTCCATCTCGTTGGCGGCAACGATCGACGTCTTCAAGAATTCTTCCCGGGTAAGCACCGGCTGGGCTGGCACGTCGGCCTCAGCCAGCAACCCGAGCCACTCGTCGCGGGGCTTCGTCGCGAATGCCTCGTCGAGGATGGGTGTGATCACCTCGAGAGCGTTGTCGAGCATCAGCCCCCAGGGAGGGTTCGCCAACTCCGGGTGATCGATCAGCTCAGGCCGACCGATCACATCAAGCAGGCGTTCGTAGAAACGAAGCGTGCCGCAGGCCAGGAAAAACCACTTGCCGTCGCCAGCCTCGATGAGGCGATAACAGCCGACTCGACCCTTCGCTCCCAAAGCGGAATCGCCGGGCCGGGGGAGATCATCAGCCTCCAGCCGAAACTCACCGAGCTGAAGCGCAGCGGCGCCGGCTACCTGTGACACCTCATATGTCGCCGCCACCGCCTTCTCACGGCGTAGAAACAATCCCGTGGCAGCAGCGAGGGCACCGAGCACGCCCGCTCCGTAGGCAGCGAGGGGCACCACAACATCGATGGGCACCTCGCCGTAGCTTTGCTGGTTCCAGGCGATCCCGGTGGCGGCGTGAAGCAGGGTGCGGGTGACGGGATCGTCTACCTTCGGCCCCCGTTCGCCCCACGGCGGCATGGCGACAATGACCGCTGAGGGGTTGGCGACCCGGATCTGGTCGGCTTGACCAGGCTGGTCGACGATGACGACATCAGCGGCCCTCAGAACTGTCGCTGGGTCGCCAGTGAACGATCGCTTGTTGCGATTGATTGTCTGAAAGCCGGGATCGGCCCGGTAGGGGTCGCCGTCGACCGCTTCAACCTTGACGACATCGGCACCCTGATCGGCCAAGAACATGGCCGCGTAGGGAGCCGCAATATCGGTACCCAGGTCGAGTACCCGGATGCCGACGAACGGTGCGGGCACAGATTCTGGGGGCATACAGGGCGACCTAGATGCCGAGTTCTTCGAGAACCGGGATCAGGTGGCGGCGGAGCAGCTTCCCCGTCGACGTTCGGGGTAGCTCGTCGGTGATGTGGATTGCGTCGGGCCGCTTGAATGCGGCCAGGTGTGCTTTGCAGTGAGCCTGCACCGACTCGACCGAACCGCCCTCGCGCAACACGATGGTTGCCACCACTCGCTCGCCCCAGGTCTCGTCCGCGAGGCCGACGACGGCGGCCTCGGCCACGTCCTCGTGCTCGTACAGCACCGCTTCGACCTCTTCGGGGGCAACGTTCTCGCCGCCGCGGATGATCATGTCGCCCGATCGACCGATGAGGAAGAGGTAGTCGTCGTCGTCGAGGTAACCGAGGTCACCGGTATGTACCCAACCCTCCTCGTCGATGGTGACACGAGTCTTTTCTTCGGCGCCCCAATAGCCATCCATGGCTCGGTAGGTGCGCAACTGAACCTCGCCCGACTCGCCCACTCCCAACACGTTGCCCTCGGGATCGACGATGCGGACCTCGACATCGTCGAGCACCTGGCCGACCGACCGCAGACGGGCCAGCTTGATGTCGCTGTCGAGCACATGGTCGTCGGGGCCGAGAACAGCCACCGTCGAGGTGGTCTCGGTCTGGCCGTAGGCGCCCGAGAATCCCACCGTGCTCGGGAACTTCTCGATGGCCCGTTTGATCACTGCAGGAGGCATCGGGGCCGCCCCGTAGGTGCACGCTTCGAGACTGGCCAGACTGGCGGCACCCAGTTTGTCGCTCTCGAGGACCTTGGCCAGCATGGTGGGGACGAGGAAGGCGTGGGTGACGGTGTGGGTGTCGACCGCATCGAGCCACGCATCGGGCTCGAACTGGCTCATCATCACCGTGACGCGGCCTGAGTAGAGGGCATTCAGCAACGAGGTGAGACCGGCGATGTGATAGAGCGGGGCGGCGAGGCACATGCGGCCGTGATCGTCGCCGTCGGCGGCGTCGTTGGCACCCATGATGTAGCCCGTAAGGGCCCCATGAGTGAGCTTCACACCCTTCGGCAGCGACGTCGTGCCCGACGTGTAGAGCAGCGCCGCGAGTTCTTCGTCTTCTACGTCGTTGACCAGCGGCCACTCTTCGGCGTTGTCGCGACGAGCGATGTAGTCGTCGTCGAGGTAGACGATTTCTTCCACGGAATCGGGGCGGCACCGCTCGATCAGATCCTTGTAACGGGTCTCAGCGAAAACGACCTTCGCTCCCGAGTCGGCCAGGAGATGGCTGACCTCTTCGTCAGCGGCCCGATAGTTCATGGGCACCACCGTTGCGCCAATGGCCGACGTTGCGAAGATCGACTCGAGGCAGGAGCATGAGTTGGTTGCAAATACACCAACCCGATCGCCAGCGACGACACCTAATTCGGTTAAGAGTCCGGCCGCTTGGCCGACGTTTGCTCGGAGTTCCCCATACGTGATCTCGCGAGGTGCCGGCCCCGAGATATCGATGAGCGCCATCGCATCGGGAACGATCATCGATGGCAGGTCGAGCAGACTAGCTAGGTTCACTGGGAGGCTCCGTAGGACGTTGGGATTTCTGCATCCTAAGCATCTCGCATTGGGTGTGACGCGCGCCACCTGAGGGGCTAAACCAAGACGCATGACTGCCAACACCACACCGGCCAGAAGAGTCGTCGAGGCCTTCGGCGACTGTGATTCCCTCGCCGCGATGTATACCGACGAAGTCACCTGGCGCCTGAACCACTCGCTGGCACCGAACGTCGCCGGCCCCCACGAGGGCAAAGATGCTGTCTGTGGGTTCAACACGGCGGTGTTCACCAAGTTCTACGAACCAGGGTCGACCACGGTCGAGATCCTCGACGAGATTGGCGATGAAGCATCGAGTGTCGTGCGATTCAACATGCACGCCCTTAGTCGGCGCGGTAACTCCTACGACGTCGAGTACGTGCTGTTCGCCAAGACCACCGATGGCCTGGTCCACGAAGTGGTCGAACTACTCGATACCCATGCCTCGAACGAACAACACCAGGGCAACGCCGTCGGAGTGCCGCCCGTGGGCTCAGAGGGGTGACTTCAGAGTCGATGTTGGTGCCCCAACCACTCGAGGGGATCCGAGTGCTGGAATTGGCCACGGGGGTGGCCGGACCCTTCGTCGGCAAACTGATGGCTGATTTCGGTGCGGATGTCGTCAAGGCAGAGCCTCCCGGTGGCGACCCAGCGCGACTGCACGGTCCCTTCCCCGACGACATCGTCGATCCCGAGCAGTCGGCGCTGTTTCTTCAACTCGGAACCAACAAGCGATCGGTCGTCGTCGATCTCGAATCGGACGGAGATCGCTCACTGATCCGTTCCCTTGTCGCCAACAGCGACGTTGTGATCGAGTCGTTCGCCCCGGGCGAGCTCGACCGACATGGCCTGGGTTACGAGGCCATGAAAGTGCTGAACCCGGCCATCGTTGTCACCAGCGTGACCCCGTTTGGTCAGGATGGTCCCTACGCCGACTATGTGGGCGAGGACATCGTGGCCTACGCCATGGGCGGTCCGATGTTCGGCACCGGAGTCGAGACTCGCGAGCCGGTGAAGCTGGGTGGCAACCTGACCAGCTATCAGGCTGGAAACATTGCGACGACGGCGACGATGGCAGCGTTGCTTGTCGCTGAACAATCAGGCGAAGGGGTACACATCGACCTTTCGATGTTCGAGGCCCAGGCCGGAAGCCTCGACCGTCGGGTCACCTACTTGCTCTGGTATTTGTGGACGGGGCGAGTGGTCGGTCGACAGACGATCGGGGCGGTGCGTCAGCTCCCGAACAGCTTCTTCGAGACGCTTGAAGGTCACGTGCTGGTGTTCACCCTTCTGCCGTGGGTGCCGCGCATGTTGAACGTGTTGGACGATGCCGGCTTGCGCGAGCGCTTCGAGGCCCCCGACTGGCTGCACGACGAGTCGCTGCCGGATGAGATCATGGCGGTGCTCATTCCTTGGTTATTCGAGGGCGAAAAAGGTGAGCGCTCGCGGCTGGCCCAGGCCGAGAAGTGGGGTATGACTCCGCTCAACCCTCCCGTCGATCTCATCGATGATCCGCACTTCACCGATCGCGGGTTCTTCGTGGACGTCGAGCATCCCGTAGCCGGAACATTCCGTCAGCCAGGGGCACCATTCCGTATCGGAGATCGCTGGGACGAGGTGTGGAAGCTGTCGTCGGCCGCGCCGCTGCTCGATCAGCATGGGGTCGAGATTCGCCTGCTTCACGGTTCGGACCCGAAACCCACGGCGGCCCCTCCTCCTGCACCTACCGGTGGCCAGCGCCCTCTGCCTCTGGAGGGGATACGGGTGTTGGATCTCACCGTGGTTTGGGCGGGGCCGGCGGCCACGATGCATTTGGCTGATCTGGGTGCCGAGGTCATTCGGGTCGACAATCCCTTCGTGTTCCCTCCCGCCACTCGGGGGAACGCACCGCGACCGGCCGAGGATCTGCTCGTCGATTTCGGGCCGCTCGGAGGCGGCTATCCGAACTTGGACGTCAGCGGGAGGCCGTGGAACAAACACGGCATGTGGTCGGCGCAGGCGCGCAACAAGCTCAGCTGCACCCTTGACATTCGCAAGCCCGAAGGACTCGACGCCTTTTTTCGACTGGTTGACCAGTGCGACATCCTGGTCGAGAACAACTCGGTCAAAACTCTCGACAAGTTGGGGATTGGTTGGGATGCACTGCACGCTCGCAACCCGCGTCTGATTGCGCTGCGTATGCCGCCGATGAGCCTCAGCGGGCCGTATTCCGAATACGTCGGGTTCGGTGCCAGCTTCGAGGCGCTGTGCGGGCTCACTCGTATCCGCGGCTATCTCGACGACGATCCAACGACTACCTCCGCCGCCTTCCACATGGACCCTGCATCGGGCGCATCTGGCGCCTTCGCCGCCATGCTGGCACTGCGTCGACGCCAGCAAACTGGTATCGGCGAACTCATCGAGTTCTCGCAAGGCGAAAACATGATGCACCACGTCGGCGAATACTTCATCGATGCCGATCGCACCGGTCGATCGCACGGCCCGCGGGGCAATCGTCATGTCTCACGAGCACCACAGGGGTGCTATCCCTGCGCCGGCAACGACCGTTGGGTCGTGGTCTCGGTCGGAACCGACGACGAGTGGCGCGGACTCTGTCGGGCCATGGATAGGCCCGAGCTGGCTGACGACGCACGCTTCACCAGCCTCGCCGATCGACGGGCCAACCATGACGAACTCGATGGCATCCTTTCGGCCTGGACCCGGTCGCTGGACCATCGCCAGGTCTTCGAGCTTTGCCAGGCCCAACGGGTGCCGTCGGGCCCAGTGCTTGACGAGGCCGATGCCTACCTCGATCCCCATCTTCGAGCCCGTGGCTTTTTCCGCATGCAAGGGTCAGAAGACATTGGCCAGTGGGAGTTCCCGGGTCAACAATGGCGTTGGGACGGCCCCGACATGCGGTGGGAGAAGATCTGCGCCCTCGGCGTCGACAACGACTATGTGTTGCGTCAGGTCGTTGGCCTCAGCGATACCGAATATGAGGCGCTCGACGATGCCGGCCATCTCAGCCTCGACTACCTCCAGCCCGACGGCACCCCCTGGTAACAGGCGGGTAGCTCAGTTGGCTTCAGGCGATGATGCCGGCCGCTTGCAGTGCAGCGATCTGTTCCCAGTCGCGGCCGAGTTCGAGTAGCACCAGTTCGGTGTGCTGGCCGAGTTCGGGTGTTGCCTCGGTGATCTGGGCTGACTGACCGCCGAAATCGACCGGTGTGGCCACCATGGGGGCCATGGTGCCGTCTGCCAGCGGAATCTCGATGAAGCCGCGAGCAGCGATTGCCTGCTCATCCTCAACCAACTCGTGGACGTGTTGCACCTTCGCCCACCACACGCCCTCGCGGTCGAAGATTTCGCCCCACTCATCACGGGTACTCAGCGAGAAGATCTGTTGCAGCTCAGCGCACACCTCGGCGGCGTTCGCGCTGCGGCTCTCCATGCTGGTGAAGCGAGGATCGGTGCCCAGCTCGGGACGATCCAGCGCCGCCAGTAGAAGCGGCCAGTGTCGATCCCCCTCAAGGCAGAGCAGCCAGAACCACTCGCCATCGGAACCCTGATACCCGGTAATCAGCGGGTTCGGAGCCTCATGAACCGGTGTGGCTCGGGTCTCGGTGCCGAGTCGAACATTGGCGCTGAGGTCGGTGCCCATTTGGTACATACCACTGCGCAGCAATGATGTCTCGACCAATGTTCCGACGCCGGTGCGATCGCGCTGGTAGAGCGCGGCAGCCAGCCCACCAGCAGCGGCGAGTCCGGTGACGTGATCGCCCATGCCACCTCGTTGGTAGGGGAGAGGCTGGCCGGCCTGCGTGAGGCTCGCGGCCACACCGGCCCGAGCCCAGAAGGCACCCATGTCGTACGCGGCCCGATCGCGTTCCGGTCCATCGAGGCCGTAGCCGGTGAGCGACACATAGATACACCGGGGATTGTGGGCATGCACGGACTCCCAGTCGAGACCAAGCCGCTCGAGCCCACCTGGCCGGTAGTTGGTGACGAAGGCATCGGCGTCGGCAATCAGATCAAGAGCGATCTGCAGCCCATCGGGGGCCCGGAGGTCTACAGCGATCGAGCGTTTTCCCCGGTTGTCGAGCTCGAAGGGTGGATTGGCCTCGCCGCCGAACAAGTAGGAGTAGCCCCGGAACGGATCGCCCTCGAGCGGCTCGACCTTCACTACATCAGCACCCCAGTCAGAAAGAATGGCGCCGCACGCCGGCCCGGCCAGCCATAACCCGAGCTCGACCACTCGAACCCCATCCAAGGGATTGGATGCAGCCACCCCATCCAAGGGATTGGATGCAGCTCCGTTCACTTGCCTTTCCATTCTGGTTGGCGCTTCTCGGCAAAGCTGAGGCGGCCTTCTTTCGAGTCCTCGGTCTGGTTGGCCACGAGGCGCATCGTTTCGCCGAAGCGAACGGCCTCAACCCATCCCATGTCCTTGGTTCGTACGGCCACCTCTTTGACGACGCGGGACGCAATCGGTGCTGACTTGACGAGGCGGGCGGCGAGATCGTTGGCTTCGTCCATCAGCGAGTCGTGGTCGACAACCTTCCATACCAGACCCATCTCCTTGGCCCGCTCGGCATCGACCGGCTCGCCGATCAGGAGCAGCTCCATCGCATCGGCCCAGTTGAGGCGCTGGGGCATGCGGATCGAGCCGACGATGGTCGGGGTTCCGATGCGAACCTCAGGATAGGAGAATGTTGCCCTGTCGCTGGCAATAACGAAGTCGGCGAAGCTGACACCGGTGAGGCCGTAGCCGATGCAGGGCCCATTCACGGCCGCGATGATCGGCTTGAACAGCTCGAGACCACTCTCGAAACTGTTAATGGTTGGCTTCTCCCAGAAAGTCCCGGCAAAGGTGCCAGTGGCCCCAGCCGAGTCTTTGAGATCGGCGCCGGCGCAGAAGGCTCTGCCCGCCCCGGTCATGATGGCGACCCACGCATCTTCGTCGTCGCGGAACGCCAGCCATGCATCGTTGAGGCCATCGCGCATGGCGCCGTTCAACGCATTCAAACGCTCGGGCCGATTGTAGGTGATGGTGACGACGTGGCCGTTCTTCTCGTACAGAACGGCGTCGTTCTCGGGAGGCTGATGTGCAGACACGTGCCGAGGTTAGGTCGGGCGGTGCCTCGAGAGGAAGGCCACGGCTGCCTCGTTCCACTGCGACGCATTCTGGGCGTTCACCGCGTGGGCGGCCTCGATATCAACGACCTCGATGTCGGGTATGCGCCGGGCCTGAGCCACGAGCGGCAAGAACCGTTCTTCCTGTACACCAAGAGTCAGCAGCGTCGGCCGCGATACGTCGAGGACCTTCTCGCCGAGGGCTAGGTCGCGGTTGGTGATTGCGAACGATCCGAAGAGGCCCTTCGGATCGTGCTCTTCGAACTCCTCCACCATGATCGAGCGGGTGGCCTCGGGGATTCGTTTCGACCGACTGGGGTTCACCCAGGTGTCGCGAACCGCGGCGATGCCTTCGTCTCGCACCTTGTTGGCCAGTGTGGGGCGGACCATCTCGTTGTTCCGCTGACGCCACTCCTCGGGGTCGGCGAATGACGACGACGAGTTTGTGACGATCTGGGCGATCACCCGGTCAGGGTGGACCAGGCCGTAGTTGAGTACCAGCGAGGCGCCCATCGATTGCCCGATGGTGAACCAGCGTTCGACGTCGAGATCGTGGCGAATGGCATCAAACTGCTCGACGTAGCTCTCGATCGTGTACGGATCGTCGCCGACGGGACTCGGCGACTGTCCGTGGCCCCACAACTCGACCACAATCGGCCGGCAAACCGCGGCCAGGGCGGCCAGGTTTTCGTTCCAGTACGAACGGCTCCCGAGAGCACCGTGCACTATCAGGCACGCTGGCCCGTCGCCATCGTGTTCGACAATGTTCAGGCGTAGTTCAGTCTTCATTGTCTGTCAGCTTGGCATGATGGCACACGATGACGCGAGTTGGAATTAACGGCTTTGGTCGTATGGGTCGGTTAGTCGTGCGAGCGCTTGAGAATCACGAGGATCTCGAGTTGGTTCATATCAACGAGCACCTGGGCGGTGTCGAAACCGCGGCCCATCTTCTTGAATTCGACTCGGTGCACGGGCGTTTCCCCGGCACCTGCACCGGAACCGGCGAAGGGGCCAGCAGGATTGGCTGCGAGGCTGGTGATCTGATCCTTGATGGCCAGCCCATAGGGTTCACTGAGCACGAGACCCCGGCAGAGGTCCCATGGGATGATGCCGGCGTCGAGCTGGTGCTCGAATGCACGGGAAGTTTCCGAACCGTCGCCACACTCGAGCCCTACCTCGAGCGTGGGGTCCGCCGTGTCGTGGTGGCCGCGCCGGTCAAAGACGACCGTGTGTTGAACGTGGTGATGGGATGTAACGACGATCACTACGACGCCGAACGCCATCAGATCGTGACGGCGGCATCGTGTACCACCAACTGTCTGGCCCCGGTGGTGAAAGTGCTGCATGAAGAGGTCGGGATCGAGCGCGGTGTTATCACCACCATTCATGACGTCACCAACACCCAGGTGGTGGTCGACGCTCCCCACAAAGACCTGCGGCGAGCCCGATCAGCGTTGAACAGCCTGATCCCAACGTCCACTGGCTCGGCCACGGCGATCACCATGATTTACCCCGAGTTGGCGGGGAAGTTGAACGGCTTGGCTGTCCGAGTGCCGCTACTGAACGCGTCGTTGACTGACTGCGTGTTCGATCTGTCGGCGCCCGTGTCAGCCGAGGAGATCAACCATCTTTTGGCCGAGGCTGCGGCCGGACCACTGGCCGGGATTCTTGGCTTCGAGACGCGACCTCTGGTCTCGGCCGATTTCGTCAACGACACCCGCAGCGGCATCGTCGACGGACCCTCTACCACCGTGGTCGACGGCGACCTCGTCAAGGTGCTCGTCTGGTACGACAACGAGTACGGCTACGTGCATCGCATGGCCGAGCTGGCTGCGCTCGTCGCTGACTCATGAAAAATGACGTCGGCCAACGGCGCGCTCGCCTGCTCAGCGACTATGCCGTTGTCACCGGTGCCTATTGGGCGTTCACGATCACCGATGGGGCGTTGCGGATGTTGGTGCTCTTGCACTTTCACCGCCTGGGTTACAGCCCGGTGGCCCTCGGATTCTTTTTCTTGCTCTACGAGTTCCTCGGGGTCATCACCAATCTTGTGGGTGGTCGTATGGGAGCCCGCTTCGGGCTGAACCGCACGCTCTATGCGGGCCTGGCCACTCAGGTCGTTGCCCTGCTTCTGTTGTCGCTGCAAGATCCTTCGTGGGTCGAGGTTGTCTCGGTCGGCTACGTGATGGGAACTCAGGCCCTGTCGGGTGTCGCCAAAGATCTCACCAAAATGAGTTCGAAGAGCGCCCTGAAGCTGGTGGTCCCATCCGGATCGCAAGGCGGCGAATCGACGCTCTTTCGTTGGGTCGCGATCTTGACCGGTTCGAAGAACGCCCTCAAAGGAGTGGGCTTCTTTGTCGGTGGGGCCCTGCTGGCCGCGGTCGGATTTAGTGCCTCGCTGCGATTGATGGCCGGGCTGCTTGCGCTGGTTCTGGTCGTTGTTCTGCTGCTCTTCCGGGCCGACATCGGACGCACGAATCGGGCGGGGCAACTGGGCAGGTGGAGATCAGCGTCTGCGGCCATAAATCGACTAGCCGCGGCCCGCGTTTTCTTGTTCGGGTCACGCGACCTCTGGTTCGTCGTTGCCTTGCCGGTCTATCTAGCCGAGGTAGTTGGCTGGAAGTTCGAGGCCATCGGCGCCTTTCTTGCGGCCTGGGTGATTGGCTACGGGCTCGTGCAGTCGTTGGCTCCAAGCCTGCTCGTTGCGCTGGCCGGTGACGAACCAACGGCGGCCAAAAGGGCGGCCGGCCTTCTGGCTGCAGTGACCGCGGCCCTGGCCCTCGTGCTGTCCTTTGATCTCGCATCATCGACCGAGGCGGTGATCATCATTGGGTTGGCGCTCTTCGGAATCGTCTTTGCCGTCAACTCGGCAGTGCACTCGTATCTCATCCTGGCCTACGCCGAGCGCGACTCGGTAGCCACCGATGTCGGATTTTACTACTCGGCCAACGCTCTGGGCCGGCTCATCGGGACGTTGCTGTCTGGCGCCGTCTATCTCTTGGGCGGAATAGCAGCGACGCTGTGGGTGGCCACGGGATTTGTCGTCGTCACCTGGATTATTTCGCTCGGCCTACCGCCTGTTCTGTCCAGTCCGTCGAGTCCAACGTCGGATCGGATCGTTATCCCACCAGCGCGTTGAGTGCGTGGCGTGGTAAACCGGCCTCACTGATCGTTGGAGGTTCGTGATGCGTCGCGCACACACATTCTTGGATTACACCCAAACCTCTTACGACTACATCGAAGAGGATGCGGCCGGTGTCATCGGCAAGGTGCCGATCGATCGTTATTCAACCCAGAACTTCATCCCCATTCCGCAGGGCTAGCCCACCACGGCCCTGTCGGTAACCGAACCAGAAGGCGAGCCAACAATGACCACTACCGAACCGAGCGAGAAATTCAAGAAGTACCTCAAGCTGCTCTTCGACAACCAGCCTCCCGGCGACGAGGTCAAAGTCGACGCGATGCGACGGGGAATGGACGCTGTTGGCGGCCGACTCCCGGTCGGGGTCGCGGGCACACCGGCGACCGTTGGTGGTGTACCGGGCGAGTGGATCGAGGCCGACGGGGCCAACAGCGAATCGGTGGTTCTCTATCTTCACGGCGGCGGGTACGTGGCCGGGTCGATCGACTCGCACCGCAACCTCACCGGGCATCTGGCCCAAGCCATGGGCTGCCGGGTTTTCGCTGCCGATTACCGGCTGGCCCCCGAGCATCTTTTCCCCGCTGCGGTCGACGACGCCGTTGCTGCCTATCGCGGCATCGTGGCGAGCGGCGTCGACTCGAACCGAATCGCCATCTCCGGCGACTCGGCCGGCGGCGGATTAACCATCGCCACCCTGTTGGCACTTCGGGACGGAGGCGACGATCTTCCCGGAGCCGCCATGGCCATCTCGGCTTGGATCGACATGGAAGGAACCGGCGAGTCGCTCAAAACCCGCGCCGAGGCCGACCCCATGGTTACTCCAGGTTCGCTCGCGCTGATCCGAGACATTTATCTCGGCCCCGACGGTGACCCGAAAGACCCACTGGCCGCCCCCATCCACGGCGATGTCAGCGGCTTGCCGCCGTTGCTGATCCAAGTCGGCGACGCCGAGGTTCTGCTCGACGACTCGGTGCGTTTGGCTGCCATGGTCGAAGCCGCTGGGGGCGACGCAACGCTCGAGGTCTGGCCCCACATGGTGCATGTTTGGCACGGTTCCGCCGGCCACGTGCCCGAGGCCGATCAAGCCATCGAACGCATGGCAGAGTTTGCCAAACCACTGCTGGGACTGTCGTAGCCGGGACTCCGGTCAACTCTTTTCGAAAACGAGGTAGGGCTCGGCTGCCGACAGCGAGAGAAGCCACGATGGGCGTGGTGTACCGCTGGCGTCGGCAGCCGAGGCCAGGGTGAATCCGCCGCTCCGTTCCACGTCGTTCACGACCGAACCGAGCCTTCGCTGTTGTAGCCGTAGGCCGTTGACGTCGATGAAGTCGGGCCGAAAGGTGCGACCAGACGTCACGTACCGGCTCCACCGCGCCAAACCGCTCTTCGATCGGTTCAGCAGCGGGTTGAATGTGTACCCGATCGGGTTGAAGGTGTTGAGCACGAGCTGTCCCCCCGGTGTCAGGACTCGTCCGAACTCCGAGATGGCCTGGGCTCGAGTATCGGCCGCCAGCAGGTAGTCGAAGCCGTGGAAACCAACCAGCACCAAGCCGAACGAGCCGTTGGTGAACGGAAGCTCTGTCATGTCGGCGGTCGTGAGCGCGATGTCGGTCCGGTCGCCGCTCTTCGCATATTCGCGAACTGCTCCGTGGTTGATGTCTATGGCTGTGACCTGGCCGCCGAGGTCTCGCAGCAGCCGCGCCGTTCGGCCCGTGGCCGCGCAACCGACGTCGAGAACGGGTGCGCTTGGCGAAACCAGTCCGCGCAGTACGGCGGCCTCGGCTGCGGTGGAGGGTTCGTGGCGGTAGACATGGGTGTGAGCGTCGAAGGCGATGGCCTCGAAGGTACTTGCTTTGCCCAATGGAACTGGCCTGAGTGACACGCAGTAGAGTCCGAGCATGCGCGTGCACCGGTCGCCGGTGATCTTCTCCTTTGCTCCCGACCAGCAACAACTGCCGCAGGTTCTGCCTACCGATCGGCTCTTCGCGTCGGGGAAGGCTCGACCACAGATCTCGTCGACACTCCGCCAGGTTCCCAACCGACGCAACACGGTTGCCGTGGCGTCGGTGTTCGCCCAAATTGTCGGCCCGTGGCTTGCGGTGGGTTGGTTCAGCGGTCCTGGTTGGCTCGCTCCACTCGTCTGGATTGCCGTTGTTTTGTGGGGCGGTCGATGTCTCTCGCTTCTCTTCCTGCTGAACCATGAGGCCGCTCACTCGTTGCTGTTCTCACGCCGCCGGCTCAACGACGGCGTCGGTCGTTGGGTGCTCTCGCCGGTTGCGCTCGTTGACTTCGATGGTTACCGGCGAGCCCACATTGTCCATCACAAGGATGAGCTGGGACCGAACGAGCCGGACATGGGCCTGTACGCCGGCTACCCCTCCGGCTACCGACGATTCCTTCGTCGGCTTTGGCGTGATGGGTCAGGGCAGTCGGCGGCTAAGCAGCTGAGGGGGCTGGCCAGGGGGAATCGGGCCGTCATCGCTCGAGTGGCGATGGCCCAGGTGGCGGTGGCAGCCGTCGCGGCACTGGCAACTGGCCACTGGTGGGCCTACGTCGTTGTGTGGTTCTTGCCGTGGGCGACGGTGTGGCAGGTGATCAATCGCCTCCGGTCGATCGCGGAACACGCGGGGATGGAAGCCGGCGCCGATCGACGAGTCAACACCCATGTGGTTCGTCAGCGATGGCTGAGCGGTCAATGGCTCGTGCCATTTCAGGCGGGCTTTCATCTTGCCCACCACGTCGACACCAGCATTCCCTGGACCCAGCTTCATCCGTTCCACACCGAACTGGTTGAGGCCGGATGGATTAGCGCCGATCTCACCTATGGGTCATACCCACAGCTTTGGCGCTACCTGGTGACGGCCGAACCCGCAGGTCGACCACCGGGCGACACGATCAGCTAAGGCTGATCCAGCTCCACCTACTGAGCGACGGTCGCCAGCGCTGCGTTCACGATGTGATCGGCGGAGATGCCGGTGAGGCGATGTAAATCGTCGATGGTCCCCGACTCGCCGAAGCGGTCAACCCCCAGCGCTATCTGGCGAGTGGCAAGTGCAGAGCCGATCCACGCGAGTGAATGGCTGGCCCCGTCCTGCACGCTTACCACCGCGTTGCGACGCTCTTCGGCTGGCACCAACTGGTGGATGTGGCTGAGCTGGTGGCGGTGAGTGGCCGCTTCGATGGCAGCGGTATCGGAGCGTTGCCAACTGCGGTAAGTCCGGTCGGGGCTGGTCAGATGAACGACCACGGCGTCGACGCCTTCGTCGGCGAGCGTGGCTTGGGCGACGAGCGCTTCGGGAGCCATGGCACCGGTGGTGACAATGGTGACTCGGTCGGTCGGGCCGGGCACCGACGTTGCTTTGAGGGTGGGTTCGCTGAGGCGATACCCACCGGCCAAGACCTGGCGCCGAAGCTCGTCTTCGCCGAGGCGCTCGACGGCAGCGGCGAACGGTGCCTGATCGATTGGGCGGGTCGAGAGCCGTAGATAGGTGCTCTCGCCTTCGGGGAGACCGAGCTGGTCGAGCCCATCGCAAAGGAGCCAGTCGACCTCGCTTGCATACGCCGGCTCGGCGTAGTGCAGGCCCGGTAGCTCGATGCCGACCGAGGGCGTGATAGTCGACTGATGGGCGCCGCCTTCTGGAGCCAGCGTGACACCCGATGGGGTGCCGGCCAGAACGAAGCGAGAGCCGTTGTAGAGAGCATAGACCAGGGCATCGAGCCCGCGGAGAACAAAGGGGTCGTACACCGTTCCGATCGGCAGCAGGTGGTGGGCGTGGTGTTCGTGGCTCAACCCCAGCTGACTCAACAACATGAACAGGTTCATCTCGGAGATGCCGAGCTCGATGTGCTGGCCGGTTGGCGAAGGAGCCCACTTCAGCAGGCGGTCGCCGCCGCCATGATCGTCGCGTTCGGTTGGTGAGAACACACCGAATCTGTTGATCCAGCCACCGAGATTGGTACTGATCGAAACATCGGGCGAGGTCGTCACCATGCGCTCGACGATTTCGGGGAAATCGGCCAGTCGAGTGAGCGTCCGTCCGAACGCTTCTTGGGTCGACATAAAACCCTGGCGGGTAAGAGGGGCCGCCGAGCTCGGGATCACCAAACGAGGGCGCGGAGCCGGTGGCAGGTTGTTGATATCGCCGCCAACCGACAGGCAGAGTTCGGACTCGGCGCTGCCCGGAGCAAACGCATCCCACTCGCGGTCGACGTCTAAACCAGCCGCCGTCCGAGCCGTGTCAATTTGCCCGTCGGTGAGTAGGGCCGCGTGGTTGAGAGGGTCACCGGCAATGGGAAGGCCCCAACCTTTGATCGTGTAGGCGAACACGACGCTGGGCCGATCAGTTGCCAGGTCACAGCTTCGAAAGGTGTCGATGAGCAGCCCGAGATCATGACCTCCAAGGTCGGTCACCAGCTCCTTCAACGCCTGGTCATTGAGGTCGGCCGCCACCTTGCGCACCGACGAGTCCGCCCCGTCGAGGAATTTGTTACGCAAGGCAGGGCCGTCCAGCGCGAACATCGACTGATAGGCCTCATTCGACATGTCATCGATTCGCTGCCGCAGGGCCTCGCCGCCCGGCTGTTGGAACGCTGCGGTGAGTCGACTGCCGAACTTGGCCTCGGCCACATGCCACCCGGCGTCGGCAAAGAACCGCTGCAGCCGGATGGCGTGGATGTCGGGGATGACGCGGTCGAGACTCTGCCGATTGAGGTCGACGACCATCGTGAAGTTCGACAGACCTTGAGTGGCCGGGTCGCTGATCGCCTCCCACACGTTGCCCTCGTCCAATTCGGCGTCGCCGACGGTGGCCACGAAACGGGCCGGAGGATGTTCGCCGAAGTGGGCATCGCCGTAACGTCTGGTCAGGGCCGAGAAGAGGGGAGCGACTGCACCGAGGCCGACTGAACCAGTCGAGAAGTCGGAGACGTCGGGGTCCTTGGTGCGGGACGGGTAGGCCTGGAGGCCACCCTGCTGACGGAGGGTTGTGAGGTAGGAGCGGTCGAGTTCGCCCGTGAGATATTTGATGGCGTGGTACACCGGCGAGGCGTGAGGTTTTACCGCCACCTTGTCTTCGCCCCCGATATGGGCGAACCACAACGCGGTCATGATCGAAACCATCGAGGCACACGAGGCTTGGTGGCCTCCGACTTTGATTTCGCCACCCTCGCGACGGTTGGCTTCGTCGATGATTCGGGTTGCCAGCCAAAGCACCCGCTTCTCGACATTGCGGAGCACGTCGAGGTCGACGTTGGCGGCTCCGGTTGGGGTGTTTGGGCTGGATGCGCGGTTCGGGTTGTTCACTCTCAGGCGGGAGGGGCGATCAGGGGGTTGTCGCTGGACACCACGTCCAAAGGGTCGCCAACGGTTACGAGCGAACCCGCCGGCCCGATGGTGCAGCCGATGCCGAACAGACCGTTGCCCTCCAAGATTGGGCGCACGCCTACGGGCATGGTGGAGGCATCACTGCACCAGCGGTGCTCCTTCAGTGCCTTGGCCGGCTCTTTGTGGCGGGCGACGTCGAGACTGTCGACGGTATTTTGATCGATCTGGGGCATCGGACAGCGAGGCCACGGCATACCCATCGCCAGGCTGGTGGTGCCGATGGTGAACTCGGCCCAGGTGTCTTCGACCCACGCTTCGTCGTTCTCGATGATGAGGTTTGGTCGGAATCGTTCCATGCCAAACGGTTCACTGGCATGGTCCTGAAGCCAGCTAAGCGATGACGTGGTTGCGACCAACACCGGGGCAGCATCGACGAAGGCCAGCGGGTTGTCATACAGCCCGAACTTTTCTGGGATGGACCAACCGCCGCCGTCGGCGATGGCCACGAGGCGGCATGGCTCGCCGGTGAGTGTGCTGAAGAAGGCAGCGGCGTCGTCGCCGGCATCGTGCACCTGCACACTGACACCGAACAATGACTTGGCCTCGGAATCGGCAGCACTCGGGGCCGCCACTTCGACGGTGTCGTGGCCGGGGGCCGAGAGACGCAGCCCGCCATCAAGCAGTTGTGGCTGCACCGCAGCCAGTGCCTTGTGCTGGCGTTGGGTCACCGGTCGGCCGTCGCCATCGACAATCTGCCATGTGCGGTCGTCGGCGAGCCCGAGAGCCGTCACCCTTGCCGTCTCGACAACAAGGCGGCGGCAGGATTTCACCGGATGAATGTGGATGGCTGCCAGCTTGCCGTTGGACATGGCCCGAGGCTAGTTGTCGCAGCTACGGGCTGCCGGGTGGTTCAGCTCTCCGCGTCGATCGCGGGCTCTGACCCAGCGCTAACGCTGGGTCAGCGCTAGACGTTTCTCGAGGGCGAGCCCCTGGTCAAGCGGTAGGTCGCCGGCTGCGCGCAGAGTTCGACGGACAGCACGGGCGAGCCCTGGGTCGAGGCGGGCCAGTTGGTCGCAGAGTGTTCGGGCTGCGACCTCGACCTCGTCGACGACCTGCCACACGAGTCCCCGTGCCGCTGCGGTGACCGCGTCGATCGTCTCGGCCGTGGACACAAACGGCACCGCCTGATGCGGGCCGATGGCACGGGTCACGCTCTGCGTGCCGCCGGCGGCAGGCAACATGCCCAGCTTGGTTTCGGGCAGCCCGACCTGGGTGTCTGTGGCGGCCAGCCTTATGTCGCACAACATCGCCATTTCGAGGCCGCTTCCAACGGTGTAGCCGTGCAAAGCGGCGACGGTCGGAACTCGAAGGTCCCACAGGAGGCCCCAGGGATCTCGATCCCAACGAATGCGGCGGCCTTCCATAATCGAAGGCGCCGTCCCGAATTCGGAAAGGTCGGCACCAGCGCTGAAATGTTTGCCCTCGGCCCGAAGCAGCATGACCCGAACGTCGGGCACGTCGTTGACGGCGTCGAACGCTTCGATCAGACCGTCGCGCATGTCGAGGTCAAAGATATTCAACGGCGGATTGTTCAGACTAACGATGGCCACCGGGCCATCGAGTTCCAGTTCGGCTCCAGAGCTCATTGGTGAACGCCGTTGGTCGCAGCGACAACGGCCGCGGCCGCCTCCCAAAGGGACACTTCGCGATAGGCCGACTGGGAGCGATGGAGACTGCCCGCTGACGCCGTGCCGTGTCTTGCCGCGTCGACAACGGACCGAGCAGCGTGGAAGGCCGCATAACCTGTGAGCGAGTCGGGGTAGGCAACAGCCGAGGCCTTCGCCCGCCCGGTGGCGAGGCCAAGACCGCTGACGGCGTGGATGCCCGATCCGTAGGCCAGCCAGTCTTGCTCGGGGCAACCTGTGGGAAAAGCGACAATCGACACTCGGGCCATCGTTGGGTTGAGACGCTGCAACGCTGCAGCGTCGTAGCCGAGGTTGGGGAGAACCCGTCGGCTGAACGAATCGACCAGCAGGTCGGCGTGGCGCAGCAGATCCTCGAACGCGTCGCGGTCGTTGGGACGCCGCAGGTCGAGGTCGACGATGGTCTTGCCGGTATTCAGCTGGGCGTAGAGGTGGGGGCGTTCCCGAAAGCCATCGGGCCGACAGTCAGGATCGACCTTGGTGACCTCGGCGCCAGCGTCCGCTAGCAACTGCGTGCACAACGGACCCGCCCACAGACTGCTCAGGTCGACCACCTTAAGGCCGGCCATGCTCATGCCGCTTCCCGTGAACTCCTCGGAGGGCAGCGGTCTGGAAGGGGCAGCGTTCGTTGGAAGCGGTCGATAGGGGAGCACCGGAAGTCGCCAGGTTTGGGCCGCTGTTGCCAACTGTTCGGCGGTTGCGTTGGGCATCGTGGCCCGGAGTCGGTCGAGCGTGTCGCGGTCGTCGTCGGTGATATCGGCCTGAACCCAACCGTCGCCGACCGCCAGCGGGTCGGCCGGGCCGGGCCAGTCGGGTTCGATCGCCAGTGGCAGCACCAGATCACGAGTCATCCGATCGAGTCGCCCGGGGGGACACCAGCGCCGGGCCACCTCCAAGGTTCCCGGCGGCAGCAGGCTTACCAGACGATCGAGTTCAAGAACCACAGCCAGCAGCCTTTGTCACGATCAGCGTCCACTGAAATCGGGTGGTCGCTTGTCGAAGAAGGCTTGCAGGCCTTCGGCCCGATCCTCGGTGGCGGCAAGCTGATGGTTGAGATCGCCCTCGAGGCGGAGCCCGTCGCGAAGCGGCATCTCGCTGCCGCGATGAATGGCTTCCTTCGTCAGTTCGAGAGCCAATGGCCCCAAACCGACCAGGTTGTTGACAAGGGCGTCGACACCTGCCGTCAGGTCGGCGTGCACCTCGTGCACCAGGCCCAACGAGAGAGCACGGTCGGCGTTGATGGTCGAACCGGTGAGCACCATGGCCGTCGCCTCGGCTCGTCGGATCGCTCGAGGGAGACGTTGTGTGCCGCCCCAGGCCGGAAGCTGGCCCGTGGTCGCATCGGGCAGTGCAAAGCTGGCCGTTGGCGAGCAAATGCGAATGTCGGTGGCCAGCGCCAGCTCAAGGCCGACTGAATGGCAGTCTCCGTCGATGACGCAGACGACCGGGGGTCGGAGGCGGGCAAGGGCCGCCGCTGGATCCACATCGAATCGGTCGAGCCCCTCGGCTGGACCGGAACAAAACGGCGATGTCCGGGCGTCGAGAACGACGACCCGGACATCACGTTGTTCGACCAGTTCTTCAGCTGCAGCGACGACCGCCCGAGCGATCGCTGTACTGAGCTGCCCGCCCGGCATCGTCAAACGGCGAACATGGCCGTCGTGACTGGCAACGACGTCGATGCTGTCGGCTGCCATGAGGTTGGGGGCGGTTGGCGAGGTCGGTAGACCTCAGTCGGCCGACTTGGTCTTCTTTGGCTCTTGCAGTGCCATCTCAGCGCCGTTGCACATCAGCGTGGCTGCGCCGGGCTTGGTGACGAGCACCTGGATTCCGGTGGCCTCGTCTTCGTAGCGCTTGCCGACCTTCAGGCCATCGCCGCCTTCCGACGCTGTGATATCGCCGTCGCCTCCCTTGGTGACGATCACCTCGACACCGAGATCTTCGAACTGGACCTTCTCACCTGGCTTGGTTGCCACGACGGCACCCCTTTCTGTCACTGGGCAGGCTCACCTGCGCATCGGCAGAAGGTACTACCTGTGGCGCCTGAGATGAAGTTCAGCAGTCGGCTGAGCTGGCGAGGTCCGAGCCGGCGGGCCAGACTCGCTCCATGACTGGTGCTCTCTCTCGATTTCGGATCTGTGATTTCACCGGTCAGCTGGCCGGCGCCGGCGCCACCCGATGGCTTGGGTCCTTCGGCGCTGAGGTGATTCGGATCGAGGATCCGACCAACAACGGCAAGTGGGACATCTTGCGCGGCTCGCCACCGTTCAAGGACGAGCGGCGTGGTATCGAGCAGGGCACAGGCTTCAACAACCACAACATTGAGAAGTTGGGCATCACCCTCAATGTCCGCACCGACGAGGGCAAGGATCTCTTGCGAGAGCTGGTGAAGATCTCCGACGTCGTGTCAGAGAACTTCGCGGCCGGGGTTCTTGAACGTATGGGCTTTGGCTACGACGCTCTCGAGGAGCTGAAGCCGGACATCATCTATGTGTCGAACTGCGGGTTCGGTCACACCGGCCCCTATCGCCCGTTCAAATCATGGGGTCCAATCGCCCAGGCCGTTGCCGGCCTCACCCACAACTCGGGCCTGGCCGGCGAGGATCCAGCCGGATGGGGTTACTCCTATATGGACCACACCGGTGGCTACTACATGGCCATTGCCATCCTGATGGCACTGTGGTACCGCGAGCAGACTGGCATTGGCCAGTGGGTCGACATGAGCTGTACCGAGGCCGGGGCCAATCTGCACGGGGCCGACCTGCTCGATTGGTCGGTGAACGGTCGCTCGATGCGGGCCGCCGACCGCCCCGATAGCAACCGATCGACCTCTCCGGCAATGGCTCCGCACGGGGTGTATCGCTGTCTCGGTAACGACAACTGGGTCGCTATTGCCTGCCGCAGCGACGCTGAGTGGGAAGCACTGCGCGGCCTTCTGGGCGACGGATGCCCCGTGGGCGATGATCTTGCCGGGCTCGATGGGCGTGTGGCCCGCCATGATGAACTCGACGACGCCGTATCGGCATGGGTGGGTGAACGGACCCGCTGGGAAGTCGAGGACCTGCTCCAGACCGTGGGCATCCCGGCGGCTGCGGTCCGACGTCCGGCCGAACGTATTGACGCCGATCCGGCGACGGCGTCGCGCTCGCTTTGGCCGATGGTCGACCATCCGGCAATGGGTGGCGTACGAGTTGATGGCCAGCCAGTCCGACTGTCAGAGACCGACTGGAGCATCACCCGAGCGGCGCCGATGCTGGGCCAACACAACGCCTATGTTTTCGGCGAGTTGCTCGGCCTCAGCCAAACTGAGATCGAACAACTCGCAGACGACGGCGTGATCTAGACGCGTGATCTAGACGCGTGATCTAGACGGTCCGCTTAGGCGGCTGCGTTTGGTTTACGGTTTCCAAGAAGGAAGCCGACAACCCCGACCAACACAACGATTACCCCTCCCATCGCGAACAGCAGGAGGTTGCTGCTGCCAGAAGCGTCGGGTGTGGTAGCCGCTACCTCGTCGTCACCACCGGTTGGGTCGATGGCATCGGTGGTTCCGAAACTGATGAGGCCACCGCTGTCTCCTTCGCGCTCACAGTCATAGAGACCGGTCATGCCCGTTGCGTCGCGAACATTGGAAACGTCGGGTCGGTCTCCGTCAAAGCCGAAGACGGGGTCGACGGTCATTTCGGCCGGGTCGATGTACGTCGCCAACCGCGTGAGGTAGCCGTACTGATCGATCTTTTCGGCCAGGTACGGATGGTTGATCGTGACACCAATGTTCTCCGTCGCAGTTGCGAACTCGGTGATGAAGGCCTGGCCGCCCAGGGCATCAGCCCGGTTCTGCACCAGGCTGATGTAGTCATTTCCGCCAAAGCTGCTGAACGTCAGTTCTTCGGTGGCGATGTCCATGTGGGAGTAGTTCTCAGGCACTGCCTGCTCGTCAGCGAACACCCAGGTCCAGATCGGCATCTGATTCTGGGCCGCAACGGCGGTAAGCCGAAGCGGGATCATGGGCTTGGTGCCGGGATAGCTGATCTCGATTGGTTGGATCGACTCGCTGGTCTCGCCATCCAACAGGCGCATGGCGACGAACGCGAACTGATCGTCGACGTAGACGTTGATGAGCGGCTCCATCTCGGGTTCTACTCGGTAGCCGTTCTCGACCAGCCAATCGATGAGGGCGTTGGGGTCAGACGAGCCAATGACGTCGAAACCAAACGGGCCGACCTCGCCGCTGGCGAATACGTCGACACCGCCGTCTCCAGACTCCTCTGACTCGGCGGTCGCCGAGTCGAACATCACCTCGACGACGCAATCGGGCTCGTCAGGAGCAATGAAGCGAACATCGGTGAAGCTGTGAAGTTCGTCGAAGACCGCATCACCGTTCTCAGGTACCTGCAGATCGTCAGCCTCGATGGCTTCAGGAATCGGGAGAATCCACGAGAAGTCGTCAGCCTCACCGAAGTATTGGATCTCGATGAGCGAGGTGACGGTCTCGCCGTCGGTGCTGAACACGATGCGTTCGCCTACCTGGTCGACCGGGGTGTTCTGGCAGAACAACCCGCCGCACGCACTCACACCTTGGCCGAGTGAGAGCCAGAGCAGCGCGAGCAGCGGAACGAAGACCAGACGACGAGCGACGCGCTTGTGAGCACGACGCTTGTGAGCAGGACGGATGCGGATAGGACGGATGTGAGCAGCGTGAGACACGAGTTCCCCTTAGTACGTGGCTGCCCATCAGCAGTCAGCCGTGCGACATGAGCCTTATGGCCCACAGCCGCTGACAGGGTGAGACGACGCTGCGTTTCGTCTGGTTCCCGGCCGGGGTCTTAGGTGTCGCCGTGGTGCAACACACCGGCTGCTTCGAGCGAGGCAACCTGGGCCTCAGTCATTCCTAGTTCATCGATCAGGATCTCGGCGTTGTGTTGGCCTAGGAGCGGGGCGGTCAGCGTTGGCAGCTCTGGTTGGTCGCCGAACTTGAACGGGTAGCCGGGAATCGGCACCTGACCGAGCAACGGATCGTCGACCCAACGCACCATGTCACGGCTCTCGAAGTACTCATGGCCAATTGCGTCAGTGGGTGACAACACGGGCGAACACGGCACTCGATGTGATTCCAACCTGGCCAGCACTTCGGCGTCGGTTTCGAAGGTGGCCATCCACGCTTCGGTCAGTGCGACGAGCTCGTCGCGCCGTTCGGCCCGTTTACTCATGACGTCGTAGCGGGGGTCGTCGATGAGGTCGGGCCGATCCATTGCGTTGCAGAAGTTGGGCCATTGCAGATCGAGAGCGAGTACCACGATCCAACTCTCGGGCCCTCGGAAGGTCCCAACGGGAAAGACAAGGTCGTGATGGCTGCCCATGCGCATCGGCTCGTGGCCGTCGAAGTGAGCGCACTCGAGATGACCCTCGTGCATGTGGAACATGCAGTCGACCATGGCGATGTCGAGATGCTGGCCGCGACCGGTGCGCTCTCGGTGAAACAACGCATAACCGAGTGCGGCGAAGGCGTGCACCGCGCTGCCAGTGTCGGCGATGGCCGATCCGACGAACTGTGGTGGGCCATCGGGGTCGCCGGTCATATGCATCAGGCCCGAGAATGCTTGGGCGATGTAGTCATAGCCCGTCTTGTGGCTGTAGGCGCTGTGACGCCCGAAGGCAGAAACTGACGCCATCACAATGCTGGGGTTCAGAAGTATGATCGACTCGTAGTCGAGGCCCCGTTTGGCCAGAATTTCCGGAGTGCCGGTGTTCTCGGCAACCACGTCGACGTGGGGCACGAGATCCTTGATGAGTTGAAGGCCGGCATCGGTGTTCCAGTCGACGCACAGGCTCTTTTT
>JBLINY010000038.1:0-34731 GCA_047638695.1 Acidimicrobiales bacterium | reverse complement strand
CGGCTGACGCCTCCCGCTTCGCAGTCAGATTGGGTCGGCTGACGCCTCCCGCTTCGCAGTCAGATTGGGTCGGCTGACGCCTCCCGCTTCGCAGTCAGATTGGGTCGGCTGACGCCTCCCGCTTCGCAGTCAGATTGGGTCGGCTGACGCCTCCCGCTTCGCCATCCGCGTCACTACTCCCCCGCTGCTTCGTCCCTCAGCAGCCTCACGGTCAGATTGGGTCGGCCGACTACTGGTTTGTTGTGCGGGCTAGGTAGGCCGAGGGTGATGTGCCGAGGTGGGCCTGGTCGGCGTAACCCAACTCAGCCGCAACGGTGGCCCATCCCTGCCACTGCTTTCCGAGGTTGATGGCGGCTCGAGCTGCCTCAGCGGCTTCAACCCGGCACACCGATCGGTCATGCTCGGCTAGTCGGGCCACCGCCCAAATCTCACGCGCTTCGCTCACCAGGACTGGTTCGCGCCGCGACACCAGATCCCCCAAGACGGTTCGCAGCACGTCAACGCGCGCCTCGTTTTCAGATTCGACAGAGACGACGCTGACAGCACCGGCACCATCGATACCGGGCAGGGCGGTGGCAAACGTGAGCTGGGCGTCGGTAGCGGTTTTGGCTGGAGCGTCAAGAAAGACACCGAGCCCACCGACCGTCGTCCGGGCAGCCACCGTCCAACCGTTTGCCGCGATGTGCCGCTCGCTCACGCCGGTCGCAACCCCGTACACCCGACCCTCTGGTGGATCGAGACGGACACCACCATCGTCGAGAGTCCCGACGCTGATATTTCCCGCCGGATGGTTGAGAACCTGCTGATCGAGCACCGAACCCGCCGGTAGATCCCATGCCACCGACCAGAACCACTCAACCAGGCCGTCAAGAGCATCGCCGGCAGGGAACCGGGCGAAGTCGACGTGACGCATCATGGCAGCCGGGTCGATGATGCCTCGAGTGTCCTCGGGGAGAGAGCCCGCCATGAGCCCAACCGTAGCGGCCGCACTTGGCGTGAATGTTCAAGATATCGCCGTCGGCTCCGTCGTACGTTCAGACCATGACCAACGAACAGATCTTGACCAACGAACAGATCGTGACCAACGAACCGAGCGAGCTTCCTATCTTCCCCACCAAGGCTCCGGCGACATTCTGCGACCCCGAGGCCGCCACGACCTTGTTTGTGGAGGTCCTTGATCGGCTGGCGGCGGTGGTCGACGTCAACCCCGACCAGCTCGAAGTGCCCAGTCTATGCACGACGCTCACCGTCGCCGGACTCCGACGTCATGCCTTGGGCTGGCTCCAGTTCTTTGCCGCCGCGCTTTCGGACCCGACGGCGACAACGACGCGGCCCGACCCCGAAGCGTTCGTCCTAGCCGAGGGACAGCAGGCCAGCAGCGTCGTCGTTCAGGCCAGCGACGACATCCAGCGGGCTATCACAGCCAACGCCGCTGGACAGATGGTGACAATGTCGTCGGCGCGGATGGCCGGAGACGGCGTGCTCGCCATGGCGTTGGGTGAGTACATCATCCACGCCTGGGATCTCGCGACCGCCACGGGAACGCCATACGCTCCGCCCACCGGAGCCGTCGATCCCGCCCACCAGTTTCTCCGGCAGACGGTCGCCCCCGAGTACCGCGGGCCCGACTCGGGCTTCTTCGATGAAGAGGTCGCCGTGCCCGACGATGCGACTCCCCTCGACAAACTCCTCGGCTTTGCCGGTCGCGACCCGCGGTGGTCGCCAAACGGCTGAGCCGGCTACAACCCTTCGCTCGCCGCTTCCCACTGGGCTAGGAGATCGACCGCCTTTTGCTGCGCTTTGCCGTGGGTCTCGATGAGTTCCTTCATCTTGACCTGGTCTTCGTACACCGCAGGGTCGGCTAATTGAACCGCCAGGCCGGCCACCACTTCATCGGCTCGCATAGCTTGACGTTCGAGGCGGGCGATGTTCTTGCGCTGGTCCTTCGTCGCTCGGCTCTTAGCGTTGCGCTGCTCGGCCTCCTCCCGCTTCTCCGTTTTACGGTCTTGGGAGCCGGTTGGCGCACCGCCATTACCGGCACCGCCCTTGCCAGCACCGCCCTTGCCACCAGCGCTGTTCTTGCCGCTGTTCTTGCCGCCCTTTCCAGCGCTCTTGCTAGTGCTGCTCTTACCCGAGGAGGACAAGCGGGAGCTAGTACTGGCTTCGCCCCTCGGGGCCAAAATGTGGTCCTCGACGTCCATGTATTGGGTCACCCTGCCATCGCGAACCTCGACCAAGGCGTTGACCGTGTTGCGGATGAGGTGACGGTCATGGCTGACCAGCAGCACCGTCCCCGGGTAGACCTGGAGGGCATCCTCGAGCACATCACAGCTTGGGAGGTCGAGGTGGTTGGTCGGCTCGTCGAGGATCAGGAGGTTCACCGGATTGCACATTGTTTCGGCCAAGGCCAAACGGGTGCGTTCACCGCCGGATAGATCGCCGACGCGACGATCAACGGCATCACCGGAAAAGCCGAACGAACCCAAAACGGTGCGGAGGTTGCGGTTCTTCTGTTGCTCGCCCACCTTGTGGCGGAACTCTTGCTCGACCGTCTTCGAGAGGTCAAGTGCGTCCACCTGGTGCTGAGCGAAGTACGAGACATCCACGTTGGCCCCGATTTTCACCGAACCAGAGGTTGGGAGCAGATCGCCCAGAATGGCCTTGAGCACCGTTGATTTGCCGGCGCCGTTGGGGCCGATCAAACCCAACTTGTCGCCCCGCTCGACCAGAAGGTTGGCGCCGGTGACCACCGGTGGGCCTCCTTCGTAGCCAATGTCGGCGTTCTCGATCTCGACCACCACACGGGACGAGCGTTGTGGCTCAGGGAAGGCGAACTTCACCTTCAGGTCCTCGATCTGGGGCACTTCGATCTCATCAAGCTTCTCGAGCGTCTTGATACGAGACTGCACCTGACGAGCCTTGGTCGCCTTGTAACGGAATCGTTCGATGAATTTCTCGACCTGGGCCACCTTGCGAGCCTGATTGGCCGCCGATGCTTCGGCCGCCCGAATGCGCTCTTCTCGTTGTACGACGAACTCGGCGAACCCGCCGACGTACTCAGTCGACGTCTGCCAAGCGAGCTCGACCACACGCTCGGCAACGGCGTCGATGAAATCGCGATCGTGAGAAACGAACAACAGAGCCCCGGGCCAGGCCGTGAGCTGTTGCTCGAGCCACAGAACCGAATCGACGTCGAGGTGGTTGGTTGGCTCGTCAAGTACCAGGACGTCAGGCTTCGACAGCAGCAACCGGGCGAGGGCCGCCCGCATCTGCCAGCCACCGGACATCTCGGCCAATGGTCGGTCCATGTCCGGCGCGGTAAAGCCCAGACCGCCGAGAATCCGCCGAGCCTCGGGCTCGATCTGGTAGCCACCGAGTTGCTCGAACTGGCTCTGAAAGACACCGTACTGCTCGAGGACCTGCTCGTGAGCGTCGCCGGTCGCGGTGGCCATGTCGGCCTCGAGCTCACGCAGCTTGGTCTCGATGCCAAGGATGTGGTCGGCGCCGCCAAGCACCTCCTCGATGACCGATCCCTGCCACATCTCCGTGAGTTCCTGAGGCAGATAGCCGATGCGGCAGTCTTTCTGTTGGGTTACCTCACCGCTGTCGGCGGCCTCGATACCAACGATGATCTCGAGAATCGTCGTCTTTCCGACACCGTTGCCGCCCACAAGCGCAATACGGCGACCGTTCATCAGGCGAAAGCCGACGTCCTTGAATAAGACCCTTGACGCGTAGGATTTGGCCAGACCAGAGACCGACAGCACCCAGAGAGGGTAACGGTCAGGTCGGTCCCGTCGGCGCTGACTGGTCGGGTGGCACACCGATCGAGTGAATCGAGGCTGCCCTGGGTCAAATATCTGCGCCGCTAGCCTCGGACATGTGTCCGAGCCGAGTACAGCGCCTGCAGTGACCACCACTCTCCCCATGGACGTCGCCACCGCCATGCTGGCCGATGACGAAACGGCGCGACTGCTGGGCATCGAGCTCATCGATGCAGCCGACGGGTCGGCCGAAGTAAGGCTCCTGGTGCGGCCCGACCTGGTCAACGGGCTCGGCGTGTGCCACGGCGGCATCATGTTCACTTTGGCCGACGCGGCAATGGCCTACGCGTCGAACGCCGGCAATGTTCGCTCGCTCGCAACCAGCGCCAACATCGACTTCGTGCGTCCCGCCCATATCGGCGACTCGCTCATCGCCACGGCCACCCAGCGTTCGAAGCCTGGCCGTTCGGCCGTTCACGACGTAACTATCGTCAACAACAACAATGAAACGGTCGCCGTCTTCCGGGGCCGGACCCTCAGCGTCGGTGGCGCGATCGTCGGTGGCGAACAACCAGAATGATTGCACGAGCCAATGGCAAGCCCTCAAGAATACTGGATCAGCGCAACCTCTGAGGTGAATCCGGGGGTGCGCCTAGCCCGCTTCGGACGAGACGTTCTCAGCGACCGAAGCGGTGAGCAAATGGTCACGCACCAGAGCTTCCTCGTCGATGGGCCGACACAACAAGAAGCCTTGAGCCCACTCAATACCAGCCTTGGTCACGATGGCCAGTTCGTCCTCGGTCTCGATGCCTTCGACAATCGGACGCAGCCCGAGTTCGTCGGCCATGTTCTGCATTGCCTCGAGCACATAGGCGAGGTGGTTCGATGCGCCGCGAACAAATGATCGGTCAATCTTCAGAATATCGAACTCGAGCGTTGAGACTTCACTGAGTGACGATGAGCCGGTCCCGAAGTGGTCGAGCGAAATACGGAAGCCAGCCTGGCGCAACGCCCTGGTGGTGAGCACCGCAGTCGGTGTCTGGTTCATGAACCAGGTCTCGTTTCGTTCAAGCACGATTTGACTCGGTCGCACCTCGAACTTTGTGGCATAACGCTCGAGGGTGTCGGCGAACGTGCGCTTGTTGTAGTTCGTGGGCGAAATGTTGAACGCCACAAACCAATCGGCAGCAGCCTCGGACTCGGCCACCCAGCGGCCCAACGCGGCCATGCCTTGCTTCAGAACCCACGCATCGATCTTCTCGACGATGCCAAGGTCCTCGGCGAGCGGCAGAAAGCTTGCAGGCGTTAGCAAACCAAGGGATGGGTGCTGCCAGCGCACGAGGGCCTCGAGCCCCACGATCTCGCCGCTGACATTATGCATCACGGGTTGGTAATGCACCCGCAGCTGCCGCCGTCTAATGGCAGCGGCAAGGTCCTCGAGCGACACGTCGTAGACGGCATCGCCATTGGTGGAACGCGTCGTCTCGTCGATACTGAACCGAACGAGTTGGTTGCGACCCGACGTCTTAGCCCGATACATCGCCTGACCGGCCCGACGCAGGAGGTTCTCGGGGCTGCTCTCCTCAGAGTTCACAACGAGACCGATCGATGCGCTGACAGGCACTTCGACATCGTTGATGAACATCGGTTCGCGGAGTGAGTGGGCGAACCGCTCAGCGGTCAGTTCGGCGGCCTCGTCGTCGGGAAGCCCCTCGCACACGACAACAAACTCGTCGCCACCCAGGCGAGCAACGGTGTCGCTCGAACGGCACACTCGACGAAGGCGTTCTGCCACCTCGATCAACAGCATGTCACCCGCCTCATGTCCGAGCGTGTCGTTCACCTGCTTGAACTTGTCAAGGTCGACGAACATCACCGCCATCATTTCGCCTGGCGCCCGTTCGCCCTCGATGGCTCGATTCAGACGGGCGATGAGGTTTGCTCGGTTCGGCAGTCCAGTTAGATCGTCGAACAAAGCCTTGCGATGCAACTCGGCCCTAGCTCGTCGCTCGTCGCTGATGTCTTCGGCCTGCACCAAAACGTGGCGTGAACCATCCTCGGAAACCAGCACGCTAAGCGACTCGCGAACCCACACGGCCCCGCCATTGCGGCTGCGATAGCGGCGATCTGACTGGTTGCTATCGACCTCGCCATTGAAGAGTTCCTCAAGGCGGTCAGTGGCATCCGGGCGATCTTCACCGTCTACCAAGTCGAGCACGTCGGTGCCCTCGAGCTCTTCTGGGGCAAAACCGAGTTGGCTGGCGAATCGGCGGTTAGCGGCGACGATATGTCCTTCGGCCGACAGCTCGACGACGCCGATTGGAGCATGGTTGAAGCTGGCCCGGAATCGGGCAGCGGCCGCATCACTGGCGAGATGGGCCTGGTCGCGCTCAAATTCGGCACGGTCGATGGTGCGAATCACCAGCAAGGCGGCGCCGGCAACAAGCAGCGTGAGCAGTCCGCCTACCAGCGGCACCAGAACAACCTCGCTCGAAGACGGCAGCCAGATGGCCTCACCCTCGATCTCGATCTCGACGGTCATCGGCTGGCCAAGGAAGGTGGTGTCCTCAACTGCGTAAGCCGGACCCTCGTCTTCGAAACGACGGACATCGCCTGGATAGTCCGTCATCGCCGAAAGGTCGGTGGGCGTATCGTCGCTGCCAGGGAGGCCAAACAGCCGAACGACACCGACGTCGCCAGCGTTCGTCGGCTGGACCGCCGTGAGTAGCCGCTCCCGGTCGAACAGAATCACGATCTCTGCACCAATTCGGGAGCTGGTATCGATGCCGTACGAAAGGTTGCCAGCCCAGAGGCCGTCGCCGATCGAGGTGAGACCTTCGGCGACGAGCGGCATGTCTGCGCTCTCGATCGCGTCACCGGCGGATCGCACAACGACTTCCCTATCCCGTCGGACAAAGACTGCAGTGACAACAGAGTCGGGACCGTTGGCTGACTCGACAACAGCCTCGAGCTCGGCAACGGTCGGGACCGCAATTATCTGATCGACAAGATGGTCGATCGTCGAACTCTCCACCGAGAGATGCTGCAACGAGTCGTGAAGACGGGACTCGACCAAATGGGAGGCGATAGCCCGGGCCTCGTCCTTTTCGTTGGCATCTCGACCAGCCACGTTCGACGACGCAACAACCGTCAGCGCCATGCCGAGACCCAGCAGCGCCAACGGGAGCATTCTCAGGAGTGAGGCAGGCCGCATGCGAGACCCATCGGCGGGCCTCAGCCAATCATGAGCAGCTCCTGACCAGGGCTGTCGGCCACGGTTCGGGACCACTGACAGCCGTGAGCTGCGCCCGTGTCTCGTTGTCTGGCCCAATCGGGGCGATAACGAGACCGTAGATCGTTGTGTCGAGCAGCGGTGGGGCCTCGGCAACATCGAAAGCTTGCACCAGGCCTTCGCGGCGGAGGTCCCCGTTACTGACCGCTCGCTCGAGCGCTGCGTGTAGTAGCTCGGCCTCGGCTCTCGCCACGGCGTCGGCGTTAGCCGGAATCGCTGAGGTTGCAACGAAAAACCACTGCATGAGCGCCAAACCGTCGCTCGAATCGCCGAGCCCGAAGTCGGCCTCAGCAAAGGCTGACGACGCGATGGTGTGGGCATTCCCAAGCCACGTGGCTTCCATTCCAAGGTCGCGACTGGCGGCGAACAGCTCGTCGAGCGACGAGTCACCTACGGCAGCGAAGACGCCGTTGGGGTTTGCCGCTGCCAGCGCGGCGGGAGCCGCTCTGGCAGCAGTACCTCCCGCCGACCCAACGTCGAGCTCAAGAACCAGCTCGAGGCCGAGTTCGGAGATCACCTCGCGGGCACCGGCCACGGCATCGATCGACGCTGGCGAGCCGTCGCCGACAACGGCCAAACGCAATGGGGTTCCGGTAGCTCCTCGCACGGTGTTGTCGAGCCACGAGACAGCATTAATTGCCTCGGTACAGTACGAGGCCCCGGGAGCGAAGACGACCGGATTGTCGGCCCATCTGCTGAGTTGGGTGTTGGTGACCACCATTAGTTGATCTCGGTTTGCGAGGTCGGCGATCGCCAATGTTGTCGCCACCCCCGACGAGTGGGCGAGCGCCAGCACTTCAGAACCCAAGCCGCTCGAGTCGAACACGAGCTGGTCATACCCGGCAACGTGACGGTCGACGTCGGCGGCGGTGTCGATCACCATCACCTCGACCTGCCTGCCTCCGACCCCTCCCCCGGCGTTCACGGCCGCCCAGTAGACCTTCTGGGCATCAACGAGGGCCGTATCGGCCTGGGCAGAGGGACCCGACAGGTCGGCCAAGATGCCGAACCGGATGATGTCATTGGTCACCCCGACGTCGACCAGCAGCTGCACCAAATCCTCCGGATTCTTTGGATGCAGCTCCGGCAGTGGCTCGGCGAGCCTCGGGTCGGTCGAGCCGCAGGCAGCGAGCACGAGGATGGCGGCGAGCCAGACCCGACTCAGCATCTCCAGGCGATCAGTAGCCGGCTCGGGTATCGACGAGACCAACCAGCTGCTGATTGCCAACGAACCGGGCGACGTTGTCGACGATGTGGGCGGCCAGCAACGGGATTCCCATCTCCGGCGTGTTGCCGATGTGGGGGGTAATCAGCACTCGGGGTTCGCCCCAAAGAGGGTGACCATCGGGAAGGGGTTCGGGCGATGTGACGTCGAGCGCGGCCCCACCAATGGTTCCTGCCCGCACCGCGGTGAGCAGAGCATCGTCGTCGACGTGACCGCCGCGGGCGACATTCACCAACCAACCATGATCGGCCATTGCCTCGAACTCCGCGGTCGACATCACGCCTTCGGTCTCCGGGGTGAGCGCCAGGGCCAGCACCACCAGTTCGGAACGGTCAAGCGCCTCGAGCCGCTGGTTGAGCGGCAGCGTTCGGCCGGCCCCTTCAAATGCGGTCGGCGACCGCCTCACAACGGTGATCTCACAGTCGAAGGGCTTCAGCAGCGCTACCAGCTCCTTGGTGATACCACCGCCGCCGAGAATGGTGACCCTGGCATTGAGCAGGTTGTGCCCCTCGGGGGCGGCCCAGCTGGTTGCCCGCGCGTAGGTAGACATGCCACGAAGCCCAGTTAGGCCAAGCATGAGGGCGTGCTCGGCGACCGGTCGGGCATAGACACCCTTCGCACACGTCCAGGTGCGGTCGTGGTCGAGATACGGCAGGTATGGCTCGATTCCCGCATAGGGAAGAGCCACCCATTCGATCTGCGGCGCCGAAGCGAGGACTGCCGGAAGACGGTCGGCTGCGGCGGGGTCAGCCCACACGATGGCCCGCGCTTCAGCGACCGGCACGACGGTGGCGCCACCGTCGCGCACCGCTGCCTCGAGCGACTCAAACCGGCCCGTCTTGGGCTCGACCGCTATGCCAACAGTCATGAGCTCTTCTTCATGATCTTCACGACTGAAGGGCCTGGCGCAGATCGGCGAGCAGGTCATCGACGTCTTCGATGCCAACAGACAGACGAACCAGGTCGTCCGGCACCTCGAGGGGCGAGCCCTCGGCCGACGCGTGCGTCATGACGCCGGGGTGCTCGATCAGCGACTCGACCGCCCCAAGGGATTCGGCGAGGGTGAACAGCCGGGTCGATTCGATGATGCGAACTGCTGCATCACGCCCTGCGGCCGCCCGAAAGCTGATCATGCCGCCGAATCCCGACATCTGGCGAACAGCAGCCTCATGGCCCGGATGACTGGCCAGGCCGGGGTAGAGCACGGTCGAGACGGCGTCGTGAGCAACAAGTAGATCGACGATGGCGGCAGCGTTCTCGTTGTGGCGGTCCATTCGGATCGCCAGCGTCTTGATACCGCGCAGGGTCAGGTAGCAGTCCCAGGGCCCCCGTACGGCGCCAACGGCGTTCTGGATGAACCGGAGATGTTGGTCGAAATCACCGCTGTTTGTGGCAACAAATCCGCCAACGGTGTCGGAGTGCCCACCCAGGTACTTGGTCGTGGAGTGCACGACAAGGTCGGCCCCGTGTTCGAGCGGTCGCTGGAGGTACGGGGTGGCAAAGGTGTTGTCGACCACCACGATGGCGTCGTGGTCGTGGCCGACCGCAGCCACTGCCGCGATGTCAACGACGGTAAGCAACGGATTGGTTGGTGTTTCAAGCCATACCATCTTGGTATTCTCGGGCCAGGCCGAAGCCAGCGACGCCGGATCGGTGAGGTCATGCGCCGACCAGGTGATACCCATCTCACCGAACACACGGGCGATGAGGCGGAACGTGCCGCCATACGCATCGTTCCCCATCACGATGTGATCACCCGGCCGCAACATACGAAGAATCGCGTCCTCGGCCGCCAGACCCGAGGCGAAATCGACCCCAAACGCCGCGCCTTCGAGCGATGCGAGCGCCGACTCGAGAGCGGTACGGGTGGGGTTGCCGGTGCGGCCGTACTCGTACCCCTTGTGTTTGCCAACACCCTCTTGAGCGAAGGTCGATGTCTGGAACACCGGCACCGTGACTGCGCCGGTCACCGGCTCAGGGTCTTGTCCCACATGAATGGCCCGGGTGGAAAAGCCGTAACCCGGGGCCTCGTCGGCTGTTTCGTCGCTGGAAGGATGATCGTTGCTCATGGGATGCTCACTTGAGAGAGAAAGGACAGAAGGTCGGCGCGGGCCAGCACCGTGCGGGGCCGGCCACCGTCCAGCACGAGGAGGGCAGGAGCCAAGTCGAGAAGCTGCACAGCCATCTCGACACTCTGACCAATACCAATGGTGGGCAATCGTGGACTCATCACGTCGTCGACCGAACGATCAAGAACACCCTCACCAGTAAAAGCCGATTCCATGATGCGGAGCTCGTCCACCGAGCCCATGACTTCGGCCGCGGCCAGCGGCATCTCGTTCTTGGCCACCGGCAACTGCGAAAGACCATGTTCGTGCATGAGTTGCACTGCGCTGCGCACCGAGTCACCGGGCTGCACATAGACCAGCGGCGGGATGTCGCCCTCCTTGGCTGCAAGCACGTCGCCAACAAGCGGGCCGACGTCGTCGCCAACAAAGCCAAACCCGGCCATCCACTTGTCATTGAACACCGTCGACAGGTAGCCGCGGCCCGAGTCGGGGATCAGCACGACGACGAGATCATCGGCGGTGAGATTCGCTGCCACCTGGAGAGCGGCCGCCACCGCGGTGCCGCAGGAGCCGCCGATCAGGAGGCCTTCTTCCCGAGTTACTCGCCGGGCCATCAGGAACGAATCGCGATCGCTAATGGCGATCGTCTGATCGACGAGGTCAGGATTGTAGGTGGTCGGCCAAAAGTCCTCACCGACACCTTCGACCAGGTAGGGCCGGCCCGAACCACCGGAATACACAGAACCCTCGGGGTCGGCGGCAATGACCTTGATGTCAGAATTCTGTGATTTCAGGTATTCGCCGACGCCCGAAATAGTGCCACCGGTGCCGGCGCCAGCGACGAAGTGGGTGACGAGGCCGTCGGTCTGCTGCCAGATTTCAGGGCCGGTCGAGGCGAAATGAGACGCCGGATTGGTCTGGTTGTCGTACTGGTTCGGCCGGAAGGCGCCGGGTGTTTCTCGCACCAATCGCTCGGCCGTTGAGTAGTAGCTCGCCGGATCCTCGGGCGGAACCGCAACCGGGCAGATGACGACTTCGGCCCCATAAGCCCGCAGCAGATCAACCTTTTCGATGCCAACTTTGTCGGTGACAACGAATATGCAGTTGTATCCCCGTTGGGCGGCGACGATCGCAAGCCCGACACCGGTGTTACCCGACGTCGGCTCGATGATCGTTCCCCCCGGCTTCAGCAGACCCGCCTGCTCAGCCGCGTCGATCATGGCAACGGCCGGGCGGTCCTTGCTGCTGCCACCAGGATTGGTGAACTCAACTTTGGCCACGATCGGGCAGGCAAGGTCGCGCCCGATCCGGCCGAGCCGCACCATTGGCGTATTTCCGATCAGATCGAGAACCGACTCAGCGATGTCCATTGCTGTCCCTTCGTAGCCAAACCTACGAGGGGAGACTACTTCCAGGTAACAGCCCTACCTCTCGCTCAAGCGAGCTGAGGCATTACCGCATCGGTCGTCACGGTCTCGGTGTCTGCGGTACCGAGATCGACTGCTTCAGCGATGCGATACCGACCGGAGGGGTCCTGCACCAGCCACAGCATGCCATCGCGACGTTCAGGGCGACGAACACCCAGAACTCGACCATCGCGGTCAATCAGCTTGCGTTCGGGATGGTCGACCGAAATAGCGAGCGTGACCGGTGAACCGACATTGACGGCTCGGACCCGCAGCAGCTTCGGACCCTTGCCCATGACTCGCAGGCCGGCCTCACGAAGGCGCTTGTTGTGGGCAGCGAGCTCACCGAAAACTGGTGTGTCTTCGAGGAAGACCGTTGACAGTTCGGCACTGTCGGGGTCGCCCTGGAAGGCAAACTCTGCCCGCAAGAGTCCTGCAACAATCCGGCGCCACGCCGGATCGAGCACATCGTCCTCGTTCTCGTTCTCCAGGCCTTCGCCTGTGTCTTCAGTGTCCGTGGCCATGTTGTCGCCCTTTATTGATCGGTTGAATGCGAGAGAGTCGAGTGAGAAACGGGCGCTCTTTCGAGTGCCCAGAGCGTTGACGCCGGTAAGCGGACGACCAAGGACAACGGGACGGAGTAGCCACGTGCCGATCAGGAGCTCGATGACGACACCAACAGCAACGGCGACGCCGAGCCGCCGAGCGATTTCAAGGTCGCTCGCCATAAAGCCGAGGCCACACAGAGCGGTGATCCCGAGACCCAACATGGCTGCTTTCCCTTCCCGACGCAGCGCATTACTCACCGGGTCGACCTGCGGCTGTGGCGCAAGCAACTCGGCGATCACGTCGTCGGTGGTCGGGCGGCTCTCGGCCAGCCGCCGGATGAAACCAACCTCGAACAGGCCAACGCCGACACTGACGACCAGAGCTGCCACGTGCAGCTCGATGGCACTGACTGAGCCAGCGACCGTGCTGTAGATGCCGAGCAGAGCGCCGGTTCCGAGCAGCCGCAGAAGAACGGTGACGAGCGCCAGCCGCAGGTCACCGACCAACACCAGCACCGAGACTCCGCCAGCGATCGCCAGACAGAAGACAAGCAGCCATAGATGGGCTCGAGCATCGCTGGCCGAGTTCTGAGCATCGACGGAGGCCCCAGAGAGTTCGACCGCCTCGCCTAAGCCGTCGAGTTCGGAAAGGGTGATGACCAGCTGCTGAGCGGCTTGGGAGCGAGCGGTCACGTTTGGCGTGATGATGATCATCTGACGGTCTGCATCAGCGTCAAAGCTGGCGCCATTGGCAGCCGGAGCGCTGAGCGAACCATCGACATAGCGACCGGTAGCGGTCTCAGTCCGACCAACCGCGGGTAGGGCCGAAACGGTGCGGGCCCAACTGGCCAGCTGTTCGGGAGCGACCTCGGCACTAACGGTGGCCAACATCGCCGACGTTGGATCACCTCCGAGCTCGACCAGCTGTTCTGAAACTCGGCGTGAGGCCACACCTTCAGGCAACGCCGCCTCGTCGAGCAGCTCCGAGGTTGGGACACGAACCGCGAACAGGCCAAGGGCCAACAAGAAGATGGCAAACCCAGCCAGAACCGCGGTCGGGAAATCACGACCGTCGGGCAGGTTCAGTTTGAAGAGTCGATAGTCGTCTTCATCCGGCACCTTGGGCAGAGAGACGAGCATGGCCGGCAGGACAGCGAACGTCACCACGGACCCGAAGAAGGCGCCGACCGCCACCATGGTGGTCGGCGTACGGCCAGGACCGGCGAGACCGAGGACGATGGCGGTGGCAACCAACCCGCCGAGCAACAGCAGTGTCTCTGGCAACAGGTGACGAACGGAACGTTGGATCAGGTCGGCCTCATCGTCGCCGGTCGGGTGCTTGAACCAATCGAGCAGTCGGAACGCCATGACACTCGACACGAGAAGCGCGACCAGAACCGCAGGAAGAGCAGTGGTTCCAAGTGAGCCGTCGAAACTCCCGGCCATCTTCGATCCAATGAGACCTGACATCAGCGTCGACATCGCCACCGTGCCACCCGTGGCGAGTCCGAACTTGGCGCCGAACGACGCAGCGGTCAGAACCGTAAGGAGAAGCAGCACCGGCAGAATGGCAACGATTGTTCCCCGATTGAGGCGGTCAAGGAGATCACGATCGGCGATGGCCCGACCGCCGACTGACACGCCGACGTCGGGCACAACCTGTTCGAGCGTGGCGTCAATGGCATCGAGCGTTCGGTTCCCGGCAGGGGCGCCCTCGAGATCGCCCAGCGAGATGAACACGGCGGTGCGATCCGACGGAGACTGCTCGGCGAGCACCGAAGTGACGCCAGGAATCTGGGCCAGCATCGGCACCAGGGCTTCCCCGACAACGGGGTCGGAGGCGTCAACCCCGGCGAGGAGAAGCGCCACATCGGGAAGCTCATCGGCTTGCCACGTGGCATGGTCGAGCTGTTGGGCCACCATCGGCCGCGGGCTGTCGATCGACGCAAGCGCAGATCCCGCCAGCAGCAGAACCAACGTCGACGACAGCAGCAGCATGCTGAAACGGCGAAGGAACGCAGGGCTCGCAGGGAAGGTCAGGAGCCGCGCAAAACCGGTACGCGGTGTACGACCGGAACGCTTTCCTGCATTAGGGGTTGGGGCCACAAAAAATCCAATCGGCACCAACTCCACCCGCTGCGTAGCGTAGCGGGCACGTTACGTGGTGGGTGGATGCCCGGGAATTTCTGTGACACTGACTCGGTGTCTCCTCGCCCACCCCAGGGTCGCCTCCCTCGCTTCGTCACCGTTCTCGTACTGCTGACCGCGGGATGCACCAACCTTGGCTCCGAAGCATCGATCTCGGACACCGCATCGCCAACACCAGGCTCCGAAACAGCAATCCCCAGGAGCACCGTTCCTCGAAGCACCGTTCCTCGAAGCACCGTTCCACCGACGACCGTGCTGCCGTCGGTCGACCTCGATCTGTTACCGGCCTTCGGTCAAGTCACGGTGGAACGAGCAGAGGTCGGTACCGAGATCGTGGTGCTGGCCAACGACGCGGTGGTGCAGCGAGCCGACGTGGCACCGAACGGTTCGGCGGTGCTCCGCGATCTACCCACCGGCTCCCTTGCCGTGCAGGTATGGACCAATGATGTCCCCACGGCACGAGCCGACAACATCGCCGTACCCGACCGTCAGCCGCCCCAGCAATCGTTCTACGACCAGCAAGATCTCGACGTTGGCTTCACCTACGTGACCATGCGAGACGGCACCACGCTGTCGGCCCATGTTTCGCTGCCTGGTTCGGCTGCTGCCGGCCCCTACCCCACCCTGGTTGAATACTCCGGCTACGCGTTGTCGAATCCAGACGCCGAGGACCCCGCCCGCTCCCTGTTGCCCGCTCTCGGGTACGCGATTGTCCAGGTCAACGTGCGAGGAACCGGGTGCAGCGGCGGATCATTCGACGCGTTCGAACCCATTCAGGGCCTCGATGGCTACGACACCATCGAGGCGATCGCGGCACAACCCTGGTCGGCCAAGGTCGGCATGTTCGGCATCAGCTATCCCGGGATCATGCAGCTCTACGTCGCGGCGACCAACCCGCCCAACCTGGCCGCCATCGCACCGCTGTCGGTGATTGGCGACGTCGAATCTGTGCTGTACCCGGGTGGCATCTACAACAACGGGTTCGGCGAGAACTGGACATCACAGGTCAGCGAGCGAGCCGCTGCGTTCGGCCAAGACTGGAGCCGAGCACGTGTGGATTTCGGCGATCGGGTCTGCGGGGCCAACCAGGCGCTTCGAGTGCACAACCCTGACCTCGTCGCCACCGTGCAAGCGTCACCCTTCCGCAGCCAGCTCACCGATGCCCGCGACCCTGACGTCTCGACCATCGACGTTCCCGTGTTTCTTGCCGGAGCGTGGCAGGATGAACAGACAGGGGGTCGGTTCCCTTCGTTGATTCCCCAATTCGAGCAGTCACCTTTGGTTCGGGCCAACCTCTACAACGGACTGCACATTGACCCGCTCGGACCAACGCTCCTGTCGGCCCTTGTCGAGTTCTACGATCTGTACGTCGGCGAGCGAACCGACACACTCGACGACTTCACCCGCGTTCTGGTCAGCCTGGGCCTATCCAGCGTGTTCGGCAACAGCATGCCGGTGCCTCCCACTCGATTCGAAGGGGTCGCTCCCGCCGAAGCCCGAGAACGTTACGAAGCCGAACCGCCCATTCGTGTTTTCTTCGAGCAGGGCGCTCGTTGGCCGAATCTCCCGGTGCCGAACTTCGAGGCGAGCTTCGATCACTGGCCGCCAAAGGAGATCGAGCCGCTGCGTCTGTTCCTCACCGATGCTGGGCGCTTACGCGACTCCTCGCCGCTGGGCGGTGGTGTGCGATCCTTCACCACCAATCCCGCCGATGGGGCGCTCGTCACCACCGATGACCTTGCCCAGATTTGGACCAACAGTCCCGATTGGCAATGGCTGGCCTCCGAGGAGGCGGCCAGCTTCACATCGGATGAGTTTCAAGACGAAGTCGTGATGGTTGGTCCCGCCAGCGCCGACCTCTTCGTGCGTCTCGACACCACCGACGCCGATCTCGAGGTGACTTTGTCAGAAATCGGCCCCGATGGTTCAGAAACCTACATTCAGGTTGGATGGCTCCGAGTCTCGCGGCGCGCCCTCTCTCCGAATGCGACCGACCTCCGCCCGATTCCCAGCAACTCCGAAGCCGACGCCGACCTGGTGCAGCCGGGCGAGATCGTCGCCGCCCGGGTGGAGATTCTGCCCTTCGCTCACGTGCTGCGGCCGGGCTCCCGACTGCGCGTCACCGTCGACACACCAGGCGGTTCGCGTCCCCAATGGCGCTTTGCTGTGCTGCCTCAACCGGCGACGGTCGAGATCCTCACGGGCGACGATCATCCGTCGTCGTTGCTTCTCCCCGAAGTCCTCGGCATCGATCCACCTCGTCTCCGACCGCCGTGCGGGTCGCTGCGCGGCCAGCCCTGTCGGCCTTAGCGGCTCCGATGGCCAACCCGGCCTAACCCTTCACGCCATGACCGGACTCATTGATGGACTCATGGAACAGCTCGGCTCGAGCGGCACCTCCCAACTAGCGGGAGTGCTGGGAGCCGACGAGAACGCGATGGGTGGGCTGATCTCGGCCGCCCTTCCCGCCATCCTCGGCGGCTTGGCCAAGAACGCTGAGCAGGCCGACGGTGCGTCGTCGCTCGCCAGCGCACTCGACGATCACGATGACTCGATCTTCGGCAACCTTGGTTCGCTCCTTGGCGGCGGAGGCCCGGGAGACGCGATCCTCGGCCATGTGCTCGGCCAAAAACGACCACAGGTCGAACAACAGGTAGCCGGCAATGCGGGCGTCGATCTTTCGATGATCACCAAGCTGCTGCCGTTGCTGGCTCCGCTGGTGATGGGCTATCTGTCGAAGCAGAAGAAGACCAACAACCTCGACGAGGCAGGTCTCGGGGCCATGCTCAACAACGAACGCAAGGCCGTTGAGGCCAAGCAGCCCGGCCTCGGCGGGTTGGCGTCGATTCTCGACGCTGACGGTGACGGCAGCGTGCTCGATGATGTGATGAACATGGCAACCGGAGGTGGCGGCGGTAGCAGCAAGGGCGGCCTCGGTGGTCTCCTTGGCAAGCTGCTCCGACGCTAAACCCACCGATAGCTTGCAGGGGTGCTCACCCCCACCCTTGAGACCTTCCGGTTGTTCCTGCACATCTTGGGCGCTGCTATCTGGGTTGGCGGCCAGTTCGTGCTGGCCGGCGTCGTTCCCGGGCTTCGCAAGATCGGGCCTGAGGCAACCAAAGCAGCAGCCAACGGCTTTGCTCGCGTCGCCTGGCCAGCGTTCGGGCTTACCTTCGTCACGGGCGTTTGGAACTTGCTTGTCATCCCCACCGACCTTCCAGCCGGTTACCACGCCACTCTCGGCATCAAAGTGCTGCTCGTCTTGGTGGCTGCGGCATCTGCGGTCGCCCACTCTCAAAGCGACAAGCCCGCCATCAAGGGAGCGACGGGCGCCATCGGAGCGGTGTCCGCCGTCGTCATCCTGTTCCTAGGAATTTCGATCGGACACCTCAGCTAGCTAGCTTCTGGGGATGACGATCGATCCCCGCACCCCAGTTCTCGTCGGCGTTGGCCAGTCCACGCAACGCCCTGACAACCCGGCCGACGCCGTCGAGGCAGTGAAGCTCATGGAACAGGTCGTTGTAGCGGCCGCCGCTGATGCCGGTGCGCCATCGCTTTTGTCGAAGCTCGATGCGCTCGGCGTTGTCGACGGAGCGTGGTCCTACTCCAACCCGGCACGCCTCCTCGCCACCGCGGTCGGCTCACCCGATGCTCATACCCTGCTCTCGGCTGGCGGCGGCAACACGCCACAGTCGTTCGTGAACGCAATGTCGGCCCGCATCCAGGCGGGCGACCTCGATGTCGTCGCCATCGCTGGGGCTGAAACAATCTGGAGTCGCCGAAAGAAGAAGGCGGCCGGACTCGATCGCAGCCTCACCGAACAACTCAACGACGAACCAGACGAGCGTTTCCAAGCCGACGTCAACATGTCGACCGACTTCGAGCTCGAGCGTGGGCTCGAGATGCCGGTGAATTTCTACCCCATCTTCGAATCAGCATTCCGCCACTCACGGGGCGAGACAATCGACGGGCACCGTCAACGGGTGGCCCAACTCTGGCAAACATTCAACGCTGCGGCCGTAGCCAATCCCTACGCCTGGCTTCGCCAACCCATGACTGCCGACGAGATCAAAGCGGCAACTCCCGACAACCGGATGGTCGGCTTTCCCTATACCAAATCCATGAACTCCAACTGGAACCTCGACCAGGGGGCAGCCCTGCTGCTGTGCTCGGCCGAGGCAGCAGAGGCGGCAGGAGTTCCGAAAGATCGGTGGGTGTTCCCGCACGCCGGCACCGATGCCCACGACACCTACAACGTGTCCAACCGACGCGACCTCCACTCGTCGCCCGCCATCAATGAGGCTGGTAAAGAGCTTTTCGCTCTTACCGGCAAAACGGTCGACGACATCGACCACATCGACATCTACTCGTGCTTCCCGTCAGCGGTTCAGATCTCGGCCACCGAGCTGGGAATCGGTCTCGACCGCCAGCTCACACAAACCGGCGGGCTCACCTTCGCCGGCGGGCCGCTGAACAACTACGTCACCCATTCGATTGCCACCATGGCATCGAAACTCCGCGAAGACGCCGGGTCCCTCGGACTGGTCACGGCGAACGGTGGCTACCTGACGAAGCACGCGCTCGGTCTGTATTCGACCGAACCTTCGGGTCAGCCGTTCCAGGCCCGCGACGTCCAGGAAGTCGTGGACGCCGTGCCCGCCACTGACGTCGACGCCCAGTTCACCGGCCAAGGCACCATCGAGGCCTACACCGTGATGCACAATGGCGCCGGCCCCGACAAAGCCCTTGCCGCCGTTCGCACGCCCACCGGTGCACGCACCTGGGCCAATAGTTCCTCGGCCGGTCTCATGACCGAACTGATGACAGCCGAAGGCGTTGGTCGCTCGGTCGAGGTGACGCAGGCGGGCGAGTTCGCACTTCTCTAGCCGCTCACCCTTCCTACCGGGGATCCGCTGCCTCGCCGCTCAACGACTTGATCTGTGAAGACGCCTGCCGATGAGGAGGTGTGCTTCATCGGTCAACTGCCGCTGCCGTTTTGGCCGCGCTGCTCCTCGTCGCAGGTCTTCGGAGCGGGGAGCCAGCCATCGCCGAACTGGCGCCCGCTGCCGAACCGACGTGGGGAGTCACCGGCCTCCAAGCGTCGGGCTCGAACGATTTCGAAGCCGAAGTTTGGGACTTTGAACAGATCGGCAACGTCATCTATGTCGCTGGCAAGTTCACCGACGCTGTTTCGGGGCCAGGCGGGACATCGGTCGCACGAGCCGGCCTGGCTTCTTTCAATGCTGGCAACGGCCAACTGATCACCACCTTCGAACCCGATGTCCGAGGCGGCTCGGTGTATGCCCTGGCTGCATCACCGGACGGCTCACGTCTTTTCGTGGGCGGAGAGTTCAGCTCTGTCGCCGGAGCGGCCAACACCGCTGGTTTGGCCGCCGTCGACCCCGCCACCGGACAGCTCGACGAAACGTGGAGAGCAGGGCTGGAACGCCCGTGGACAACCGCCGCCCCGGTCGTGCGCTCCCTCGAAGTCAGTGGAGCTCATCTCTATCTGGCCGGCAACTTCTCACACATTCGATCCGGGCCCAGTTTCATGCAGGTCACTCGCGCAGGACGGGTTTCGCTCGCCGAAGGTCGACCAGACGCCGACTTCCGCCCCAGCGTGTCCGGCGGTGGCGTGTGGGACATCGCTCTCAGCCCGGCCGGCGATCGGCTGTATCTGGCCGGGTTCTTCACTTCGGTCAATGCCAACGCCGAACAGGGCGACCGATTCGCCGCAGTGAGCACTACCGATGGTCAGCTGATCGACGGGCTCGCTCCCTTCGAAGCCAACCTTGACGCCACGGGCCGGCAGTACGCGGTGGCTGCAGTCGGCGACAAGGTGTACGTCGGTGGTGAAGAACACATGCTCTATGTGCTGAACGCTTCGAACCTCAGCCGGCACAAGGTCTATTTCACCGGCAGCCCGTCGTTTGTGAATTCGTGGCCGCTGAGTGGTGGCGGCGACTACCAAACGCTCGAGGTTGTCGGAGATCGGGTGTACGCAGGCTGCCACTGCTGGAGTTACCACCTCGATCCCTCGACCGGGCCCGCTCTTTTCCCAACCACCAACCCACCGGTCGGGGACTGGACTCCAGCGCGATCGGTCGTCGCCTACGACGCCGCCACCGGCGATCTTCTTCCCGACGTCACCTTCGACCTCTCCGGTGCCTCGGGTGCTTGGGCCATCCTCAGCGACGCCGCCGGATGCCTGTGGGTGGGCGGAGGCCTCACCCAATCGGGTGGCTCGTGGATGAGCGGGTTCGGCAAATGGTGCGAAGAAGGCCAGGCAACCGACACCACGAGGCCATCGGAACCAAAGGGCCTGACGCTTGACCACCAGACTCCCGATTCGATCGCCATCCGCTGGACCGGGTCGTCGGACAATGTCGGGGTCGAGCGCTACGACATCTTTCGATCAACGACCGGTGACCTCGGCTCACGCATCGGCGCCAGCACCTCGCCAGAATTCGTCGACAACGGCGTGGCCGATGGATTCACCTATACGTACGCGGTGAAGGCCGTCGACGCTGCCGGCAACACCAGTTGGCGAAGCAACTTCCTCACCGCATTTCCCGAGCAAGCAGTCGACACCGAACGCCCGGCTCCGCCAAAGGGCCTCCGGATCACCGCTGAGGCCAGCGACCAAGTATCGATTTCGTGGTCGGCAAGTACCGACAACATCGGCGTCGTCGGCTACCAGATCTTCCGTTCGCCCGACGGTTCAGTAGGCCCCCTTCTCACCACCACCACCGGCACGAGCTACACCGACGTTGTCGCTGTGCAGCAATACACCTACGTGATCAAGGCAGTGGATGCAGCCGGCAATGTGAGCTGGCGTAGCAACGTCATCACCACCGGCTCAGACACGACCGACAGCGAGCGACCAAGCACGCCGACGGGCCTCACCGTCGAGCTGGTCAACGGCCAACCAGTGCTCTCATGGAATACGTCAACGGACAACATCGCGGTGGTCGGCTATACGGTCTACCGCTCGACTGACGGCACCTTGGGTGACGCCATCACCAGCAACGAGGCCGACGTAGGAACGACATTCGTCGATTCGGGCGCCGCTCCAAACACCATCGCAACCTTCGCGGTGAAGGCGTTCGACGAGGCAGGGAACGTGAGCTGGCGTAGCAACCTCTTCACGATTGCCCTGCCCTGATCGCAGCCACCGGGAATACTGGCACTATGCCACGCACGAAACGAGCCGCAGCGAAGGGTGCCGACCTCGTGATCGTCGCCAACCGACTTCCGGTCAAGCGGTCCGTCGAAGGCAACAAGTCCGTGTGGACAACGAGCCCCGGTGGTCTGGTCGCAGCGCTCAAACCGGCGATGTCCGACTTCAATGGTGTTGCCTGGCTCGGTTGGACCGGCGAAGAAGCGACGCGGACCCCTGCTCCCTTCGACCACGATGGCATGCACCTGGTGCCGGTGAAACTGTCCGGGGAGGAGCGAGAGCTCCACTACGAGGGCATGGCCAACGGCACGCTATGGCCGCTCTACCACGACAAGATTCAGCCAGCGGAGTTCCATCGCCATTGGTATGACGGGTACCGAGCGGTCAACCAACGCTTCGCTGAGGCAGCGGCCAAGGCGGCGGCCCCCGGCGCCAAGGTTTGGGTGCACGACTACCAGCTGCAGCTTGTCCCCGGTTTCCTTCGCGAGCTTCGCCCCGATCTACGTATCGGCTATTTCCTCCATATTCCGTTCCCATCGCCAGAACTCTTCTGTCAGCTGCCGTGGCGGCGTGAGCTCACGCTTGGCGCCATCGGAGCCGACCTTGTCGGCTTCCAGTCGCCAGCCGACGCCGGCAACTTCCATCGACTCGCCATCACTCTCGGTGCCGCCACCCGGACCAGCAAAACCGGACTCGAGATCGACGGACGGTCGGTGCAGGTTCGGTCGTTTCCTATCGGCATCGACTACGACCGTTATAACGATGCAGCCAGGGGGCACACGGTCACCGAGGAGTCACGCGACCTTCGTGGTCAGCTGGGCCAACCTCACACGGTGCTGCTGGGCGTCGACCGCCTCGACTACACCAAGGGCATAGATGTGCGGCTCCGGGCTTTCAAGGAGTTGTTGGCCGAAGGTCGTCTGCATCCGTCCCAAGTCTCGATGATTCAGATCGCCCAGCCGAGCCGCGACCAGGTCGAGGCCTACGTAAGTCTGCGCGAACGGGTCGAACGTCTGGTCGGCGAAATCAACGGCGACTTTGGTCGAGTCGGCTATCCCGTTGTCCACTACATCCACCGCACCCGATCCTTCGATGAGTTGCTCGCCATGTACCGGGCGGCCGACGTGATGTTGGTGACGCCATTGCGTGACGGGATGAACTTGGTGGCCAAGGAGTACGTGGCCGCCCGTCACGACGAGTCGGGTGTATTGGTCTTGTCAGAGTTCGCGGGCGCCGCTCACCAGCTGACTTCGGCCGTATTGGTCAACCCCTACGACATAGATGGTCTTAAGACAGCGATCGTCGAGGCGGTCGAAATGGCGCCGGATGAGGCCAACAAACGCATGCGGACCATGCGTCGGTCGGTCGCCAAGCACGACGCCGCGGCATGGGCCAAGGGGTTCCTCGAATTGCTCTCGAGCTAGTCAATCGAGCTCGGCAATCGAGCGAGTCAGTCGAGCTAGGGGGCAACGAGCAGCTTGCGGCGACGTCCGATGCCGCTGCTCAGGGTCTCACCCGAGAGCTCATGCAAGGCCGCATCAAGGTCGCCGAGACCGATCGGTTCTGGCTCATACAAGTTGGCAACTCGAAGCCGATCGTCGGCCATCAACGACAGGGCCCGACGCACATCGGTGGCGGTATAGCCAACGGCTGCCCGCAGGTCGGCTTCGCGCTCCAGCAGCACCGTGCTTCGAGGTGAGCCTGTCGTCGAACGCACGCCGACAGCCACGACGGTTCCGCCGCGCCGCACCACGTCGACCGCAGTAGCGAGCGATGTTGGCGAGCCAGAGCAGTCAAAGGCGATATCGGCTCCCAAGCCGTGGCCCCGTGCGCTCAACCATTTGGCGGCACCTGAGCCATCGGAGAAAGCGGCGTCTGCACCAAGGTCGCAGGAAAGCTCACGCTGGTAGGGATCGGCATCGATGGCCACGACCGCCGAGGCACCCGACAGGCGGGACAACTCAGCAACCAGCAAGCCAATCGTCCCTGCCCCGATAACCACAATGACGTCACCAAGAGCAACGGTGGCGCGAGCGATGGCATGCACCGCGACGGCAGCCGGCTCAGCGATCGCCGCATCCACGTCGTCGATGCCTTCGGGCAACCGATGCGCCCGCCTAGCGTCCACCCGAATACGTTCGGCGAAAGCACCGTGGGGCGACGCGAGCCCGTCGACGCCGACGATCATGTCGACCACCAGCGCACAATGATCACCCAACCCAGCCCGACAGGGCCTACACGCTCCACATGCGGGTGGGGCTGCGCCGATCACCCGCTCACCTTCAAAATGCTCGACGACCTCTGGCCCAACGGCGACAACCCGCCCGACCCACTCGTGACCGAACCAAGCCCCAGCCGGCAACAGCCCAGAGACGTAGGCCTCGACATCTGAGCCACTCACACCACACCGGTCGATCTCGACAACGACCGAACCAGGACGAAGCTGAGGCTCGTCGACCTCGGTCAGTTCCACCCGCCGAACCCCAACGAGCAACGAGGCCCTCATGGCAACCGAAGTTGCTCGAGAGCGGCGAAGAAGGTGGGGAACGTCTTGGCCACACAGCCTGGATCAGCTATCTCGATCCCCGGGTACACCAGCCCCAGCAGCGAGAAGCTCATAGCCATCCGATGGTCGTCATAGGTGTGTACAACCCCGGCTGTTGGCGACCCTGGGTACACCGTGAAGCCGTCATCGTGTTCGTCGACCTTGATCCCACGTCGTCTGAGTTCGGTCGTCACGGCACCAATGCGGTCGGTCTCCTTGTGGCGGATGAATCCAATGCCGCGCACTCGGGTAGGCGAGCTGGCGAAGCTGGCGACTACGGCCAATGTCTGGGCCGTGTCAGAAAAATCCGCCAGGTCGACATCCACTCCCGTTAGCTGCGCTGGCCCCGTCACCTCGGTGCTAACGGGACCCCGTCGCACGATCGCACCCATCTGCTCGAGGACGTCGACGAAGGCCAGATCACCCTGCACCGTGTCGTTACCAAGGCCGCCTATTCGGACCCGGCCACCGGTGACGGCGGCCGCCCCGAAGAAATACGACGCAGCCGACGCATCCGGTTCGATCAGAACATCGGCACCGCGATAGCCGGATGGCTCGACGACGAACTGCTGGTGATCGCGGTTGACCACCTCAGCCCCGAACGCGGCCATCGTCGAAAGAGTGAGATCGACGTAGGGCACCGAAACCAGCTCACCCAGTACGGTGATCTCGATGGCAGAGTCAGCACACGGGGCATTCAACAACAGCCCCGACAGGAACTGGCTCGACACCGCTCCAGCCACGGTCACCGCTCCCCCACGGAACGTGCCACCACGAACTTCGATGGGCAGCGTGGCTCCGCTGGCCTCAACGCCAAGTTGGGCGAGCGCATCGACGAGGTCCCCGAACGGGCGGCTGCGAAGCTGAGGGTCGCCGTCGAGCACCGACACACCCGTGGCCAGCGCAAGCGTTGGCAACAGGAATCGACCGGTTGTCCCCGACTGCCTGACGTCGAGCGTCGGCCCATCAACCATGAGGCGCCCATCGCAACCGTCGACCAGCACCGTCGTGGTGTCGGGATCAGCCGAGACTCCGATGTTCAGAGTACGCAGCGCTCCCAACATTGCTTCGGTGTCCTCGGCAAAGAGAGCGCCGGACAAGCGGCTGCGTCCCTCGGCCAGTGCCGCGCACACCAGGGCGCGATTGGTATGGCTCTTCGAGCCAGGAACAACGACATCGGCATCGGGCCGCTGTTCCAGCGGTCGGATGGCCTGTGGATCAGTCATAGTCAGGCGTCGGCGAGCGGTCGGGTCTCGAGCATGGCTTCGACCCGCTCTCGTAAGTCAATAATCGACCGATGAACCGCACTGAGGTCAGTGACACCGCTGAGCTGAGGTAGCTCGGCCCGGCTGGTCGGTTCGACGCCTACGGCTGCAGTGCCTGCTGTGTCATGGGCGGCCTCTCGGCCTGCTGTGTCATGGGCGGCCTCTCGGCCTGCTGTGTCATGGGCGGCCTCTCGGCCTGCTGTGTCATGGGCGGCCTCTCGGCCTGCTGTGTGATGGGCGGCCTCTCGGCCTGCTGTGTGATGGGCGTAGTACGGATCAGATCTGTGTAGGTAGTTGTCGGCCAGGGCGGCCCGGAACGCCCGAGGTGTCACGCCATTTCGACTGGCGACCTCGTCGAGCAGACTGCGCTCGCGACGCAACTCGACCTGAAGCTCTCGGACTGCTTCTCCGTCGCTACGTCCAAGGTCGGTACCTACGGGATCGGCCCGCTCGCTGTCGGCAGGGTCAAGATGTTCGCCGACCGTGCGTAGCGCTCGGCCCGGCATCGCCCGCCGGGCAATAAACCAACCAATGGCGGCGCCCACCACTGCGGCAAGCAACAGCCAGAGAATCACGAGACGAAGTTGACGCGGGTGCCAACGATGGTCGTGGCCTGCCCCGACTGGGCAGAATCGGCTACGACAACGTCAAACGCACCGATGCCATCGCCGCGTCCGTCGGCGGCCTGTACGAACCGAACGACGGCGTCATCGCACGCGATCTGATGGTCGACAACAGGCCGACCCAGGATCTCGGCCCATCGAGCACCGGTTGCGGCCGGATCGTTGCTCTGGATCTCGACGCCGGCGAGGGCGGTGACAACTGCGGGCCGGTGGTGGTCGCGCCAATTCGGACCGGCCCAGGTCCACTCGGCTGGTTCGTCTGTTTGGTCGATTGACACAACCGCAGCACCCACATCTTTCGGGTGCAAATGAAGCCCAACGATGCCGGAATCGATGGCCTCGTGAACCACGCGCACTCCGAGCGCGTCGAAGCGTCGCCGAAAGCCATCGAGGTCATCGGTCTGGAAGAGCACCATGTAGCCACCGTCGCCGCCTCGCTTCTCGAGCAAACGACCGGCCGTCGTACCGCCGGTGGTCGGCGACACGATCTCGAGGAACTGATCACCGATCGGGAAAAGCGCATTGTGCAAGCCGAACGCCCCAACCCCGGGGTCTTGGAAGCAACGGGAAAGGCCAAGGGTGTTGGCCACCTGCGCCTCGGCTGCAGCGAGATCAGCACCGACCACGGCGACTTGGCGGAGGCGGAGCATCACCTGCTCTCCAGGTTTCTGTCGCTGAGGTTTCTGTCTTCGAGCGCCACGAAAGCCATACGAGAATGATGGTACTAGGGTGAGGCGATGACGACTGGCGGTGAGATTGTGGCCGACATTGCGCTCGACTGTCCCCGGTGCGGCACCGCGGTGACCGAACGATTTCATGGCCCGTGCGCCTCGTGCCGAGCCGAACTTCGAAGCGCTCAGACCGGCACGCGGTCGGCGGTAGAGGCCGACGAGTACGAGCCAAAGATGAACGTCACCCCCAACGCCGTAGCGTCCAAGGAGTAACTGGCTCGCTCACCTGCAGCCGATCTTCGATTAGCTGGCTCGTTGCAACCAATCTTCGATGAGCCAGCCGGCGATCGACATGCCGCCCTTCGGGACCGGCGGAAGCTCGTCCGGCCCGTACCACCCGGCTTCAATAATTTCCTCTTCTTGGATCGTGATCTCGCCACCTGCGTACTTGGCTTGGAAGCCAATCATCATCGAATGGGGGAAGGGCCATGGCTGGCTACCGAAGTACGTGATGTCGGACACTTCGATGCCGACTTCTTCCCGTACCTCACGGGCGACACACTCCTCGAGGCTCTCGCCCGGCTCCACGAAACCGGCGAGGGCGCTGAAGAAACGGCCGGGGAACTGAGCGCCCCAGGCCAAGAGTGCCTTGCCGTCATCGCGTTCGATCAGCATGATCACTGCGGGCGAAATGCGGGGATACGACTGCAAGCCGCAATCAGGGCATTCTTGCGCTCGATCGTTGGCATGGTGGGTGTTCTGCGCCCCGCATCGCCCACAGAACTTGTGATCGCGTTCCCACAACAACAGCTGTGACGCTCGGCCCGCCAACGCCCACTCGGTTTCAGGGATTCGCCCGAAAAGCGCCCGGAGGTTCACCCACTCGGCATCTTCTGGCTCATCGAATCCTCCCTCTGCCCTCGCCGCCCACATGGGAACCCCGTCCTCGACTCCCATGAGATGCCGGCTCTTGTCGCCGACCGGCGGCTCGACACCAACCGGGATCTGACCGTCGAGCATCAGAATCTGCTGGCGCTCGTCGATCATGAACCACCGTCCATCGGCTCCGGACAGGTCTTCGGGCAGGTTGACTCTCGGCTCGAACATAGGTCCGGAACCTACAACCACAACGGCCGAGTCAGCTAGTGGGTGCGAGTCTGGATGGGCAGAATCAGTGACGAAGCGCCACGGCTGGGCTCACCCGTCCGCTGCGAATCGCCGGGCTGATAGCGGCGGCCACCGAGGCAGACAGGCACAGAACGGCGAGTCCGGCCAACCAAGCGGTTGGTATGTCGAAGGTGAGGTTGTCCTCGAAGGCATTGGACTTGGCCATGATCTGCCACGCACTGAGCAAGCCGAGGCCGATGCCGAGCACCACGCCCTGCACCCCAATAAAGACGGCCTCGAGCAGGAAGGCCCGGCGCATCACCGAACCACTGAAACCAATGGCTCGCATCATGCCGATCTGGCGACGGCGCTCTCGGACTGCCCGAGCCAGCACAACACCCAACCCGGCGATGCCGATCAACAACCCGAGACCGAGATAGCCCTGCAACATCTGCAGGAAGACCTCCTGGCCCTGCACCTCTTCGAGCGCCCGTTCCATGAACGTCGTGCCATCGACACCGCGCCGGACGTAGTCGGACTCGAGCGCACGAACGACTTCATCGCTGTCGAGGCCATCCGCTACCTGCATGTAGTAGCGAGTTACCGGGGAGTCGGCGACCAGCGGGTCGGCCAACTGGGCCGAGGCCAGAATCCCGCCATCGACCAACCATTGAAGGTCGGTGACGCCGGCAATCCGCACGTATTCGACGTCACCGTTCTCGGCCACGAGTTCGGTGCTGGCTCCGATGTCCAACGGCGCCCAGTCCGGAACGATCACCCAGCGCTCGCTCGAGCCGGCGTTGGCCACACCAGCCTGGCCAGAAACAGCGGCGGCCCAGGCCGATTCGTCGTCGGCGAAGGCCGTTGCGCGTCCGGTCAAGACCGGCGTTGCAACCTCGGCAAAGTCGGGGGGCAGGTACGACACCCGGTAACCATCAAGGATGCCATCGTTCCCCAACACGTCAACAACACCGCGTCGGATCGGAACGGCCCGTTCGATGTCCGGACGAGCCACCAACTCAGCTGCCGTCAGCTCGGCCGTCGGGTTGCTCTCCACCAAGGCGTCGTAGCCTCCGCCGGCCTGGAAGGCCATGGTCGGCGTCGACGCGGTGAACACAGCGTTCATGACGGCCATGAAGGTGACGGTGAAGATCACCAACGAGTACATCGAGACCAGGAGCGCCGTCCGCTCCGGTCGAGCGAGGGGGTGAGCAAGCCCGAGGCGACTGGCCAGACCACCGCCGCTCAGGCGGTCGGCAAGGGCCAACCACACCGGCGACAGGGCAGCGACCAATACGGTGGCCAAGCCAACCAGCATGATCCCCTGGAGCAGGAACAGACTGACCTCTGGGTCGCCCATCACATCGGGCAACACCCCGAAGACCAGTGCCGGCCAGACCATGGCCAAGGCGCTACAGATAGTTGTAGCCAACCGCGGAGCGATTACTCGACCCAGCCACGGAATCGCTCCCATAAGGGCCACTGCCGGTGCTGCCATCGCAACCACCGGGGTCGTACCCGCCGCCACATAGCCAGCCACTCCGGCCACAATCGCCATGCCGCCAATGATCAGCCAGCGTCGACCGTTGGCAGCCGATGCCGGCTCGGGGAGGTCCTTCAGCGCCCGCACGATGTTCACCCTGGTGAGACGGAGGCTGGTGAGCACAACGGTCAGCTGTGAGATGGCAAAGCCGATGATGGCACCGGCCACGACGCTACTCGGGACAACCGACAGACTGATCGTGGTGTCGTCGTTGGCAAGAGACGATGAGGCGAAGGCAACCACGCCGGCCCCAACGCCGATTCCGATAACGGCGCCGATCACGGCCGCGAGCAGCCCGTAGACGGCGCCTTCCAAAGCGAACGCTCGCTGCACGTGGCCCCGCTTGATTCCCACTGCTCGAAGAACACCGAGTTCGGTCTTGCGTTCGGCTGCCAACATCACGAACAGATTGATCACCAACAAGATCCCGGCGGCAACGCTGAAACCGCCGACGGTCCCGAAGAGGCTCTTTGTCTCAACCGACTCTTCTTCGGCAGCATCAAGGATCTCTCGCTTGACCTCTTCGATCTCGATGTCGGCACCAAGACTGGCCCGAAGTGCCTCGACCACGCTCTCGGTACGGTCGGCGCCAGCGAACACATCCCCGACGTTCGACACCAACACTGCGTTGCTGACACCCTCGTCAGACAGAAGAGTGCCCGTGACCGCGCCGGGAGCCGCAACAATCTCGACGAACCCGGCTATGCCCGACGACTCGACCACCGAGGCAACGGTGAAGGTGAGCGGTTCGCCACCAACGTGCACCTGAATTTGCTGGCCCTCGCGAAGGTCAAGCGAGTCCGCCAACCGCTGGTTGAGGACGACGTCACGCGGGCCGAGCAAACCGACGTCGGCATAACCAGTGGCCTCAGGGTCGCCGCCGAACGCAGCAAGTTCGTCAATCTCCCCTTCAAAGAGCCTGACCCTCGGTTCGGCTGCTGCCCCGGTCCCCATTCCACTCACGGCGACGCGAGCGAACCGTCCGCTTGCGGTGCCATCGATAGCAGCTGCGGTTTCGTCGACCTTCTCTTGGGTGGCCTCGAGCTGCGCTGCGTCCTCGACGTAGACGATCTCGTCGATCGGGCCCCAGCCATCCTTGGCCAAGTCTCGAATCGACAGACCAAAGCTGTCGCCAACGATCAGCGAGGCAGCAATAAGAGCGGTGGCCAGCATGGAGCCACCAACGACAAGTGCAGCCTCGCCCTTGCGACGAACGACGTTACGAAGGCCGAGCCGGCGAATGTTGTTCGAGAAGATCAGGTCGTAGGCGACGGGTGGCAGCAGGAGGGCAAGGACGACGATGGCGATGATGGTCATCGGGCGCTCTCGCAAGCTTCAGCGGCCAAAGAACCGGCGGCCGGAGATTCGGTGGCCAGAGATTCTGCAGCCGCCCGAGTGGCATCAGAGGCGGTCTGGAGGTCGTTCTTCGTCTGGATCGAGTTGATTCGTCCGTCGCGGACCTCGATGAGACGGTCGGCCGTTGCCCCGATGGCGGGATCGTGGGTAACGATCACCATGGTCTGGCCGGTGTTGTTCACCTCACGGAACAACTTCAGTATCGCCTGCGCTGTCTCGCTGTCGAGGTTGCCTGTTGGCTCATCGGCCCACACGACCGCTGGACTGGAAACCAGGGCCCGCGCCACGGCAACCCGTTGTTGTTCCCCTCCGGAGAGTTCCGCCGGCCGATGAGTGGCTCGATCGCCAAGGCCCACTCGTCCCAACAGTTCGTTGGCCCTCTTTCTGGCTTCTTTCGGCTTGCCGCCAGCGGCCAGCAACGGCAATTCAACGTTCTCCGCCGATGACAAGACCGGGATCAAGTTGAAGCTCTGGAAGACGAATCCCATCCGTGCCGCCCGATGAGCGGTGCGGGCCCGGTCGGACATCTGGTGAATGTCGTTTCCGTCGATCACGACCGAGCCATCGTCGATGCTGTCAATGCCCGAAAGACAGTTCAGCAACGTCGACTTGCCGTTGCCTGACGGACCCATGATCACCACGAACTCGCCAGCAACGATGTCGAGATCGACACCTGCCAACGCCCGGACCGTGACATCCCCGGTCTGGTAGGTCTTGGTTACGCCTCGAGCCGAGATAAGGGGCCGGGACGAAGCTCTGTGCTGAGTACTGCCGTCTTGAGTACTGCCGTCTTGAGTACTGCCGTCTTGAGTACTGCCGTCTTGAGTACTGCCGTCTTGAGTACTGCTGTGTTGGGCAAGTCGGTTGTCTTGGACGTGTGGGTTCGAGCTACCGCTGGTGGCGTTGACTCGTTTTTCCCTCTTGGTGCGGAACATGCCTTCATCCTCGATGACATTCGGCCCCGCCGGCAGGGGGTGGCCCCCTGAGCCAACCCCGAGAGGCGTCGGGGTTGGCTTCTGGGGAGGGCTAGACGATGCGGCGGCGGGCAGCCCAGCTGGTGAGCTCATGGCGGCTCGACAACTGGAGCTTGCGCAACACATTCGATGAGTGGGTCTCGACGGTCTTTATCGAGATTGTCAACCGCCGGGCGATCTCTTTGTAGGCGTATCCCCTCGCCAGCAATCGCATCACTTCCTGCTCGCGCGGCGTCAGTTGATCGAGCTCAGGATCAACCGGCTCAGGAATCGCCGCCGAGAAGGCGTCGATGACGAAGCCGGCCAGGCGGGGCGAGAACACGGCGTCGCCTTCGGCGACCCGGATGACGGCATCGACCAGCTCATCGCCTTTGATGGCCTTGGTGACATAACCGCGAGCACCGGCTCGGATAACGGAGATCACGTCATCAGGGGCATCGGACACCGACAGGGCAAGAAACTTGCTCTCCCCGCCCCGAGCCAAGACCGCCTTGATCACGTCGGCGCCCGTTCCGGATGGAAGATGGACATCGAGCAGAACAACGTCAGGACGGCGGTCGACGATCTCGTCGACCGCCTCATGGACATCAACGGCCTCTCCAACCACATGGACTCGATTGCCAAGCTCGGCCCGAACACCGGCGCGAACGAGGTCGTGATCGTCAACCAGCACCACGGTTGGTTGAAAGCTCATACGTCTGCTCCTCGTGGTGGCGGCTGGGGGTCGGCCGGTCGTGGCACCGAGATCTCAACTTCGGTGCCGGCTCCGACGTCGCTGATAATGGTGGCCGCGCCGCCGACGCGCTCCATCCGACCTTCGATTGATTCAGAGATCCCGCGCCGGTCGGCGGCCACAAGAGCGGGGTCGAATCCCACACCGGTGTCGCGAACGAAGAACTCGATCTTGCGATCGCCTATCTCGGCGTAGATATCGACCCGATCGGCACCACTGTGCTTGGCCGCGTTCACGGCCGCTTCCTTGGCCGCCGATAGCGCAGCCGCTACCGGCTCGGTGACGATGCAGTCACCGACTGAGACGATCTCGACCGGCACGCCGTGAAGTTCTTCGATCGCCGTCGCCAACTCGTCGAGATGTCCTCGCACGCTCGACCCAGTGCGATCAGCACGGTCCGGGTCGAGCCAGTTGCGAAGCTCACGTTCCTGACGGCGGGCCAGATTCCGCATGGCGAGAGGATCCTCCCCCTGCTTCTGGATAAGCGTGAGAGTCTGCAACACCGAGTCGTGCAGGTGCGCCGCTACCTCGGCCCGCTCATCAGAACGGATGCGAGCCTTACGTTCGTTGTCGAGGTCTTGCACCATCCGCCACCACCACGGCGCCGAGAGACCTATGAGGCCGGCACCAACGCCGATGCCGGCGAACACGCCGACGTTGCCTCCATCGGGCCCGACCGCCCAGTTGAGCAGCAGGGCGATTCCGCCTAGGGCAAGAAGCAGCCCGCCGGCCAACCTGACGCTCCGTGGCAAGCCGTCGACCTGGCGGCCGGGCGCAAGCTGCCGCCAGGCGATCAGCATGCCGGCCCCGACGACACCGAGCGGCCACATGACCTCGGCGCCGACTCCAGGCTGACCGGCAAAGAAGACGATGAGGCCAATGGTGATAAGGGCGACACCGGCAAGCCGTCTTGGTCTGGTGCGGGCTTTCACGACCGGCACGGTGACGGTGCCGCGGCCGAGATATTCAACCTGCGCCATTGCCCCCCAGGCGACCAGATACATCAAGGCACCCCAGCCGCCGATGGCGAACAAGACGAGGAACGCCAGTCGGATCCACAGCACGTCGATGCCGACTTCTCGGGCAACGCCCGCTGCGACGCCTCCGAGAATTCGATCGTCCTGAGCCGGGACCGGCATTTGCCAGTATGAGGAGACCATTCTCGATAATGATCCCACGGCAAGGGCGAAGTCGGCATCCGGGCGAACCCTGAGCCTACCCTGAGGCCCCGACGGAGAATCAGTGGGTCCCCCCATTTGACACTCTCCAGACTCGCTCGACACTGAATGGCATGACCCAAGACTCTCCTCTCCACGAGCTGCCCCCAGATGAACCACGTGCCGAGGGGTCACCAGCAGACGAGCTCACAGATGAGCTCACAGATGAGCCAGCCCCTCCAGCCGATCCTCGCCCTGACAGCCATCAGCAGCCGCAAGCTGGTCCGCGGCGGCTCCGTCGTCGGGTGAACGGTTCGGTGGCTGGTGTGGCCAGCGGCCTTGCCGACTACCTCGGTATCGACCCCGTGCTGGTTCGGATCGCTTTTGTGATTATCACGATCGTCGGTAGCGGCGGCGGGATTCTCCTCTACCTCGCCGCATGGCTGCTGCTCCCCGATCAGTCCGACCGTGACCCGCGGCCGGTCGCGTTCAACAACAACATCGTCTCCATCTTGTTGGGCGGTGCACTGCTGGTCGGTGCCCTCTCGGCCACCCTCGGCACCGTCACTCTTGGGCTCAACGGGACGGTCGTCATACCGCTGCTACTGGTGGCCGCTGGCTTTTACCTGCTGAACCAGCGTACGGAAGGAAGTCAACCAGCCCCGACCTTCGCCTCCGGATGGCAACAGGCCGGTCCCGTCCCCGCTGGTGCCACGATGCCTCCACAGGCAGGGCAAACACAGGCACCGCCAGGGCAAACACAGGCACCGCCAGGGCAAACACAGGCACCGCCAGGGCAAACACAGGCACCGCCAGGGCAAACACAGGCGTTTGCCACGATGCCTCCACCCATCGCGCCCAGTGGTCCCACCCATTGGGCGCTGCCGGTCGTGGACAAACCGTCAGAGCCAGCTCCCCCCAAACCCCCGGTGACCTCGGTCACCCTGGCGATCGGAGCGGTCGTGGTGGGTGTTCTCCTCGCTCTCAGCCAGCTGACGAGCGTGGGTGTTGGCGCCGCCGCCATGTTCGGCTCGTTCGCTGCCGTCTGCGGCTTAGGTCTGGTGGCCAGCACGTTCATAGGGCGAGCTCGTCCGCTGATCCCGATCGGGCTGCTGGCCCTTGCGG
>JBLINY010000037.1:0-36192 GCA_047638695.1 Acidimicrobiales bacterium | reverse complement strand
TGAGTTGCCACATAGCGGGACCTCGGAGGTTGGGTTGGCTTCAGCGTAGGGGGCGGGCCGCGGCGGCGATTGGGTCGACATGGTGGCAGCGCCGCTGCCGATCAACGTGATCCTCGAGGTTCCCTAGGACGACGCAGACTTCATGGTCGAGATGAGCTGCTCGACCTGAGCGGCTCACGCCGGGCTAGCCGATGGCGGTAATAAATCGCATCGCCGCAACCACCAACACGAGCGCGGCGGCCGGCAGCAGCACAAAAGCGAACGCCGAGCGAGCAATCGAGGTGAGCCGAGCAACACCGTCGGGTTGCACGTCGTCGGCCCATTCCCACCCATCGCCTGCAGCATCGTCGTAGTGGTCGGGCGTCTCGCCCGTGAGCAGAGCCAACAGCTCCTGGTAGGCATCATTTATAAAGACCATGAAGTCGGGATCGCCGCCTCGATCGGGGTGATGGATCCGAGCCAGATCTTTGTAGGCGGCCCGAAGTTGGTCGGGCTCGCAGTCTGCGGGGACGCCCAGCGTCGCGGCCAAACGGGCCACGTTGGCGAGTGCATCATCTGCGTCGGGCGACATCGACTGAAAGACTAGGTGGGGACCGAACGGAGCAGCCGATCAGGTGAGCTCGAGGTAGCGGTCGCGTTCCCAGTCGCACACGTCGTCGCCCTCTTCACCAACCGCTTCCCGGCTGGCATCAGTCAGCCTCGTTCGTAACTCCGGCGGACGCACTCATCACGCCACACCTGCCTTCATCAGGCCCCAAAGCACTTCGACATGTTCTCGCTCCGTCGCCTCTACACCGATAGACACCCGAACCATCCAACTGCCATCGAGCTGCGAAGGCGTCACGTAGGCCCGGCCGGATCGATTGATAGCCGCAGCCCATGATGTGGTGTGAGCCTCGAGGGCCTCGCCAGACAGCGGCTCGCCATCCGGTCCATTCGGAATGTGACGAACGCACACCGTTTGAAGCGGTACAGGAGCAACCACCTGCCAACCCGGCTCGGATTCGATCTGCTCGACCAGCCAGGCGGCATTGGCCAAATCACGCCGCAGCCGCAGCGCAATCGCATCGGGCCCGTCGAGGCGTAAGTGGAACCACAGCTTGAGGGCACGAAATCGACGGCCGAGCGGGATACCCCAGTCGCGGTACTGCACCACCTGCCCATCGGCAGCCGATTGCAGATAGCTCGGATTAGTCGACAGCACTCGGATGAGATGCTCGGGGTCGCGGACATAGAACAGCGAGGTATCGAGGATGGTTCCGAGCCACTTGTGCGGATTGAGAGAAATCGAATCGGCACTTTCAACGCCCTCCCACATCCATCGGTAGTCGGGAAGGATCATGGCCGAGCCGGCCATGGCGGCGTCCACGTGCAGCCATGGGCGCTCCGAGCAATCCCCCGACGACATCAGCCGATCAAGCACCGCAACGATGTCGGACAATGGATCGAAAGCGGTGGTTCCCGTGGTCCCAACGGAGGCGACGACCACGGCCGGGACATACCCGTCGGCGATGTCGCGTCGAACCACCGACTCGAGTTCGGCAACATCCATCGATCGAGTCCAGGGATCGGTGGACACCAACCGGACATTGCCCAACCCAAAGCCGGCAATCGAGGCAGCCTTGACTACAGACGAGTGCGACTGATCAGTGGTGTAGACAACCAGCGGAGCACCGAGCGACTGGAGGCCACCCGTCGCTTCGCTGAACGCGCCGGCCCGTTCGCGGCCCGCGAGCAGCGCGACCACGCACGCGCTGGATGCCGTGTCTTGGATTGTTCCCGACCACTTGGCAGAGAGGCCGACGAGTTGCCGCATCCAGTCACAGACAACCTCTTCGACCTCAGTGAGCGACGGACAGCTCTCCCACGAGATCCCGAGGCTGCCGATACCGGACGACGCCATGTCACCGAGTACCGACGACAAGGAGGCGTTTGACGGGAACCATCCAAAGTGCATCGGGTGCTGCACATTGGTGACTCCTGGCAAAACGACACGATCGAGATCGGCCATCACATCGGCGAACGGCTCGGCGCCAGTCGGAGGGATCGCCGGCAAGGCGGCACGGACGTCACCCGGTTCGACCTGGGCCAAAACCGGCAACGCATCAATAGAGGCGCGGTAGTCGGCGATCCAATCGATGAGTGCATGGCCCGCTTCTCGGAACTCATCGGAAGTCATGGGCCGAGACTACTCATGACACGACCGGCCTCCGGGCCTCGGTATCGCCCTGACCGTCAGGACGTGATCGACACCAGGCGGTCCATGTTGTCGCTATAGAACTTCTGCAGCACATCATCCCCGAAGGATTCGAGCGATGCACTGAATCGGCCCAGCGGGTTACGCCCGCCCTCGATGTGGGGGTAGTCAGACGAGAAGAGATAAAGGTCGGGATTGGAGTCGCGGATCATGGCCCCAACGTCTTCGAATGGGTAGGGGGTGAAGCCCATCTGGGCCGAGATCTGCTGTGACGGCTTGCGGGTGAGGGCGGCAAGTTCGGGCTCGGACCGCTTCCAAATCTCAGCGATCTGATCGAGGCGTCGCAACATTGCCGGCACCCACGCGGCACCGAGCTCGACCACTCCTACCCGCAGGTCACGGTGACGATCGAGCACGCCGTCGAGCACCATCGTTCCCACGAACGTCTCAGCCGCTTGATGCAAGCTGATCATGTCCTTGCCCCGCACGTTCTCGCCGCCACCCAGCCAGTCGGTGGGGACGTCGCGCCCAGTGTTCATCCACGCTGGCTTCATCTGTAGAGGATTGCCACCGACGTGCAGCACCACGGGTATGCCGGCTTCAGCTGCCCGGGCCCAGAACGGATCGAGATCGTCGTGACCCGGAGACCTTCCTCCGGCCGGACGGTGAGGCACCCAGACTGCCTTGAGGCCAAGTTCGATGATGTTCTCGAGTTCGACCACTGCCTGTTCGGGGTCGTCAAGCGACGTGGCGCCGACGCCCCAAAGACGATCGTCAGGCGAACAGAACGTGGCCATGCCGCGGTTGTGAGCTGTTGCCGCCGCAGCCATCAGCTCCGGGTCGTCTTGCATGTTGAACACGACGCCGGCCGAGAACGTGGCGAAGACCCATTGATTGCTGAAGCCCAACAGGTCGAGCGCCTTGGTTCGCTCACTGGTGTTGAAGGCTCCGAGCGCCTCGTAGCCCTTTGGGCCCGAGATGATCCCATCACCAAGGGCGAGCAGTTCTTCCACCCGATCGGCTGGATGGCCCTGCTCGTCGGTGACGGTCGCTAAGGCGTCGCGAATGACATCGCCACCCTCAATCGCAAGACGGGGCATTCGATCGCGAAACTCCGGGTCGGCGTTGTCACGAAGAAAATCGGGTAGTTCCATGATGTGACTATCGGCGTCAAGAAAAACGCGACCCTGGGCATAGGTCATGATGAAGTCTCCGGTCTGCCAGTGTTGGCTCTGTCAGTGTTGGCTCTGTCAGTGTTGGCCGAGATTACCGAAGATGTCCGGAGTAGCCCATCTCAGCCTGCGCGAGCCTCTCGACGAACTCGTCGACCGGTTCGGCCCGACCGAACAGATAGCCCTGCATCGTCTGGCAGCCGAGCTCCCTCAGAATCGAAGCTTGTTCTTCGGTTTCGACGCCTTCGGCCACCAGCTTGTGCCCAAGACGGGCAGCCAGGTCGATGATGGTGCCAGCGATAACTCGGTCCTTTCTATTGGACGGAGCCCGCTGCACGAAGGTGCGATCGACCTTCAACTCATGAACGGGAAGATCACGCAGGCGCTCCAGTGACGAGAAGCCAGTGCCGAAATCGTCAATCGAGAACTCGACGCCAGTACTTGCCAGTTGGCCCAGCACTTCGAGAACAAGTTCGCCGTTGTCCTGCAAATCCTGTTCGGTGATTTCGATCATGAGCAAGTGCGGAGGCAAGCCCTCGGCGGCCAGTAACGATCCAACACGCCGGGCGAAATCGGGGTCCTGCAAGGAACGAACCGACACATTGACGGCAACGGAAAGCGGATGACCAGCGTCGTTGCATCGTCGGGCACATTCGATCGCCTGTCTGATCATCTGGTCAGTGAAGCGACGGTGGGCCTCTGAGATATCGAGCAGGTGCAAAAAGTCTCCCGGCACCAGCAGGCCACGGGTCGGATGTTCCCATCGCGCCAAGCCCTCGGCACCAACGATTTCTCGGGTATCCAGATTGACCTGGGGTTGAAAGTGCAAAAGGATCTCGCCTGCGTCGAGAGCGTTTACCAGCTCAGCACCGAGGGTTACGTCCCCAACCTTTGCGATCTCGAGTTCGGGGGTGAAAACACGAACCTCTGATCGGTGCTTCTTCGCTTCGTACATGGCGATATCGGCGTGGCGCAGGAGTGTTTCCGCCGTCTTTGTCGACTCGTCCGACATCGAGATGCCAATGGAAGCAGATGCGACAACCGTGAGATCTCGAAGTGTTATCGGTTCTGCAAGCTTGCGACTGATTCGCTCGGCCAGCTCTGTTGCCGCCTCATCAGAGTTGAGGCCACGGGCGATGACTGCGAATTCATCGCCTCCTAGGCGCACCACGACGTCACCAGGACGAATCACCCTTTTCAGCCGCCCAGCCTGGGCGCAGAGCACATCGTCACCGAAGTGGTGGCCCAGCGTGTCATTGATCTCCTTGAAGCGATTGAGATCGAGCGCCAGCAAGGCGAACGGCGTTTCGTTGCCGAGGTGGGTCTCGAGCGTCTCGTTCAGAACGACCCGGTTCGGCAGCCCGGTCAACTGATCGTGCCGGGCCTGGTGTCGAATGCGTTGGTTCGCAGCCTCAATGCCCGACACGTCGTAAGTCAGCCCTCGTAAGAGCATCTCACCGGTTGACGACAGCTCGCCGCGTGAGATATCTCGCAGCCATGCGTACTCACCGTTCGGTCGACGCACTCGGCCCAGCCGCTCGTACTGCCTGCCGGCGACAATCTTGTCGGAGTCGATCCAGTATTGGTCGAGGTCGTCCTCGTGCATGAGGGTCCGATGGTCTGTCTCGCTCCACTCCTTCATCGACCATCCGGTAACCGCTTTGACGTCGCCAACGATTTCTGGGCGTCCCGATCCGCTGACCGGCGTGAGGTGGGCGATAGCGCTGGCCGCGCTCAGCGCCGCTTCGAGCTCGAACTGGACCTGTAGCAGCGCCACCCGAAACTCATCACCGAACCGAGCGGCCGTGGCGGTGGCCAGTGGCATTGCCAGCAAGGTGTAGAACCACGGACCCTCCAGGACATAGCTCAGGAAGGTCGCGCTCAGGATCGTGAGGCTGGCGATCGGAAGCAACGCCCGCCAAGGCAAGCGGACCGCGTGATAGGAGAGGGCGCCCTGTAGGGCGACAACACCCGGTAGCCAGGCAGCTGGCTCGAGCAGACCGATCACGGTCACCAAGAGAATGTCGAGGTAGGCCTCGCGTTGGCTCGCCCCTTTTGCCGGCATGTACCGGGCATCGAGCAGCGAGTGCAGCGCGAAGAGGCTGAGTACGAGGAAGATCTGCCATCGATTTTCTACACGAGGAAGAAGAGGGGTGACAGCGGCGGCAGCGAGGCTCCCAAAGATGCGGAGATACGCCTTCGATCGTTGAACCGAGTCGGCCAGATCAGTCAGGTCGGCGAGACCGATTTTGTTGGTGGCTGCAAGGCCCCGCGCCGCTGATGTCACGGCTGTTGTATCGACGTAAAACCGCCCGACTAAAAAACTAGAGCCGTGCCGACTGCATCACTCGCCCAGAAGCACCGGAGCAGAGACCGGGGCAAAGCCGAGAATCAGACTTCAGCGAACGACCAGGGCGACCATGGCGAAGTGACTCATCCCCCCGAGCACCGTGAAGGCGTGCCAAACCTCGTGGTACCCGAAGACTCTGGGATTCGGATCAGGCCGACGGAGATAAAAGACGACAGCGCCAGCGGTGTAGAGCACGCCGCCGAGCAGCATCAACCCCAGAGCTGGAGCAGAAACGGTTCGCAGAAACACCGGAAGGGCAACAACGGCGAGCCATCCAATCACGATGTACAACCCGTTGCTGAGGGTCACCACCCGGCCTGTGCCCCAAAGTTTGAGACAGATCCCAACAACCGTGAGTGTCCAAACCACCCCCAGCAGGGGAATCCACCATGCCGGAGGGAGGGCGATGAGACACACCGGCGTGTAGGTGCCCGCGATCAGCACAAAGATCATGCTGTGGTCGAGTCGTCGCATCAATTGTTGTGCGCGTTCGGTGCGAGCGAGCCGATGGTACGCGGCCGAGACGCCGTACACGGCGAGCAGGCTGGCTCCATAGATAGCCACCCCGGCCTTGCCTGACGGCCGATCTGCGATCAGCACCAAAGCGACCACCGCCGGGATCGTCAAGAAAAAGGCCCAAGAATGAAGAAGCCCCCGCCATCGCGGTCGCGGCAAACCCGTGACAATCGAAATAACCGGCGACGTCCGATCCATCAGTCAACACTATCCGCCTCACGCTTCTTGGCCGGATGCCGTGCCAACCTGGCAACACGCTCCGAGAGGACCTCCAAGACGTGGCAGACAACACTCCACCAACAGAATCGGCCGCCGCCCCGGCCTTCGCAGGCGACAAGAAGAAGGGGCATTCCCTCCTGGGTCCGCTCGAACGACGCTTCATCAACTGGGGTATTCCGAAGATCCCCAAGCCCATCCTCAGCCACCACCTCACCTATGTGACCATCCTGTGGTCGGCGGGAACCATCCTGTTCGGCTGGCTGGCTGACGGCGGAGACAGCTCGAGCAAGACCGGAGGCGGTGACCTCGTCTGGCTCCACGGCATGTCGGTGATGGTCTTCGGACAATGGCTGACCGACTCATTCGACGGGTCGCTTGGAAAATTCCGGAAACAAGGTCTGGTCAAGTGGGGTTTCTTCATGGACCATCTGCTCGATTTGCTGTTCGCCGGCTCGATGGTGATCGGCTACTCGTTTCTCGTGGAAGCCCCGTGGCTACGACTGCTCTTCCTCATCCTGGTGTTGGTCACCTGCGCCACCATGGCGACGTCGTTCCTCGCCTTTGCCGCCACGAACCAGTTCCAGATCGCCTACTACGGGATCGGGCCAACCGAAATCCGAATCGGCTACATCGCTCTGAACACGTTCGTGTATTTCGCCGGCACCGAGATCTTCAGCTGGGGTGTGCCGCTCATCGTTGCGCTGAACGTTGTTGCCTTCATCATTCTCACCGCTCAGACCAGCCGAAACCTGTGGCAGATCGACTACGAAGCGAACGTCGACAACGCCCCGCGCTAAGCCGCTCCTCTTCCTCCTACAGGTCAGACACCCACAGGTCAGTTCAAATCGCGACCGGCCCCTCGGTTTCACAGGCCTGCTCGATGGAGCAAGACTGTGGACATGACCATTTTCGACGAGAGCCACAATCTCTTCCGCGAGAGCTTTCGGTCATTCGTCGACGCTGAGATGAAGCCCCACGTTGCCGACTGGGAGGCGGCCGGGATCATGGATCGCCAGGTTTATGCCGCCGCCGGCAAGCACGGCTTCCTCGGCATGGCCATTCCCGAACAGCACGGGGGCGGGGGCACCAAGGACTTTCGATTCAACGCGATCATCGCCGAGGAACTCGCTGCCGGCGCCACTGGTGGCGGAGGCCTCGGGTTGACGTTGCACAACGACATAACCACTCCCTATTTCATCGAGTACTGCAACGACGAACAGGCCGATCGCTGGATGCGGGGCATTGCTTCAGGCGAGCTGATTACCGCCATCGCTATGACCGAACCGGGCACCGGATCTGATCTCGCCGGGATTGTCACCACCGCAGTGAAGGATGGCGACGAGTACGTCCTCAACGGCGCCAAGACCTTCATAACCAACGGCATCAATTCCGACCTGGTCATCGTGGTCGCCCGCACCGACCCGGCCGCGGGGCGAGCGGGTATGTCACTGCTGGTGGTCGAGCGGGGCATGAAAGGCTTCGAGCGAGGGCGCAACCTCGACAAGATCGGCCAGCATTCAGCCGACACTGCCGAGCTGTTCTTCTCCGACGTTCGGGTCCCCGCTGCAAACGTCTTGGGCGAAGAGGGCGAGGCGTTTGAGTATCTCGGCTTCAACCTCGCCCAAGAGCGACTGTCGATCGGCTACTACGGCCTGGCCGCGGCCCGGTCGGCGCTGGGGTGGACGGTCGAGTACGTGAAGGAACGCAATGCTTTCGGCCAACCAATCGCCTCGTTTCAGAACACCAAATTCGAGCTAGCCGACATGGCGACCGAGATCGATGTGACGACACCGTTCATGGAGCAATCAGTCAGCAAGTTGAACGCTGGCGAGCTGTCGCCAGCCGCCGCGGCTATGGCCAAGTTAAAAGGCACCGAGCTGCAACAGGACGTGACTCACCGGTGTCTTCAATTGTTCGGGGGCTATGGCTACATGAGCGAGTACCCCATTGGCCCCGCCTACGCCGACGCTCGCATCGCCACCATCTACGGAGGCACGAGCGAAATCATGAAGACCATCATTGCGAAAGAGGTATTGAAGTGAAGATCGGACTTTCATCTCCCAACTGTTCCTATGGGGTGCCGACCGCCGACATGGCCGTCGACGCCGAGCAGCGTGGCTACGACTCGTTGTGGGTTGGTGAACACAGCCACATTCCCGCCAGCCGCGAAACCCGACATCCCAGTGACATCGATCTACCTCAGATGTACTGGCATATGCGCGACCCGTTCGTGACTCTGGCGGCCGCGGCGCAGGCAACTACGACGCTGAAAGTCGTCACCGGCGTCTGCCTGGTTCTCGAACACGAGATTCTCGATCTGGCCAAGTCGGTCGCTTCGCTCGACGATGTGTCCGGTGGCCGCTTCGAGTTCGGTGTTGGTGTTGGCTGGAACAAAGAGGAGCTGGCGAACGTATCGCCGGTTCCTTGGGCGCAGCGCTACAACGCCATGCGCGAGACCGTCGCCGCGCTTCGAGAACTATGGACTACCGATGAATCGGGCTTCTCGGGACAGCACGTGAACTTCGAACCGTCATGGGTCTTCCCGAAGCCGATCCAAGAGAACGGGCCTCGCGTTCTGATGGGCTGCCAGGGCCGCATCGGCCTACGTCACGTCGCCGAGTACGCCGACGAATGGTGCCCGATCGATGTCGGCTTCCGCGACGTCGCCCAGGGTCTTGACTGGTTCAACCAAGCTGTGCAACAAGCCGACCGCGACCCCGAGTCGGTACCGGTCTCGATGTACTCATTCGGCGCCCCGAAAGCCGAGTCTCTCGAGACCTACCGCGAGCTCGGCGTGAGTCGGGTGGTGTTCGGCGCACCCGACGAGGCCGACAAGCACAACCGATTCGTCGAGCGATACCAAGACCTGGTCGACGAGTTCGCCGAGTGATCGAACCCTGCTAATCGTCCTTCGCTAATCGACCTTCGCTAGTCGACCTTCGCTAGTCGACATTCGCTAATCGACAGAGACGGGTGGGGTGGTCTCGCTAGCCATCACCCACACGTCTTCGTCGCTCCGACCCATGACCTTTTCGATGACGCCCGGTGCGTAATGCATGTGCGGCTTCAAAGGGTCAAAGGCCGGTTGGGCGATGGGCTCTTCAGCCGCTTCGAAACCAAGCGGAGCTTTCATGGCCTCCGCCTCGCTCTCGCTAATCCCGCAAAGATCGCGAACCTCGGGGTCGACCCAGGCCCGCTCGTCAATAGCCGAGCCGCACGCCACTTCGAGGCTCAGCCCTTCGGGGCCGGCAAAGTAGATCGACTGGACGAAACCGTGGTCCATTGGACCGAGCACCTGGATACCGCGGCTTCGAATGCGATCGCGCATCGCCAACAACTGCTCCATGTTGTCGACGTGGAAGGCCACATGCTGCATGGCTCCTGCGGTCACTGGAGCACCAGGATTGCCAGCATGGCTAACCCCCCACTCGATGCTCTCCCCGTTGTCGGGATGCTGTACGAACGCTACGTAGCTGTCCTCGTCAAGTTCGACGAAGCCGTGGTAGGCACCTTCGACACCGTGCATCCAGTAGAGCGCCTTCAGGGGACAGCCGAGGACATCGCACCAAAACTCGAGCTGGGCTTTCATGTCTCTGGTCGAGAGGGCCAAGTGGTTGACCCCGGTTGGATGGAGCACCGTGGGTCCAGCAGTTGCAGTCATATCGCGAGCATGACATCGATGGAGACGTCGCGCATTCTGAACCCGATCCACCCGCCGAACCCGGTACGGCGCTACTTTTGCCGCTGGAGCAGGAGATGGAGTAGGCGGAAAATCTCTTCCGCTTGCTGTAGGGAGCACCAATGAAGATACGCCGCCAGTTTCTCAGCAGGGGCTTGATGGGTCTGGCCATCGTCGCGCTCACCCCCGCCGGTTTGGCCGCCCAGCCAACGGAGATCATTGTCATACCTCTCGACACCGTGGTCGCTGGCGCCGAGGGAGATGTGATTCTCGCCGCATCGCTCGACACTCCATTCGACCTTCTCAGACGCAACTGCGTCATTGCAGGGACATCGCGGAATCAGGACTCGGTCCACCCCGGCAACAACCTGATCATCGTCTCCGGTGACATCACGATCACTATCCCCGACTTCGAGGATTCGCTCTTCAGCGAACACGAGATTTCTCTCGAGCCCGACGCTGCTCAGCTCGAAGGCCTCGGCGATACGATCGATTTTTTCATTGAGCTCGGCCCTGATGGCATCTCGAGTGGCGGCCTCGTTGTCTCCATCGACTGCCCGGATCTGGTCGATCCTGAGGTCACTCCAACGACCGAGACGCCTCCAACGACTGAGACGCCAACCACGGCGCCCGCCACCACTGCACCGCCAGCTACTGACGCGCCCGAGCCAAAGGCAGCTCCCGACCTCGTCACTTCCCCCACCATCCTCGAGCCTTCAGATAGCGCCACCAGCACCACGGGTGCAGCCGGGCCCACCATTGTTGGTGCCCAGTCCGATCCACCCGACTCGCCCGCTTTGCCGGTGACCGGAACCAGTCCGCTTCCTTTCGTGCTGGCTGGATCCTTCCTCCTCGCGGCGGGCATCGTGCTTCATGACATGGCACGCTCCGCCCGAGCACCAGAATAAAAACACACAGTTCATCTCGTTGACGCAGCGATAGCGCTCGATGTTCGGTAGGTTCCCAGCCGTCCTTAGTCAAAGGAGCTAGTCAAGGGAGCTATATGGCGGCCGAGCCACAAACGCTGGTGACACTCGATCTCGAAGGGGTGCTGGCACCAGAAATTTGGATCGCCACGGCCGAGGCCACCGGCGTCGACGCCTTTCTGCGTACCACTCGGGATGAGCCCGACTACGAGCTGTTGATGAAGGGTCGCCTGCAGGCGCTCGCCGACAACGACATCTCCTTCAGCCAACTCATCGAGATCGTCGAGACCCTCGAGCCGCTCAAGGGTGCGGTCGAATTCATCAATCGGCTTCAGACGGTGTTTCCAATCGTCATTCTGAGCGACACCTTCGAGCAGTTGGCGGCTCCCATGTTCGCCAAGCTGGGCTCGCCACTGGTGCTATGCCATCGCCTCACGATCGAAGACGACCGTGTGACCGGCGCAGCCGTACGGCGGTTCAACGCCAAACAGCACGCGGTCGAGGCTTTCCACTCGCTCGGCTACAAGGTCATCGGTGTCGGCGACTCGTTCAACGATCTCACCATGCTCCGCTCGGCCGACCGTGCCGTCTTGTTCCGACCAAGCGAACTGGTTCGCTCCCAAAACAGCGATCTCCGCTGCACAAGTGACTACGCCGAACTCTTCGAGATGATCGTCAACCCGTAGCCCCGGACGATTTCAGCGGAGTTGCCCGCATCGTCCTTTCAGCGAATGATTCGGACGGTGCCGCTGAGCGGATCCAGTTCGACGCGATCTCCCGTCTGGATCGCTTCCAAACACCCCGGAGCGCCGATGACGGCCGGTAGGCCGAGTTCGCGCGACAACACGGCCGCGTGACACATGGCTCCACCGGTCTCTGTGACCAGACCACCGGCAAGCGACAAGATCAGGTTGTAGGCCGGTGATGTGTTGCGAGTAACCAGCACTTCGCCGGGCTCGAGGGAAGCAATGGCATCGGTAGCCGTCGCGGCAGTCCGGGCCAAACCGATGAAGACATCGCTGCCAATACCCGTACCGGATAACGCCCCCTTCGCGTCCGGTCCAGCAGTGGCAACCGCAGCGGTGAGTAGCTCGTCACTGACGGCGTTGACGATCCTGATCAGGGTCGCCGACGCTGTGGGGAGAGCTTCGAGCACAGGTGGAGGTTCGGGCGGGCCAAGACCAAGGGGCGGGTCGAGCAATTTCTGCTGCGCTCGCTCAGCGGCCCGAGCCTTGAGTTCGGCGCGCCCCGGACCGCTGCCATCTCGCACAATGGCAGCCAACTCGTCTACTTCAAGTTCAAAGATGAGATCTACCTCGGGGATTCGACCCGCACCACACAGGCGCCGCCCGGCCTCGATCATCGCCAATCGCAACAAACCAGCAGGCCATTCGACGGTGATGGGACCGTTGTCATCGCGCATGTCCATGGCCGCACGAGCCTCTTCGAGCAAATGATCGAACTCCTCGAGATCTTCGGCGGGAATGCGCTGGCGGATCTTGTCCACCACAGCGGACGCACCCGAGGCCACATCGACCGGCGGCTGGGCGTGGCGAATCGACCTGGCCAAGACCTCGGGCCGCTCGACGAGCGTCGGGCTGTCAATGTCGTACGACGAGTAGAGCAGCGAGCCGTGTCGCTCGATGTAGGCATCAAGGAGACGCCTGGCTTCCGGCGAGGCTTCGCGCATTGACTCGAGGGAAGCAAGGTCGCCGTCGACATCAAGCACGGCTGCTCGGATCTTGGCTGCCTCGGCCCGAGGCGCGGTGGTCGTGGGCGATGCGCCCACAAGAGCTGCCAGCGTCTCGCTTGTTGCGATGCCCCAATCGCGGCCGGCTACGACCAACTGACCGAGGGGCCCGAGATCGTAACCGTGCAGTCGGTGATGCTCTTCAAAGGTCATGGCCACATGAGTCAGGACAACGTCGAGATGATCGGCCAACTCCGCATTGGACATCACCGCCAGGTCGAGACCCTGCAACTCGAGGTTGCGAGCGACGAGACGAGGCTTGATTTCGCTCCGCCACTCGGCCGCGACCTCGGCCCACCCCGGATTGTCGAGCGTCTGTTGCGCTGCCTTGGCCCGGCGTCGGAGCTCGGGATGCAAGCGCCCGAGCAGCTTGACGACCCACACCGGCGGAGCCTTCGTGGCCGGCAGATCGGGGCCCACCAGCGGGCGAATGCGGCTGTAGATGAAGCCCTGGACAATCTGGACATCAACTGTTTCGGCCGGTACGCCGAACTTGTGGAACAGCTTGCGATACGCGTTTCGCGGCCCATCTGCCATCAGCTTGGCGCTGATCCGTGTCATGCCGCCGTCGTAGTGGGAGCGATCGAGGTCCCAATGCCCTGCACCTGGTGCCTCGAAGGTGGTCATGGCCTCATAATCACACTTCCGAGGCTCGGCCACAACGGAAAGGCCACAACGGAAGGGCGAACGCCGAAGGGTTAGCGGGGGGAGGTCCGACAGCGGCCGATCTCCTAGTGTTTGATCGCCGCCAGCCCATATCGGAGAACCACGTGAGCAAAATCGACGATGCCGCCAATGACGAAGCAGCCAACGATCTGAGAGCCCAGAAGATGTTCGGGTTCAAGGTATGGACCTACCGAATGGGTGAGCAGGTCTCGCTCATGATCCATCTCGGGGATCGAATGGGTCTGTATCGGACCCTCCACAACGCTGGACCCGTCACAAGCCAAGACGTGGCGGATACCGCTCAGCTACACGAACGGTTCGTGCGCGAGTGGTTGATGGGGCAAGCCGCCGCAGGACTCATCGAGCGCCACGCTGACGGTCGCTTCGAACTAAGCCAGATGCAGGCCGCTGTATTGGCTGACGAGGAGAACTCGATCTCCTTCGCCGGCGGAGCGTTCCGGGGCGGTACCGAACCCAAAGTCATCGATCACATCATCGAAGCCTTTCGCACTGGCGTAGGCCTCACCTACGAACAACAAGGGCCCACCGCGGCGGCTGGGCTTGCTCGCATGACCGGACCGTGGTCGAGGTTGGCGCTGAACTCCGTAATCCTGCCGGCCCTCGATGGCATCCCGGCCAAGCTTTCGAACGGTGCTTCGGTGGTCGATGTCGGGTGCGGTGGAGGTGTCACGCTCACCACCCTGGCTTCGGCCTACCCCAATGCTCGGTGTATCGGTTATGACCCCTCGTCCGCCGCCATCGACTTGGCCCGCAAGAACGCGGCCGACCTCGGACTGACCAACGTCGAGTTCATCCAAGCAGGCGGTGAAGACCTCGAGCCAGGCGCCAACCACGACCTGATTCTCACCTTCGACTGCCTCCATGACATGGCCTTCCCCGACCGCACCGCTGCCGCCATACGCAACGCGATTGCCGACGACGGAACCTGGCTGATCAAGGACATCCGGTCGAGTGGCGACTTTGAAAAGGACTCCCGCAATCCGCTGCTGGCCATGTTCTACGGGTTCTCGGTTGCCTCCTGTTTGCAGTCGGCCATGTCCGAGCCTGGGGGAATGGGCCTTGGCACATTGGGCCTTCATCCCAAAGTTGCCGAACAGATGGCGAACGCTGCCGGCTTCTCCTCCTTTTCCACCCATGATTTCGAGGACGCAGCCAACCTCTACTACGAGGTTCGGGTGTGAGTCTCGGAGGCAATGCACCGATGCGCGACCTTGTTCTGATCGCCTCCAGTGGAGGCGCGTCGGAGTACATCGGAACCGTCCAGAATCCGCATCCGTCGGCCGACCGCCACGTCATTGTTGCGCTGGTTGGCACCGAGCCGATTCTGAACGACATCGCCTGCCGCCTCGATGTACCGCTATTCGCCGCCCTCGAGCACGCACCTCGCGGTGCCGACCTGGCGGTCACATTCGAAGACAAGGACTTGCACCGAGCGGCGATTGAAGCAGGCGCCGAGCGGGGAATGCAGCCGGCGACCCTCGTTCACGCCGACGCCACCATCGGTCCGTGGGTCGACGTCGGGGTTGGGTGCATGATCTCGCCCGGTGCACGGGTTACCGGAAACGTTCGGCTCGGGCGACATTGCCAACTCCACACCGGCTCCATTGTCAGTCATGACGGCGTGCTGGCCGATTACGTAACACTGAGTCCGGGCACAACCCTCTGCGGGGGCGTAACGGTCGGGGCCCGATCGACCGTGTTTGCAGGGGCCACGGTGATGCCCGATGTCACGATCGGCTCGGATGCCACCGTTGGCGCCGGGGCGCTGGTGAACAAAGACGTCGGCGACGGCGTCACGGTGGTGGGCGTGCCGGCCAAACCGCTCGGCTGAGCGGATCGACCGACCGAAGGAACAACTGTCTAAGGAAGAATTGCCTAAGAAAGAAGTGGCGAAGGAAGAAACAGCCCAACAAGCAACGATCGGACGAAGTAGCTAGAGAGCGTTGGCGAAGCTGTTTATGTCGCGGATCGTCCCCAGATAGACCTCGGGCATGGCATCGCGGAACAGGCAATCGCCAGCGTGGCATGTGCCATTCACTGTGCGGCTGTAGGCCGATACTCCCGCAGCCAGGAGTTTCTGGAAATAGGCCAGACCTTCATCTCGCAGAGGGTCGAGCTGGTTCACCGAAATTGCATGTGGCGGCAGACCAGCGAGATCAGCAACCTCGGCGTGGTAGGGCCAGGCCAAGGGATTGGTGTCGTCGGCCCCATCAGGGCTGTACATCCGCACCATCGAACCCATCATTGAGCAGTTCAGAAAGTAGTCGTCGTTCTCGTAAAGCGACGGAAGCGCCGGGTCCTTCTCGGCATAGACGCCCGAGACATAGGGACACTGGGCATACACCCCATCGACGGCATCAAGAACGCCTTCTGCCTTGGCCTTCAACGTCGTGGCGATAGCGAGATTGCCTCCGCCGGACTCGCCTGAAATGACGATCTTCGAGATGCCCAGCGCACTGCGATTGGCGTTGGCCCAGGTAAGGCCGCTGAAACAGTCGTTGAGTCCGGCGGGGAACGGGTGGGGCCCAAGCTTGCCGGCCGCATTGCGGAACTCGACACCAACGACGACGAGTCCGGTGGACGCCAACTCATCACGCCACCGCACATAGCCAGCGTCGGCCGCCTGCAGGATGGCCATGCCGCCACCGTGGGTGTGGACAATGCATGGCACCGGTCCGTCGACATCGGTCGGCGTATGAATATAGAGGCTGATGTCGTTGCCATCAATGCCCTTGATGATCTCGGTGCGGCGCTCGACGTTGGTGATGGGCGGAGCGTCGGCCGACAGCACCATGCCAAGGGCTGCAAAACCTTCTTCAGCCGCCATCGCGTACTCGAGCAACGCTTCTACCGGCGAGTTGATGTCGACGCCGGCAGCCGGCGGCGCTTCGTCAAGACCCATCGGAACCATCGCTGCGACCATCCTGGGGTCGGCCCGCGGATCGGTTTTCAGCAACATCGCCGGGTCGCCGAGTTTGCCAGGAAGGATCGGTGCGTCAGTCATGGACGCATTCTTGTCGACGAACCGTGCGGACGCTCGCCGCACAGCAACGCCGCTGGCGTGACGACACGTCTTACTCGCCTCGGAAAACCGCCGGCCGCTTCTCGAGAAAGGCCGCACACGCTTCTGCGTGATCGGCCGTATTCGAAGCCACACCCATGGGTCCGGTCACCAGGTCGAGGGCACCCAACAGATCGGTGTGCTGCGACTGGCGAACCACCTGCTTCATCAGTCGAATGCCCACCGTCGGGCCAGCGGCCAGGCGGGCTGCGAAGACCATCATCTCCTCCACCAACGAGTCGTCGGCGCACACCTTCGACACGATCCCGATGCGTTCTGCCTCGTCGGCGTCGATCATGTCACCGGTCCAAAGCAACTCGAGAGCCTTGGACATTCCGACCAGCCGGGGCAGCAACCAGGCTCCACCGTCACCGGGAACCAACCCAAGCTTGATATAGCTCTCGGCGAACCGGGCCCGCTCCCCGGCCCAGCGGATATCCGCCATCAGTGCCATGTCCATGCCTGCACCGGTCGCCGGACCATTGACGGCACAGAGGTAGGGCTTTTGGAGGGCCGAAACCGCTCGGGCAACCGGATGCACATTCGTCCGCAGATAGTCACCGATCTCGAGGGCCGCGTTTCCTTCGCACACACCGAGCGTCTTTACGTCGCCACCGGCGCAGAAGGCCCGACCAGCTCCGGTTAGCACCACAACGGCAACGTCGTCGTTGGCCTGGCAGTCGGTGAGCGCAGTCGCCCAATCGGCGAGCATTCCGTTGTGGAAGGCGTTCAACTTCTCCGGTCGGTTCAGGGTGATTGTCGCCACACCGTCGGCTATCTCGAACAACAACTCGTCAGACATGGACACACTTCACCAGAGCCAGACCTGAGCCGCCAACCAAGAGCTATGACCCGAATCGTCGACGAAGAGCGACAGACGCAGTGCAGCTGTGCGAATGTGGAGGATGCAGGAGCTACCCGTCCGCGAGCGCATCGCCTCAATGACGGCCGAGTGTTTGGAAGACAACACCCTGGTCAATGTGGGCATCGGTATTCCCGGACTGGTGCCCCACTACACACCCGACGAGCGACAGATTCTGTTCCACGCCGAGCAGGGCGTCATCGGCTTTGGTTCTGATCGATTCGGGCCTGATGACTCGCCGGTCTTGCAGTTCTTCGGCACCAGCTATCGGATGCGACCCGGTGGTTTCATTTCCGATCACACCCGATCCTTCGCCCTCGTCCGTTCGGGCCGACTCGACGTCACCGTGCTGGGAGCGTTCGAGATCGAGGCCACCGGCATGTTGGCGAACTTTCAATCGGCGACGATGGGGTCGGGATGCCCTGGGGGTTCTCCGGAGTTGGCAGGCGCAGCCAAAAGGGTCGTTGTGGCTATGGAACACACCAACAAGGACGGCCGACCCCGGTTGGTTCACAGAACGAAGCTGGCCATCGGGCCGACGCAACCGGCTGAGGTCGTGGTGACCGAACTCGGCTGGTTCGAACCGGCAGGAGACGGTTTTGTCATTCGTCGACTGGCCGACGGTGTGTCCGAGGCCGAGGTAGCAGCGGTCACTGACGCCGAGGTGCGATGGGCTCCCGCTGCTCCCGGCACGGCCAGCACGGCCGGGCTGAGCAAGGCGATCAAGGTGACCAAGGCCAAGCAATGAACTCATCCAGCAAGATGGTCGACATCGGCGACGCGGTCGATGGAGTCAGCGATGGCGCCACCGTTCTCGTGGGCGGATGGGGTACCTGTGGCACACCGGACCGTCTCATTGCGGCCCTGGTCGAGACCGGTGTTCGTGACCTGACGGTGATCATCACGGGTTCGGGCCCGGTGGAGCCACTCTTCGAGACGCAAGCCGTTTCGCATTGCATTACCTCGTTCGGGTCCTACGCCGGCGCTGTCGGCGCCGCTTCGGCGTTCGAGCGCTGCTTTCAGGCGGGGAACATGACCGTCGAGCTGTGTAGCCAAGGGGTTCTGGCCGAGCGGATTCGCGCCGGCGGGGCGGGCATTCCAGCGTTCTACGTCGAGCAGCGCATGGTTGGCCCCTTCCAGTCGACCGGCGAAACCCGAGAGATCGACGGCAAGACATGTGTGTTGGAGACGGCTCTCCACGCAGACCTGGCCGTCATCGGCGCGTCGATTGCCGACCCTCTAGGGAACCTGTCGTGGCGAGATGGCGAGCGCAACTTCAACGAACCAATGGCCTACGCCGCTGACCTCGTCGTGGTGGAGGCCTTCGAGATGTACGACGTTGGTTGGCTCCCAGCCGAGCACGTCATGGTCCCCGGGCTCGTCGTCGACCGCGTCATCGCACCCCCCGAGTAGCCGGCCCCCAGTACCCCCACCTCACCCGCTCGACTGCCTGGACCCCCGTTCCAGCACTTCTGGCGGCCTGAACCCCCGGATCCGATGTCTGGGGCCGCCAAAACGGGAAATGCGGCGGCGGGAGCAGCCAAGTGTGTCTGGGAGCGCTGGCGAGAGCGTGAGAGAGTGGGCGAGAGAGGGAGTATGGGAGAGCGTCCCGAAGCTCAGCCGGTGATGGATTCGGCTCGTTCGCCTTCGGCGTTGACGGGCGGATGCAGTACATCGTCGGCTCCGAAGTCGCGGGTCCAGGTGGCGAACTCGAGCAAGACCCCATCGGGATCTCGGAAGTACACCGAGCGGACGTACACACCCTCGTGCAGCTCTCGTGCCACCGTGCTCTCGCTGTCATCGTGGTTTAGGACAGGGCTGGTTTCCACACCCTTGTTCTTCAGCTTCTGCACGTATTCGTCGAACTTGTCTTCTGGCACGTCGAACGCAAGGTGATTCATCGAACCGTGCGCTGACACGATGTTTCCGCCGCCCGGCATCTCACCAGCAGCGGCGATGCCCGGTGCATGGGCCGGGGCACCCGGGAACCAGAAGAAAGCCACCGAATCACCATTGCCACAGTCGAAGAAGAAGTGCTGGCCACCACCGGGAATCTCAAGCGTCTTGAAGAGCGGCATGCCCAGCACGTTGGTGTAAAAATCAACCGTCCGCTCCATGTCACTGCAGACAAGAGCGATGTGATTGATACCCCCGAACGTGAACTCGGAGTTCTTGGCCGACTGATTGTGTCCCATGGACTCTCTCTTCCCCGGTCGATGTGAGACCTACAGTACGCCTATGACTAGGACGAGACAGATCCCACGGGCTGAAGCCCCTCCCTCGGCCCTCCCCATTTACGACCGACTGTTTGGCGATCGCGACCCGGTCGCCGAACCTGGAACCGCCACCGGGACGCCAGGCGATTGGTGGACCGTCTTTGCCCAGACCCCGGAGCTGATGGATCACATGGTGGCTGGGTTCGGGTTGTTCAGCAGCTCCGAGCGGGTGTTGCCGGCCAAGCTCCGCGAGCTGGCGCTCGCCCGAACCGGCTTCGCCGCTGGCAGCCAGTTTGTCTTCAGCCAACACTGCAAGGCCGCTCGCCGGGTCGGAGTGAGCGACGAACAGTTGGAGGCCGTGCCGTCGTGGACGATTAGCGAGATCTTCTCCCCCGCCGAGCGCGCCGTTCTGGCCTACACCGACGAGTTGACCCTCGCGGACGGTCGGGTGCAGGACGCGACCTTTGCCGCCCTACGCCAGCACCTCAACGAGGTGGAGGTCATCGAGCTCAGCTATGCAGTAGCTAGCTACAAGCTGCATGCGTTGATGTGCCGTGCTCTTCGACTCGAGTACGACGACGTCGACGAACGGGTGGTCGAGATCGCGGCGCCGGCCGACGGCGACACTGACGTGATGACCACGATCAGCATGCGAGATTAAGGGGGCCAAATGTCAGTTCCCAAGCCCGACGGCGCCACCACCGACTCGACCCCCGCCGACGATGCCACCGCTGAGACCTTCCACTCGCTCACCGAGATTGCCCATCGGGCAAAGGCCAACCTCACTCAGGGTGTCTGGGACTACGTGGCTGGCGCCACGGAGACCGAGACAACGCTTCGCCGCAACAGACTCGCAATCGACCGACTCGCCTTCCGGCCCCGGGTGTTGCGAGATGTCTCGATCGTGGACGTTGAATCCACCTTTCTTGGACGGCCGACACGACTTCCCGTCTTCATCGCCCCTGTTGGACAGCTCACCCACCTAACCCAGAACGGCGCAGCCGACGTCGCCGCCGCTGCCGCCGAGTTCGGCATTCCCCAGTTCCATAGTTCGGGGTCGCCTCCGAAGCTCGAAGAGGTGGCCGAGGTCAGCTCCGACCTCACCAGAATCTTCCAGCTCTATGCAACCGGCGACACCGGCTATGTCGACGGCTACGTGCAGCGAGCCGAGGCAGCGGGGTGCCACGGATTCTGCCTAACCGTCGACACTGCGTGGTACTCCCGACGCGAACGCGACATCCTGAATCGTTGGGGCCGGCGGTGGGAATCAGCTGGCTTCGGAGCCGGATCAGAAGCCCTGGCCGCTCTCAGCTGGGCTGATGTCGAGCGGATTCGAGCCAACACATCGATGCCGCTGATCCTGAAGGGCATCGCCACGTCGGAGGATGCGCGGCTTGCCGTCGAGCACGGCGTCGACGTTGTCTATGTGTCGAACCATGGCGGCCGGCAGCTCGATCATGGGCTCGGCAGCCTCGACGTGCTGCCCGAGGTGGTCGAAGCTGTCGGCGCCGAAGCCTCGGTGTTCGTCGATGGCTCGTTCATGCGCGGCACCGACGTGCTGAAAGCTGTCGCCCTCGGCGCAGACGCAGTCGGTCTTGGCCGGGTTGCGTGCCTGGGTCTGGCGGCAGCAGGCCCGTCTGGCTTGGTTCGAGTGCTCGAGCTCATCGAGGACGAGATGCGGCGCTCAATCGGGCTTCTCGGAGCCACCAGCCTCGATCAGCTCGATCCTTCGTTCGTCACCACCGCATCTGTCGTTTCCGAACCTCACATGCTCAGCGCCTTCCCGCTTCTCGACCAGGGCTATCTACATGACTGAACCAGAGATTGACCGTCAGTTCGTCGGCTTACCGTCTCCTGTCGTTGACCGGGCTGGCGCCGGTGGTCACCCGTGCCAGGGAATCTGGCACACGCCGAGGGGGGCCGAGCCCAAGGTCGGGTTCATCGCCACCCACTACAACGTCGACTTCTCCGAGCACTACCTCGCCGACTACCTCGCGACGCGCGGGTTCGGCTTCCTCGGATGGAACACTCGTTTCCGAGGCAACGAACGCTACTTCCTACTCGACCACGCGGTCGCCGAGATCGGTGTTGGCGTTCGCTGGATGAAGGAGGTCGCCGGAATCGAGACCGTGGTAATCATCGGGAATTCTGGCGGCGGGTCGCTGATGGGCGCGTATCAATCGCAGGCGGTTGACCCCAACATCGTTCCGGCTCCCGGCATGCCCGAACTTGATGCTGTTCGCGATCTTGTTGTGGGAGACCTCTACGTTTTCGTTTCGGCCCACCCTGGCCGACCGGAGATCTTCGCCAACTGGCTGGACGGATCGGTAGTCGACGAGACCGACCCGACAGCTACCGACCCCGACCTCGACATCTACAACAAATCGAACGGTCCGCCGTACTCGCCCGAGTTCATCACTCGCTATCGCCAGGCTCAGGTCGACCGCTCGAACCGCATCAGTGCGTGGGCCCGAGATGAGCTCGTGCGATGCCAGGCAGCCGGTGTCAGGGATCGACTCTTCGTCGTTCACGGTGTGTGGGCCGATCCCCGCTTCGTCGACCCCACCATCGACCCCAATGAGCGACCGCCAAACAGTTGCTACTTCGGCGACCCGGAGAAGGCGAACAAGAGTATCTACGGGGTCGGACTGGTGAGTTCGCTGCGCTCGTGGTTGTCGATGTGGAGTCTCGAGGACTCGCAATGTCAGGCTGCGCCCCACCTAACCCGGCTCACGGTGCCCACGCTTCTGATCGAGGCAACTGGCGACAGCGGTGTGTTCCCTTCCGACGGAGACGCCATTCTCGATGCGGTCGCAGCCACGGACAAGACCCGTGTCACCATCGCAGGGGACCATTACTTTCTGAAACCCGACGGAGCTCGCGACATGGTCGCCGACACTATTTCGACCTGGGTCACGGAGCGCATTGCCGCCCCGTAACTAGCTACATGTCAGCGGCTCGCTATTTGTAGAGCCCGGCTTTCTTGACCGACGCTCCGACCACGGGAATCTCGTCGTCGGCCAGCTGGGGCATCCACTTTTTCCTGGCCAGAGCGGCCTCGATGAACGGCGCCAGCTTTTCGGCCTTCTCGAGTTCGGCAGCCTCTTTACGATCGGCAAACTCTGGCAACACCTCGTCGCCAAACAGCTGGAGACTCTCGCAGATGTGCTCGTGCTGACTCTGGCCACCCTGCTGAAGAAAGATCACCTGATCAACGCCGGCGTCTTCGTACTCGCGCACCAGATTGCCGAACTCGGCCGGGGTGCCAATACCAGGAGCTTTCCGGCTGAGTTTCCTGTCGCTGGCCTGGGCCATGTAGTCCTGCCACAACGTTGTACGCCCAGGGATATTGTCCTTGGTCACCAACGCACTCATGGCATAGTTGAAAAAGCGGAACCCGTGGATACCCCGCGCCACGGCGACATCAGGATCATGGTTCAGCGAGAAGGGGGCGACCATGGCGATATTGGCGTTGACCGTGTGGCTGATCGGCACGCACTCCTCGCTACGAATGATGTCGTAGTAGAGGTCGGCCCAGTGTTTGGCTTCCTCGGGATCGACGAAGCTGAAGGCCAGGGCGCCAAGACCGTTGCGTGCCGCCACTTCGATAGTCGCTCGGTTCGTACATGCCATCCACATGGGCGGGTGCGGCTTCTGGAACGGCTTCGGCAACACGTTTCGACAAGGCATCGAAAATCCTTCGCCCTCGTACCCGGGGTAAGGATCCATCACCATCATGTTGGCAATCTGCTCAGCTGCTTCCAGCGCCAACTCGCGCTTCTGCCGAGCCGAAATGTTGAAGCCACGAAGCTCCATGCGGGTTGCGCTCTCGCCGATTCCGAACTCGACGCGTCCCGACGAAACCAGATCGAGCATGGCAACCGACTCAGCAGTGCGGGCCGGAGGGTTGTAGTGCGGAATCACTTGGCGGATACCGAACCCAACTCGAATGTTCTTTGTCTGTGCCGCAAGGGCAGTGAGAAACACATCCGACGCCGAACAGTGCGAATACTCGTCCAGAAAGTGATGCTCGACAGCCCAGGCATGATGAATACCGAGCTCGTCAGCAAGTTTCACCTGTTCAATGGCTTCCTGGACCAGCTGGTGTTCAGCACCCTCACCCCATGGCTTAGGCAGCTGCAGCTCGTAGAAGACTCCGAAACGCATCGTGTACTCCTCATATCGACGTACGCCAATCTTGAGCCCCGTTCGCACCGGAGGCAAATGCGCACCAACCAGGCACCCTGCCCGAGGCCTCAGGACCGATATGCGACGCAGGGCAACATCACCCGGCAAGGCGCTCTAGGTCCGCAGCAGTTTTTCGCATTATCGTCCCAAGAGGCGAAGAGGGAGTCAGTGCTTGGCATACGACCTAGGAATCGACGTAGGAACGAGCTATAGCGCTGCCGCGGCTCGGACCGATGACGGCGTTGTCACGGTGATGGGCCTCGGGCCAATTGCCGACAGCATCCCGACCGTTCTGTTCCTCGAGCCGGACGGGACCATGGTCGTTGGTGACGCAGCGAACCGTCGAGCTCTGCTCGACCCTTCGGGGGCGGCCCGTGAATTCAAGCGCCGCCTCGGAGACTCGACTCCATCGATCCTGAGGGGGGCGCCGTTCTCAGCCGAGTCGCTCATCGCCCACATGTTGCGTCACGTGGTTGAACGCGTCGTCGACCGCCAGCGCGAGGCTCCACGTCGGGTCGCGGTGAGCCATCCGGCCAACTGGGGTCCATACAAGATGGAGATCTTCGGGCAAGCGCTGCAGATGGCCAATCTGGACGACGTTGTTCTCATCAGCGAACCGGCCGCAGCCGCCGTCGCCTACGCAGCCCAGACCCGCATCGATGCCGGCGCAACTCTTGCGGTGTACGACCTTGGCGGAGGTACTTTCGACTCCGCCATCCTCCGTAAGACCGAGACTGGTTTTACTGTTATTGGCGAACCGATCGGCCTTGAACACCTCGGCGGTATCGACTTCGACTCCGCCGTATTCGAATACGTGCGGGAAGAAGCTGGCGGCGATTGGGATCTCGATCCCGACAACCCCGCCCATGTCACTGCCATGTCGCACCTCCGTCGCAGCTGCACCGAAGCCAAGGAGCTGCTGTCGAGCGAGGATGAAGCGGCGATCCCGGTGATGTTGCCCGGGGCACAGGGCACCGTGCGGCTGACTCGGGCGGAGTTCGAATCTCGGATCCGGCCGCTCGTGGCACCAACCGTCAACGCCCTCGACCAGGCAATATCGCGGGCAAGTGTGAGCCGGTCCGACCTCTCCGCCCTCCTGTTGGTCGGAGGCTCGTCTCGAATACCACTCGTAGCGCAATTGCTGCGGGAAGAGTTCGGCGATCTGGTCAGGGTCGATATCGATCCGGTACACGCGGTCGCCAAGGGTGGGTCACTCGTAGCCGGCGGCGCACTCGAGTTCACCGATGCGACCCCGGCCCTCACGTCAGACCCGGCGCCAGCGGCACCGCAGCCACCGGTCGCCCCGCTGGCTACCGCTCCGGCCGATGGACCGCTGGGCGTGCCTGGTAGCGCGTCTGATGCACCTCAAGCACCGACTGCCCCCACCCCATCGACCCCAAGCCCACCCGGGGTGCCCCAGCCCCTCGAGCCAGCTCGAGCCCCTGAGCCCGTTGTCGCTGCCCCAACGCCGGAGCCGCAGCGGCAAGCTGCCCCCCAGCCAGAACCACAACCGCAGGCCGTCCAGCCGCAGACCGAGCCTGGCGCTGCCAAGCAGGGGCGCATTGTCCTAGTAGGTGTTGGCGTCCTACTCCTCGCTCTCCTTGGAGCTGGCGCGCTGTTCATTAGTCGCGACAATGGTGACGACGCCGCCAGTGGCGAAGCACCCATCGACGAGCCACAAACCGGTTCTGAGACCGGCGACGACGGAACAGACAGCCCACCCTCGAACACCAGCGCATTGGCAGCGCCCGCAGAGGGAATGGTCGAGATCCCGGCTGGCACCTATCCGCTGGGGCTCGAGCAGCCTGAATCCAACAGCTCGGAAACGTTCACTCAGTCGGCCGAGTTGGAGGGCTTTTTCCTTGATGCCTTCGAAGTCACCAACGGCGACTACAAGTCGTTCGTCGATCAAACCGGGGCTGCCCCGCCCAGCAGCTGGCGCGGCGGTGCCTACCCTGAAGACCTTGCCGACCACCCCGTCGCCGGCGTGTCATTCGAGTGGGCCAGCGCCTTCTGCACCGCATCCCAGAAGCGTCTGCCGGCCGAAGCCGAGTGGGAGGCCGCAGCACGCGGGCCGGAGGGTCGCATTTGGCCCTGGGGCGATGATGCTTCCACTGTCTCGATGCCGACCTCTTCGGAGACCTACCCCGTCGGTACGATCGAGGGCAACGTCAGCCCCTTCGGTGCGTTCGATATGGCCGGCAACACATGGGAGTGGGTCGCCGACAGCTACGACCAACGCATATCCGACGATCTGAAAGTGCTCCGAGGCGGGCAGAACGGCTTCCTCCGCGAAACGGTCACCCGATTGCCGGTTGATCCCCTCCGATCAAGCGCGCTGCGAATCGCCGGTTTTCGCTGCGCAGCCGACGGCGTCGATCCGGCCGCCACAAAGGGTTCATTCGTCGACTATGTCGCACCCGAACGCGACAACGAGATAACGGTTGAGCCGTTGGCCGAGGGAATCCAGGTCTTCGACGACTTCAGCGACTCCACCTCGGGGTGGACCGAACTCGCCATCGAAGGCGACTTTCGGTACGGCTACCACCCAAACGAGTACTTCCACCTCGAGACGCGGTCCGAATGGCGGGAAGCCCTAGCCCTCAGTTCATGGCGTTCTAACCCCGATCAGGGTTATGGCCTGCGCACCACCGTGTTCACCGAAACCAACCTCACGACCGACGGCGGCACACACGCCTACGGCTTGGCCTTCAAGTTCGACGATGCTGGCAACGGACTGATCTTCATCGTCGATGAACGATCGTCGCAGTGGTTGATCTGCACACGCGAGCTATCCGACGAAGGAGCGTACGCAGATGCTGGTGTCGCCTATTCGTTGATCGAACAGTCGACTCGATCGATTCCGGATCGGGTCGTGCTTGAGGTCATCGACCTTGGTGATGACCAGTATCAGTTTCTCATCGGCGGGTCTGTCGTTCACACCCGCACCATTCCCGGCTTCAGCGGTACCGCGACGGGCCTCATCCTCCTAAGCCGCGAAGACTCCGAGAAGGTGCACGTTCACTTCGACGACTTCCAAGTCAACGAGGTCGGCTGACGCCATGTCTTACTCCTTAGGCCTCGACTTCGGAACTAGCTTCACAGCGGCCGCCATTCATCGCGACGGAGTCGTCAAGATTGCAACCCTCGGCAACCGGGCCGGCGCAGTACCGGCAGCTGTTTTCGTACGACCTGACGGATCGCTTCTTCACGGAGAGGACGCGTTCATGCGGGGCGCCTCCGAGCCGCTTCGCCTGGTACGAAACCTAAAACGACGACTCGGAGATACGTCTCCTATTTACCTCGAAGGCGACACCTACGATCCGGCGGCGCTGGTCGCCGACCACCTCACGTGGGCCGTTGGGCGAGTCGCCGAACTTGAGGGCGGGCCGCCCGACCGCCTGGTGATGACCCACCCGGCCAGCTGGCGCTCGACTCGCCTCACGGCTCTCCGACGAGCCATCGCTCTGGCTGGCCTCGAACCCGATCTACTCACCGAACCACACGCCGCGGCAACCTTCCACGCCGAAACACACCCGCTTGCGGTCGGAGATCTCATCGCCGCCTACGACCTCGGCGGCGGCACGTTCGATGCAGCGGTGCTGCGTCGAACCCGCACCGGTTTCGATCTGGCCGGTGAGCCGGAAGGCGAAGAGCATCTCGGCGGCATCGACTTCGACGAGGTCGTCTTCCACCTCGTTCGCTCGCGGCTCGGTGCCGCCTGGACCGAAGCCGAGTCAGCCGGGGGTCAGGCCTTCGATATCGCGTCGGCCGGCCTGATGCGTGAATGCGTCACGGCCAAAGAGACGCTGTCTGACGAAGAGTCGGTCGAGCTACCGGTGATGCTGCCGACCACCATGATCCCAGTAACCATTACTCGGGTTGACTTCGAGCATCTGATCCGCCCGGCCATCGTCGAATCGATGGGATCGTTCCGCCGAGCTGTAGCCGATGTTGGCGTCGACAGCTCGGAACTCTCGGCCGTTCTGCTGGTCGGCGGCTCATGTCGCCTACCAATCGTCCGCAGAGAGTTATCGAGCACTGTCGGAGATGGGGTTGCGCTCCTCGACGCCGATCCAAAGCACGCCGTTGCTCGCGGCGCAGCCCTGATCGCCGGCGAATTGGCCGAAACCGGCGAGCGGTTGGCTGCTCCAGCTCCGATCGCCGAACCGGAAGCACCGGTCGCACCCGTTCCAGCAACGGCCCCCCCGACGGCACCGACGCCCACCGAACCCCCGGCAACACCTGATCCGGCATCCCTGGCCGTCTCACCAAATATGGCCGTCCCACCGATTATGGCAGAGCCCCAAGCTGCGCCCACTGAACCTGCGACATCTCAGCCCCAGATCGCCATGCCGGTTGAGGCCACGTTTGCGGAGCCGACCTCGAACGACAACAGGCGCGGTGTCAGCCCGCTCCTGCTGGGCGCTGTGGTCGCGGCCGTGCTTCTGCTCGCCTTCCCTGTCATCTGGTTCCTCACCCGCGACGACAACGACAATTCCGGGACGGCCGGCTCCATCTCGACAGAAGTGCCGAACGACGAGGCGATTGAACAGGCCGAGCCGACGCCAGCGTCCGGCGTCGATATGGTCGAGATCGCCGCCGGCGTTTACACCGTTGGGGCCGAGGTTGCCAGCACCGAAAGCGTTGCCGCCTTCACCACCGCGATCGACGGCTTTCACCTCGACGCCTTCGAAGTCACGAATGCGCAGTACCTCGCGTTCGTTCAACAGATCGGGGCACCGGCACCACTGAGCTGGGACCGCGGCCAAGCCCCAAGCGACCTCGGTGACCATCCGGTTACCGGTGTCGAGTTCGTCTGGGCCGAGGCCTACTGCGTGGCGCTTGGGAAACGACTCCCGACCGACGCCGAATGGGAGGTAGGGGCCAGAGGCCAGACCGGTTCGATCTACCCAACCGGTGACGTCGACGATGGTCTCGATCTCGATCAAGCAGGCTCGCGACCGGCAGGCTCGAATCCACTGAACCGCAGCGACTTCGGCGTCCACGATGCCGTCGGAAGCGTTTGGGAGTGGGTCGCCGAGCCCTACGAGCCCGTGGATGCCGGCGAACAGGTCCGTCGCGGCGGCCAGTACGGACGAGTCCGTGATGGCGCCGCCATGCGCCAAGTCGTCGACCCAGCAGGCCAGGCGACCATCGCCGAGACCGGCTTTCGTTGCGCAGCCGATCTGATCGATCCTTCCCTTCCCGCGCTGGCGTTCGAGATCGAGCACGAGCTTCCCCAAGTCGAGGCGCAGTCGTCAGGTCCGGCCCGTATCGCTGATGCCGATGGACTTCTCGTCAACGACAGCTTCGACGACACAGGCTCCGGCTTCGCCGACGTCGATCAGGGCGACTGGCGCATTGGCTACCACGCTCCCGCCTGGTACCACCTCGAGCCGGCGGGGCCGAACACTCAGGTGGTCTCGCTCGGCGGTTACGATCTCGCCGACGGCGAGATAGAACTGTCGGTCTACGTCGATAAAACCGAGACCAACGACGGCCTCTATCGCTACGGGCTCCTCTTCCGTTCCGCCGGCGACATGAAGCCCGTCCCAGCCGGGTTCACTGGGCCAGCACGCCCCGAGGTTTACTACGCCTTCGTGATCAACCCAAGAGCGGGCACATGGGAGCTGCTACACGAAGATGAGTTGCCTCAACGGGCCCAGGCCAGTGGCGAGCTACCCGAACTCATCGTCGACGACCCGGATAATCCCGTCGTGTTGAAGGTTTCCATGCGGGGAGCAACGGTGACGTTCTCGGTCAACGGCCAGGAGCTCGGCAGCTTTGACACTCGCGGCTACCACGTCGAGGCCGGCAACGTTGGCCTGTATGTCGAGACCTTCGACGAGACCCTGGCCCACGTTCACTTCGATCAGTTGACCATCCGCCCCTAGCCCGAGACCTCATGCTGAGCGCCACCGACAACGAACTGCTGACGAGCACCGACCACGACACACCTATGGGGCAATACTTCCGTCGGTTCTGGCAGCCGGTTGCCCTCTCACGAGACCTCGTCGAACCAGACGGACCGCCAGTGAAGGTCGACATCCTCGGCGATGAATTCGTCGCTTTCCGGGACTCCAACGGCCAGATCGGCGTGCTCGATGCCCACTGCCCGCACCGCGGCGCGCATCTGTTCTTTGGCCGCAACGAGGAGTGCGGCCTGCGTTGCGTTTATCACGGCTGGAAGTTTGCGACCGACGGCACCGCTGTCGAGCTGCCAAACGTGCCTGCCGGTGCTCCGCTCCACGACACGATGCGCACCGGCGCCTACCCGGTGGTCGAACAGGGCGACATCATTTGGGCCTACTTCGGACCAACCGACCATGCAATCCCTGATCCCCCAGCCCTCGAGTTCACGGCCGTCGGGCCCGATAATCGCTACGTCACCAAGCAACTGTGCGAGTGCAACTGGGCCCAGGTAATCGAGGGCGATCTCGACACCTCCCACTTTTCGTTCCTCCATATGCCGGCCCCCTCGGTGCCGTCGCATGAGAACCCCGATGCACCGGCCGACGAGCGTCGCCTACGCATGATTCGCGAAGACCCGATGCCCGACTTCACCATCAAGGATCACGAGGTCGGGTTCGTCGTTGGCGGCGCCCGCGACTGCGGTGACGGCAACAACTACTGGCGAATGACCCAGTTTCTCCTGCCCTCCCACGGCACCGGCCCATCCACACTGCCGGGCGAGACTTATCTGGGCTTCACTATCGTTCCCATCACGGATGAGGCCTGCTGGATTTACACCTATGCCTGGAATCCCGAACGCGAACTCGACCCCGAGGAACGGGCACGGCTAGCAGCGGGCCATGCCGTCTTCGCCAGCCTCGACAGCGACTACCGACCACTGGCGAATCGCGACAACGACTTCCTGATCGACCGTGACATACAGAAGCATCAGACCTTCACCGGTGTGAAGGGGTTGGCCGAGCAAGACCTGATGATTCAGCAGAGCCAAGGGTTCATCGTCGATCGGACGAAGGAGCACCTCACCAAGACCGACGCCGCCGTCGTTCGATTCCGGCGACGAGTCTTGGAAGCAGCGAAGGCCCTGGCCGACGGCCACGAGCCCGAGTCGCCCCGGTTGGCCGACTTCTACCGGGTCCGCCCCGGCAGTTGGTTCGCAGACCAGGCCGTCGATTTCGAGGGTGTTCTCGTGGAACGCTTCGGCGACCCCCTGGGCCGGGTCCCGGCCACATAACATCAGGTGGCGTAATGCGGAACCACCGATGATCGAAGTTCAGGCCTCCATTGAGATCGACCGAGTACCTCATGAGGTCTTCGACTTCTTGGCCGACATGTCGAACAATTCCCGGTGGCAGCTGGGCATTCGGCAATGCGTTCCAACAACCGAGCCCCCGGTCGGCCCCGGTTCATTGTTTAGCCAAGAGCACAGTGTGGTCGGGCAACGACTGACCACCGAGATGGAAGTAATCGAGTTCGAGCCCGACTATCGGATCAGGATCAAGAGCGTCGACGCCATCATGCCCGTGGACATCATCCGGGAAGTAAGTCGCCGAGCCGATGGCCACTCGAAAGTCCGGGCGACCGTTCGAGCCGAACCGGGCGGTTGGTTCTTGGTTTTCGCGTTCGCGGCGCGCTGGGGCTTGCGAGGCCGTCTCGGTGCGGACTGCCGACGACTGAAAAAGGAACTCGAGCGCTAGCCCGGACGATTACCGGATTCGCTTTCACCTCGAAGGTGTCAAGGCCTAACCTCGGTGGCGACCGAGGGGGTCACCATGAGCATGCTCACCGCAGAGTCCCGAACCGATCTCAACACCGTGATTGGCACCGAACTAGCCCAGACCGACCTGTTGAGTCTCGACGACGAGGGTGTTGAAAGCGTCGCCCAACTCGTAGCCGAACGAGGCGTTCTATTCTTCAGAAACCAGACCATGAGCTTGACCCAGCAGGTTGAGTTTGGAGCTCGCCTAGGTGAGCTCCACATCCATCCGGCGGCGAAGGCACCCGACGGGTTTCCCGAGGTGTTGCTCGTTCACACCGACGAGAACAGCACCTATACCGCCGGCGGTCTGTGGCACACCGATGTTTCGTGCGATGCCCGACCACCAGGACTCTCGATGCTTCGGATCGAAGAGACGCCACCGACCGGTGGCGACACAATGTGGGCGTCTATGTACCAGGCATTCGAGACGCTGAGCACACCGATGCAGCAGTTCCTTCTGACTCTTACCGCCGAACATCGTGGCGACCGGGCCTACCAAGGCCGCTACTCGGCGGCCGATACAAAGACCGACTACCCGGTTAGCGAACATCCTGTTGTTCGCACTCATCCCCGAACCGGTCGAAAGGCGCTCTATGTCAACAGCGGCTTCACCGACCGGATCAAGGGCCTGAAATCACGAGAGAGCGATGCGCTCCTCTCGATGTTGTACGACCACATCGCCTACGGCGTGCGTTTTCAGGTGCGCTTCCACTGGGAGCCCAACTCGGTCGCAATCTGGGACAACCGTTGCGTTCAACACCACGCCAGTTGGGACTACTTTCCGGAGACGCGCCACGGCTATCGAGTGACAACACGGGGCGAGGCTCCCTACCTTCAGCTCTGAGCTGAGTCTTCTCTCCCAAGCCTTTCCTACCGAGTCTTCCTACTCGGTCTTCCTATTCAGCCAGCAGGGCCTTCGCCTCGGCTTCTACCCGCGTCCCGTCGAAGAATGCCGGGTTCTGTCGACCGAAGAATCGCACGGTGTTGCCAAAGGCAAAATCCCTAAAGTCGCCGTCGGTCATAAGGCCGTCGTCGACCAATTCATGCGCTTCTACCAGAACGTTCGACATGTCGGTGACGTCGAAGTGGCCAATGTCAGAGCCAAGGCTGGCCTTGAGCTTGGTGCCGAACGCATTGTGTTCGGCCTTGAAGGCCCAGGCTGCCAATCGGTCTTCGGCTTCGCAACCAAAGAAGAACGGCTTCACGAACAGGTCGAGAAAATCGCTGGCCTCGCTGATCTCGCATGCCGCGAAGTCATCCGGTGCCGGACGACCGGCGACAAGTCCCTCGGCCGGATTGACTGGACGGCCAAGGCGCTTGCCGACCGCCCGCTGCATTGGCTCCGAGCCATGCTGTTTGGCCAGCTCGTCGAGGAGCACATAGTCAAGGTTGGTGGGGTTCGTGCGGTACAGAGCATCAGGGTTGCGCACCTCCCAGTGCTCGACGAGGTCGTGAAGCAGCTGGCAGGCCCAGCCCACTCCTCCTTCGAGGAAAGCGAACTGCAGATCAGGGAAACGGCGAGTCACTCCACCAATCAGCAAGGCCTTACAAACCGCCTCGTCGGCCGCCGCGAAGTGCCCGATGTGGTTGTACACAAAGTTCGAGGGCGAGGCTCGGAGCCCGAAACCCCGGCCGCGGCCGCTGGCGTGGAACGAGGGAGACACGCCCAGCTGAAGACACCTCTGCCACACAAGGTCGTAGTCGTACGGGCTGTCGAGCCCGAGCACATCGAGAGAGACGATCTCATCGGCGGCATCTGAACCACGTTCCACGAGAGCGGGCACGGGTCGAGGGATCATGCTGCCGAACATGGTGGCCTTCATTCCCAGCTCACCGACCGCATGGTCAAGCTCGTCAACTGCCTCCTCGGGGGTGAACATCGGGATGACCGCAGCGGGAGTCATCCGGTCGGCGTACGGGGCGAAGTACTCGGCGGCAAAGGTGTTGTAGGCCCGGCAAGCAGCGATACGCATCTCTTGGTCAGGGACCATGACGATGCCCAAGCCTTGGGTTGGATACAGCACGGTGAAGTCGAGGCCAAACTCGTCAAGACGTTCGTTGAGCAAGCTCGGCATCATCGAAGTAGCCCGGTCAAGCGTGTTGGCGGTGGGAACTGACCACCACGCCTCGTGGCCGAGATTGTTAGCACGACGATCTTCGACCGACAGGCTTACGTTCGAACCGATCATCTGGCCGAACCTGGCATAGCCGGCAGCCGCCAGCTCACCCCCGATATCATGCAGCGCTTCCATCATGACGGGGTGGTATTCCACCCAGTGGCCATCACCGTCAACGATCGGATGACCGAGGCCGGCCCGTACTTCGGCCGCCGTAGGTCCAGTTCCTGAAGGAGCAGTCATGCCTTACTTTGCCCCAGCATTTGGGGCACCGTCGAACGCCCTCTGCGGCGGCCGACCTCGTCTTAGAAACGAGGCCCCGACCGCGACTAGGTTGGCCGAGAGGGATCCGGCGGGGAAAGGCCAAGAGTGGTTGTTGAGCATCTCGAAATTGTTGACAGAACGCCGTACCGAGACGGACGACCGTTCGGCGACGTTGGGGCATACGAACGGGTCGATGCAGTCGCCCGGTACGCGGTCGACCCGCTGGCCACCGAGAACGAGGGCATCGTCGATCTGAAGCTCGTCGGGCAGGACGACGACGGCTTGGTTCGCTTCAACGGTGACGTCACATTGCTCCGGCCAGTCGACGTGCGTCGGAGCAGCCGCACCGCTCTTGTTGAGGTACCCAACCGAGGGCGCCGAACTGCAGGCAACATCTACAACCGGTCTCCGGCTGTCACCGAACCAACCTACGAGATTGACCCGGGCGACGGCTTCCTGCTTCGCCGGGGATGGACCATGGCGTGGTGCGGTTGGCAATGGGATGTGCCCCGCAGCCCAGCACGCATGGGACTCGACGCCCCCGTGGTTCTCGGCGAGGACGGCCTCCCCGAGTCCGCTCTGGTCCAGCTACGGCTCCAGCCTCACCGACGGGCGAACGCGGTCACCCTCACCGACCATCACGTCGGATTGCTCGGTGGTCACACGCCCTTGCCTACCGCCGACGTGGCCGACACCGACGCCCGTCTGCTCGTTCGCGATCGGCTCTGGGGCCAAGCCGCCGAGGTGGCACGAGAAACGTGGCGATTCGCCCGCGATGTAGGCGGCCATCCCGTTCCCGATGTCGCTCACGTCTGGCTCGATGGCGGTTTCGACCCGGGCCGGATCTACGACCTCATCTACGAGACGACGCCGGTCCGTATGGCCGGTGCGGGCTTGCTCGCCGTGCGCGACTTCGGCTCGTTTCTGCGCCAAGGGCACAGTCCATCCGAGGGCGAACTCGATCACCTCATCGTGACGGGTCAGTCGCAGTGCGGCCGGTTCCTCCGCTCGTTCCTCGAACTCGGCCTGAATCGGGGAGACGACGGGACTGCCGCCTACGACGGTGTCCTCGCCCACATAGCTGGCGGCCGTCGGGGTGAGTTCAACCATCGGGGCGCCCAGCCGTCAGTGCAGCCAACACCTAGCTTCGGCCACCGTTTCCCGTTCTCCGACGACCCCCAGACCGACGGCCACTCGGGTGAGCAGGCAGGTCTGCTCGACCTTCAGCGCCACGTCGGCTGTGTGCCCAAAATCTTCTACACCAACACCTCTTCGGAGTACTGGAGGGGTGACGCCTCCTTGACGCATTCTGACGTAAACGATGGATCTGACCTCGAACCGCCGTCCGAAGCTCGGAGCTATCTGCTCTCATCGACTCAGCATTCTTCTGGCACCCTGCCGTTGATTTCCGAGAGCATTTTCGGCAGCCAAGGCGGGAACCACTTCAACGTCATCGACTATTCGCCGCTGATGCGAGCCGCGCTGATGAACCTTCACGACTGGATCGTCGACGACGTCGAACCGCCGCCGAATGCGATTCCCCGCCTGTCAGACGGAACCGCAGCCGACCGACCGGAGGTGCTGCGTCAGGTCGCCGCTATTCCACACCTGGCCCGGCCCGGCGCCGACGCCTTGTCAACTATCCGACCGCTCGACCTCGGCTCGGGTGCTGCCGATGGCATCGGTAGTTATCCGGCCATGCCGGCTGGTGACGCCTACCCCTGTGTCGTCTCGACTCTCGACAACAGCGGCAACGAGCGAGCCGGCATCCGAATGCCCGATGTCGAAGTGCCAGTTGCCACCCACACCGGCTGGAACCCTCGACATTCCGATACGGGAGCACCCGATCAGATCCTCGAGTACGTGGGGTCGACTATCCCGTTCACGGTGGATGCGGGCGCACGCCAGCTGGTCAACGACCCGCGGCCATCGATCGGCGAACGCTATGCGACCCGCGACATTTACCTCGCCCAGGTCCGATCGGCCGCTGAAACCCTGCTGGCGCGTCGGCACCTCGTTGAGGAGGATGTCGACGTCTGTGTGCAGCTCGCGGCTGCACGCTACGACGCAATCACAACCGGCGAGACGTCCTGAACCATTCCCGACGCACTCCATGACACGACGCGCTCCATGACACGAGGCAACGCATGACACGAGGCAACGCATGACACGAGGCAACGCATGACACGAGGCGATGCACGTTCGAGCGGGCCGGCCTACCGCATCATCGTCGAGGCTGACCACGTCGCTCCACCG
>JBLINY010000036.1:0-37591 GCA_047638695.1 Acidimicrobiales bacterium | reverse complement strand
TCAGTCTTGAGAAGCACTCAGTCTTGAAAGCACTTGGTTGGAAGGTCAGCTGAGTTCGCCGACTACGTAGTCGATGCAGGCGGTTAGTGCTTCGATGTCGGTCGGCTCGATCGCCGGGAACATAGCGATGCGTAGCTGGTTGCGGCCAAGCTTGCGGTACGAGTCGGTGTCGACAATACCGTTGGCCCGTAACACGGCGGACACGGTGGAGGCCTCGACACGGTCGTCGAGGTCGATGGTGCCGACGACGTTGCTGCGTTGAGCCGGTTCGGTGACATACGGCGTCGCGTAGCCCGAAGCGGCCGCCCAGCTATAGAGAATGTGGGCTGACTGTTCTGAACGCCCGGCCGAGAAGTCCATGCCACCGCTGTTGTTGAGCCACTCGACCTGGTGCGCAGCCAGAAAGAGGGTGGCGAGGGACGGGGTGTTGTAGGTCTGATTCTTGGTCGAGTTGTCCAAAGCCGTGGCCAGGTTCAGCCCAGCCGGGATCCAGCGAGGGCCAGCTTCGATTGCGCCAATTCGCTCGATCGTCGCGGGCGAGCAACAGGCAATCCAGAGGCCACCATCGGATGCCAGCGCTTTCTGCGGTGCAAAGTAGTAACAGTCGACCTCGGCTGGGTCCCAGCGAAGGGCGCCGGCTGCGGAGGTGGCGTCGGCCGCCACCAACGATTTGGCGGTGGACCCCGCGGGACGCTTCATCGGGGCCATCACCCCGGTGGATGTCTCGTTGTGAGTGAGCGCGTAGAAGTCGACGTCGTCGCTGCCGACCGGGGTTGGATGCGAGCCCGGATCGGAACTGATGATCTGGGGGTCGCCCAGGAAGGGAGCGGCATCGGTTTCTGCCGCGAACTTGGACGAGAACTCCCCAAAAACAAGATGTTGGGAACGGGCTTCGACCAGACCAAAGGTGGCGGCATCCCAGAAGATCGTGGACCCGCCGTTGCCCAAGACAACCTCCCAGCCGTCGGGCAGGTCGAACAGCGCCGAGAGGCCGTCGCGAAGGCGACCGACGGTGTCCTTCACGGTTGCCTGGCGGTGGGAGGTTCCGAGGTAGGTCGGAGCGATCTCGGCCAAGGCCGCGACCGCTTCTGGGCGAACCTTCGAGGGACCCGAGCCAAAGCGCCCGTCAGACGGCAACAACGCAGAGGGAATCGAAATATTGGGAGTGGTTTGGCTCACGGTTTGACAGGATGTCAGCTCGCATCCCATTTCGTACGGAGTTTCACAATGGCTGGTCGAATTTCTGCTCGCGTTGGTGCCATCGCCCCCTCGGCGACCATGGCGGTCGATGGCAAAGCCAAGGCGCTCAAAGCTGCAGGTGAGCCGGTCATCGGGTTCGGTGCCGGCGAACCTGATTTCGCGACGCCCGACTACATCGTGGAGGCCGCGGTCGCCGCCTGTCGAGATCCGAAAAGTCATCGTTATACACCGGCCGGTGGCATCCCCGACCTGAAGGCAGCCATCGTGGCCAAGACGCTCCGCGACTCGGGCCTTCAGGTCGATCCGTCGCAGGTGGTCGTGACGGTCGGCGGCAAGCACGCGGTCTACAACGCGCTCGCCGGAATTGTTGACCCCGGCGATGAGGTGCTCATTCCTGCGCCCTACTGGACCACCTACCCCGAGCCTGTTCGATTGGCAGGCGGTACACCGGTAGTTGTTGAAACCGACATCCATAGCGGTTTCAAGGCATCGGTCGAGCAGCTTGAAGCGGCTCGGACCCCCGCTACCAAGGCGCTGATCTTTGTCAGTCCTTCCAACCCATCGGGTGCGGTCTACAGCCGCGAGCAGGTCGAGGCCATCGGCCAATGGGCCGCCGAGCACGACATCTGGGTCCTTACCGACGAGATTTACGAACATCTGGTCTATGACGGCCACGAGTTTCATTCGATGCCGGTGGTGGTTCCAGAGATGGCCGACCGCTGCATCATCGTGAATGGCGTAGCCAAGACCTACGCCATGACCGGATGGCGAGTGGGCTGGATCATCGCCCCGCCCGACATGGCTAAGGCGCTCACGAACCTCCAGTCGCATCAGACGTCCAACGTTCCGAACGTGTCGCAATGGGCTGCCCTGGCTGCCGTCTCGGGTGACCTCACCGCCGTTGAGCAGATGCGCGATGCCTTCGACCGGCGTCGCAAGAACATGCACTCGATGCTCGACGCCATGGTGGGCGTCGAATGTCTGATGCCCGAAGGGGCTTTTTACGCCTTCCCGTCGCTCGAGGGCGTTATCGGCCGCACCATTCGCGGCCACAAGATCAGTTCGACCTTGCAGTTGGCTGACGTCGTGCTTGACGAAGTGAAGGTTGCGTTCGTTCCGGGTGAGGCCTTTGGCAGCCCGGGATACGCCCGGTTCTCGTTCGCTCTCGGCGACGACGATCTGGGCGAGGGGTTGGGTCGTATCGCCGATCTCTTGGCCGAAGGCTGATGACCAACGCGCACCCCTTCGGCTCGTGGCCTTCCCCCATTTCGGCCGAGCTGGTGGCCGCTGGCGGCGTCGGTCTTGGCGGGCCGGCGGTCCGAACTGGATCCGACGGCAGCTCTGAAGTCTGGTGGTCGGAGCTTCGGCCAGCCGAAGCGGGTCGCGTCGTGTTGGTGCGTCGCACCGCCGGAAGTGAGCCCGAAGAGCAGCTCCCCAAGCCATTCTCAGCCCGCACCCGAGTGCACGAGTATGGGGGTGGAGCATGGTTCTTGGGCGCCGAGGCCGTCTACTTCAGCAACTGGTCTGATCAGCGGCTCTATCGTTTCGTGACCGGATCCGAACCGGTCGCCATTACTCCCGAGCCGGTAGAGACGCACCAGCTTCGCTACGCCGATGGCCAAGAGTCTCCCGACGGCGAGTGGATTGTGGCCGTGCAGGAACGCCACGGCGGCGACGGTGCCGAGGTCGTCAACGAAATCGTTGCCTTCCCGAGCGATGGTTCGGCTGATCCTCAGGTCATCGCGAGTGGCACCGATTTCGTGATGGCGCCTCGGCTTTCTCCCGATGGTCGTTGGCTCAGCTGGTTGCGTTGGGATCATCCCAATATGCCCTGGGACGGCACCGAGCTCTGTGCCGCACCGGTCTTCACCAACACTGGTTTCCGCCTCGGCAACACGCAACTAGTCGCTGGCGGCCCAGGTGAAGCGGTACACGGAGCCAACTGGACTGCGGGTGGGCAACTGGTCTTTTCGACCGACCGATCTGGATACTGGAATCTTCATCAGTGGCATCCGGGTGACACCACTGATCACGCCATTACCGCGCTCGACGATGCCGACATCGGCTATCCGCCCTGGGTCTTTGGCATCCAGCACTGGAGCGAGCTGTCCGATGGGCGGTTCGTGGCCATCGTTACCCGTGAGGCAGCCGACAGCCTGGCCCTGGTGCAGGCTGACGGTCGCGTCTCACCCATTGCTTCCCCCTATGTGTCGGTGTCCGGGCTTGCGACAACGGCAGGCGATGCCGTCGTCGTTGTTGCTCAGACGAAGATCGACCTGCCACTGGTTGTCGAGCTGGCAGCCTCGGGTCACACGTTCGACCATCGGCCATCCGATGATCTCGGCGTCGACCCGCGCTGGTTTAGCGTTGCCGAGTCGTTCGACTTCGAGTCGGCGGGAGGCCGGCAATGTCACGCATTTCTCTACCGGCCGACTGGCCTTGATGTGACCGGTGAAGCCGACGAGCTCCCGCCTTTGATCGTTATTGGGCATGGTGGCCCGACGGCCCACGCCAGCCCGATACTTGGGCTGAAGATCCAGTACTGGACCAGTCGTGGTTTCGCTGTTGTCGACGTGAACTACGGCGGCTCATCGGGCTACGGGAGGGCGTACCGGCAGTTGTTGCATGACGCCTGGGGAGTTGTCGACGTCGAAGACTGCATCGCTGCTGCCAGTCAACTGGCCGAGGCTGGCAAGGTTGACGGCAACCGCATGGCCATTCGGGGGGGATCAGCGGGAGGGTTCACTGTTCTGGCCGCGCTCACTGGCTCGGATGTCTTTGCCGCCGGCACCAGTCTTTATGGGGTCGCCGATCTCGAGGCGCTGGCCACAGACACGCATAAGTTCGAGAGCCGCTACCTCGACGGTCTCATCGGTCCGTATCCCGAGGCCAAGGCGATCTATGACCTGCGGTCGCCGATCAATCACACCGATCAGTTGTCTTGTCCGCTGCTGGTGTTGCAAGGCACGGAAGACGAGATTGTCCCACCCAACCAGGCAGAGGCCATCGTGGCCTCGCTCGCTAGCAAGGGAATTCCACACGCCGCCATTTATTTCGAGGGCGAGCAGCATGGCTTTCGTCAGGCCGAGAACATCGTTCGATCGCTAGAGGCCGAGCTGTGGTTCTACGGCAGAGTCTTCGACTTTCAACCTGCTGACCCGATTGATCCAATCGAGGGAGCGGTCGGCCTTTAGCGACCGTGACCCATTCTGGTTGGCGGTTCTACGTCGCTGGACGCCTAGCCAGCCAGAACGTCCCAACGGTTACCGTCAGACAAGACAGCCCAACCCAGAATGCGAAGAACAGGTTGGCCCGCTGGTAAGCCTGCAGCGTGTCGGGGCGGTCGGCGGCACCAACAATGGCGATCGCTGCCGCAGTGCCGATCGCAGCGGCCAAGTTTCGCAATGTGTTGAAGGAGGCGTTCACCTCACCGAAGAAGTCCTGTGGCGCGTGGGCCAACGCCCAGCTGTTCATGGAGGGATTCGAGAGGCCCCAGCCGAAACCGAATCCGGCAACCGATGGCATGAACGACACCACATAGTTGGATTCGGTGCCGAGCATGAAGAAGCTCCAGAGCACCGCCGCGGTCGAGATCGCGGTGCCGATGATCATCAACCACCGAGGCCCGTACTTCTCAACCAGCTTTCCTCCCAAGATTGCCGCGGGGCCTGCGAACACCGGGCCGATGGTGATGGCCAGACCGATCTGAGCGGTCGAATAGCCCCACACACGCCCCAGCCACAATGGCCAGATAAGCCAAATCGACAGCGAAGTCACCGAGATGAACAGGTTGGCCAGATTGGCGATGGCGATCTCAGGAATACGAAAGAGCGTGAGATTCACCAGGGGAGCGGGGTGGTTCGCCGAACGGACAACAAAAAGCACGCCCATAGCCAGTGCCTCGAAGATCACCAGGATGGTGGCCCAGCTTCCCCAGCCCCAGGAGTTGGCTTGACTGATACCGACGATGAGCATGGCAACAGCACCAACCGCCAGCCCAGTGCCTGCGAGGTCGAGTCGTTTGCCGTCGTCATCGCCCTTCGTGTCGGAAACGAAAATGATCGACAGGACAAGGAAGGTCGCAGCCAGCGGAGCGCTGAGGAAGTACAGCCACCGCCAACTGGTGGCGTCGAGTAGCAGGGCGGCGGTGCTTGGCGCGACAGCAGCCGAGAGCGGGCCTGAGGCTGCCCAGTACGCGACCGCCGAGCTGCGGCGAGCGATCGGAAATTCGGGCAACACCATTGCGAGCGACGACGGAATCACCATGGCGCCCGAGATGGCCTGTGCTACTCGGGCCGCAATGAGCAGCCAGATTGTGGGTGCCACGGCCGAAAGGATGGCTGATGCGGTGAATCCGGCCAGTCCGATGTTGAAGATCTTCCTGCGGCCGACCCGGTCGGCCAGTCGGCCTCCGAGGGGAAGAAAGGCGGCTGTGGCAATGAAGTAACCGGAGGCAACCCAGGAAAGCGTGCCTTCGCTAGCCGACTCGAAACTGTCGGAGATGGCACCGAAGCCCAGATTAGTCGCGGTTGAGTTGAAACCAAAGAGCACATAGCCTGCAGCCCCGACTGCCAATGCCCGCCAGGCCCGCTTCGGAACCATACTTGCCGGTTCATCAAGGACGGATACGGTCACCCGTGCACGCTATCTGCGCCACGATCATGCTGGTGATGCTGACCCCGGGAGGGTGTTGAGAGAGAGCCGTGTTCAGTCAGCTGGGCTTCAGTCAGCTGGGCTTCAGTCAGAGAGTGCTGCGCAGAATGCGGAGATTCTGGCGAGGACGTCGGTCGTTGCTTCGCGATGAGGCCAGTGATCACAATTGGGTACGTCGACGAGCTCGATCGGCCCCGAGACGGCTGCCTCGATGCGTTCGAGCTGTGCTCTGGTGGCGTACTGATCGTCGAGGCCCTGAAAGGCCAGAACTGGGCATTTCACTGCGCCCAGCTGATCATCAATAGACCACTGCCGGAAACGCTGCGAGACCCACACTTCGCTCCAGCCTTCGAAAACGGCGGCTGGGTCGTCGTGGTGAGGTGCGAGGATCCGATGGAAGGTCTCGGTTTGGTCTCGTCGCATGGTCTCGATGGCGGCCACACACACGGGTTCGACGAACAGATGAGCGGCCAACGCGACAATTCCGAGAGGTGCCGGGCCGCCAGACTTTCCGTCGCCCCTTGAGTCGGCGTTTCGGCTCGGGTAGAGAAGTGCGATGGTGCCACCGTCACTGTGGCCAACCAGAATTGGCTGGGTGATGCCCTCGGTGCGCAGCACATCGGTCAGTTGTACGGCCTCTAGTTCCATGAAATTGGGTGGCCACGGAGGTGGATGGGCCGTTGAGAGGCCATAGCCACGCCGGTCGTAGGCGAGCACGGGGAGGCCCGTCGACTCGGCCAGAGCAGCCGGGAAGGCTCCCCAGGTTGAGACCGACCCCAATCCCTCGTGCAGCAGCACGATGCAGGGGTCACGAGGAGCTGACCTGGTGCCAAACCACTGGTGATTGAGCGAATCGACCATGATCAGACGTTTCTCGCATAGGTGTGCAAACCGGGTCAAACTGGCACCACTGCTACGTCGTGGCAGTAAAAGTCCGGGAGGGCGACATTGGCCCAAGATTGGGTCATCATGGGGGGGTGCAACACAGTGAGGGGCCGGGGTGCGAGATGAGCCGAGGCCTGGCGGAGATCGTGCGTGCCTGACCACAGACTAGTTATCGGACCCGGTGGCTCTGGCCGTTCGTTCACTCTTCAACAGTGGGCTGAGACTGATCTCGAGGGTCGGACGTCTGCGACGCTGACCGGCAGCATCCTGCGCCCTCCGGACGAGAACGCCATGACCGAGGCGCTGGCCGATCAACCCGATGTCCTGGTGGTCGATGACTTGCAGTGGTGCACCGAAGCCGCCCTGCAGTTGCTGGTCGACAACCTGGCCAAGGTCACCATCTGGGCCAGTCGCCGGCCTTGGCCCCGAACACCGCTGTTGCGTTTGTTTGACGATGCTCTCACTGAGGTACGTGCCGCCGACCGCCTTGGCCCGCTCGACATCGACGACATCGCTCCGTTGATCGCCGGCGATGGCGGCCGGGCGGCGGGCGGTGAGTTGGTCGAGCGGATCCACGCAGCAACCGGCGGTTCGCCCGCCCTGGCTGTTGACGCCGCGGCTAGCGGATGGGGCGGAGACGTTGCCAATATCCCAGAGGCGCTCATCGATGCCGTCATCCGCCGAGTCGAGCGGTCGGGCGACGCGGCCACGGAACTCGTGCGGGTGCTCGTCGTCGATCACGAGATCGAGCTGGGCGATGCAGCCAAGGCTTTGCCTGACAATGTTGATGCCGACGAAGCCCAGCGTGGCATCCGGGCGGGTGGCCTGGTCGATAGCGATGGTCACGTCCTTCCGCTGATTGCAGCCGCAGTACTGTCTGATCTCACCACCGGTGCTGTCGAGGCCATCCATGACCGCCTAGCTGTTGTGTTGGGTGTGAAGAGCCCGGAGAAGGCCGATGAGCATCTGTTGGCGGGCTCGGCCGAGACGGCTGAGGCCGGCCTGGCCTTGCTCGGCTCGGCCGTGCGACTGCGCACCAGCGATCCTGCTCGAGCACTCGATCTTTTGCATCAGGCTGAAGGCACCGGTGTCGATGCGTCCGAACTTGGTGCTGTGAAGGCCGAGGCGTTGTTCCATCTCGGTTCTCCTGAGGCTGCGGTGCAGCTCGATCTTCTGGGCACAGGGGCTAACGAACGGTCGCTTTTGGTTAGCTTCGGACTCGATCTCCGCGATCTGCGCTGGTCGGCGGCCGCCGATCGTGCCCTCGAGGGGGATCTCGGTGCATGTCTGATCGCGCTCGCTGCGGCGGCACAGGGCCGACTCGACGTTACGTTGCCCGACCTGCCGTCCACTCCGCTGCTCGAACTCGTTGCCAGACTTGGTTCGAGCATCACCGAGCTGGCTCGTGGCGAACTTGCTGCCGCTCTCGGCGGTTTGGCGATCTCCTGCGACGATTTCGATCGGCTGCGGCCCGATATTCCACTCGGCGGCACGCCTCATCTGCTCGCCGCGCTCGCCAGCATCCTCAGCGGTGATCTGCTGGCAGCGGACGATCTTCTTTCGTTGGCCGCGGAGAATCTCAGTGGCGGCCCGGGTGAGCAGACCGCGCATAGAAACCTCCTGGCCTATGCCCGAATGCTTGATGGTCGCTATTCGGACGCCCTCGTAGCTGTTCGTGCCGGGGAAGGCCAAGGCTGGGCTCAGCGCGACCGGTTCCTCCTGGCCGCCCTCGATGCCGGTCTGGCCCGGCGATCGGGCGACACGGCCCGCCTCCGCGAGGCGTGGCGTCGAGCTGACCCGGTTCTCGTCAGACACTCTCCGAGTTGGCTGTTGCTCGATCCCCTCACCGAGTTGTTGGCCGCCGGCGCCCGTCTTGGCCACATGACGAGGGTGCAGCCCATCGTAGATGTTGTTCTCGAGCAGTGTCAGAGTCTGCCCGCTGCGGGGCCAGCGCCTGTCGGGGGTGCCTGGTTGGAACTCCAGTTGGCTCTTTCGGTGGATGATCTAGAGGCCGTGGCCTCAAAGGCGGGCGCACTGGCCGATATGCAGTCATCCGATCGCCGCTCGTTGGCTCGAATCGCAGCTGGCCGGGTGTGGACCGCGATCGCCACGAAGTCGGCCGATGAAGCCGACGTCACCGACGTTGCCCGTCAACTTGCCGACGTCGGTGAGCCGTGGGACGCCTCGCGGATGGTCGGCCAGGCTGCTCTGGACTCTTCCGACGCTCAGGCTGCCCGTCGGCTGTTGGAACAGGCTCGAACCTTCGTGGTCGAGCCGTCCGATCTCGCGGGTGAGGATGGCCTGGTCGCGCTCGGTCTATCCGAACGTGAGGCCGACGTCGCCAAACTGGTTGCCGAGGGTCGTACGCACAAAGAGGTCGGTGCCCAGCTCTACATTTCGCCCAAAACGGTCGAACATCACGTTGCGAAAATCCGTCAGAAGCTGGGCGCAGGCACCCGAGCCGAGCTTTTGGCCACTATCCGTGAGGCTGCCGGTTAGTCCGTTCGGCTCCATCTAGGCCCTCTGACCAGCACAAACGCTATGCGCGGTTGATTCGGTGACGCCGTAGAATGCGATCCCCTACTCTTCCCCCAGGGGAACCGGGGAGTTCCCCGATTCTGGCAAACCCCGCCTGCCATAGGTTGGGTGTTGCAAGGGAAACCAACCAACCAACCAACCAAACAAACCCCACCTATGGAGGGAAACCAAAATGAGCGATTACATGAACGACGCTGACATGAGCATCCAGGACAAGTTCCAGGCTTGGCTCACCGAGCAATTCCAGGCCACAACCACCCAAGATCAGTCCGCAACCTCATGGGATGACTTCTGCAGCAGCCAGGGCGCCGACCAGGACCTCACCCAAATCGACATGTCCGAAGCGGTTTACAACGTCGGCAACACGCTGAACATCCCGGCCGAGACTCAGGTCATGATGATGGAGCAGGCCCCCTACCCCACAGGCCCTGCCCCCAGCGCACCGGCCGGCTCGCCCCAGGGTTCGGTGTCAGCTGCTGGCTCGACCGGTGGAAGCGGCGGCGGTCAAGCTGCTGCTGCGGCCTCAGGCGGCGGTTCTGCTACTGCTGCGGCTTCGGGTGGCGCTGCTGCCCCTGCCGCTGCTCCTGCCGACTACATCCCGGCCAACGTGAACCACTACGTAACCACCTACGAGACCAACAACGACTACGACAACAGCACCGAAATCACGGTTGACGGTGACGTCGAGGGTGACCTCGAGATCGACACAACCACCGTAGTTGCTTCCGGTGACGGCGCCGTGGCCGCCGGTGACGACATCGAAGGTCCAGTGGTGACCGGCGACGGCTCATCCGCCATCGATGGCGACAACCACGGCACGGTCCAGAGTAACAGCGGTGATGGAGCGGTGCAGGTCGGTGGCGACAACAGCGCTCCGATCAACACTGGCTCCAACAGCGGCGTGATCGCCGACGGAAACGTCAGCGACAACCAGATCGCCACCGAAGGCGGCACCATCAACGACCAGGACGTCTCTTCCAGCGGCGGCGGTACCGCACAGGGCGGCGTCGGTAACGTCAACTCCAACGAGCAGGTCGATGTCGACACCCACGGTGGCGACGCTGTAGTCGGCGACAACAACGCAACGGTGCAGGGCCAAGACAATGCCGGCAACTTTGGTTCCGGCCACCAGGCTGTGGCCAACGACTCCACCGTCGGCGGCGGTAGCGGCGACGGAGACATCAACTTCGGCTCGGGAACACAGCAAACCACCGAGAGCCACATCGACGCTAGCCAAGACAACGATGTGACTATCTCCGACGACGATACGAGCACGCAGACCTCGGATGATGACATCACCCAGACCGAGACGAGCAGCACGACGCAGGAGATCAACGACTCGTTCCAGGACAACAGCCTGAACGACCAGGACGATCACAGCACCGAGATCGAGCTCGAAGACGTTGAAATCGACATCGTCGAGGTCGAAGACATGGACTTGGCCTGCTGAGCTGAGCAACACAACCGCATAGACGAAACGGGCCCCGGGGATACCCCCCCGGGGCCCTTTCGCCTTCTGCCCCGGTCGATGAGACCGCCTAATTTCTGCTATGGATTGACCTCATGAGTGATGCCAGCGCCCCCTCGACGAGTGCGCCTGCAAAGAACCGATCGAACGGGAACGGCAACGCCGACATTGCCAAGGTCCTGGACCTCGGAGTGCAGGCCGCTACCGCCTACCAGCGACCTGATCTGGCCGACCGCCTTCAACGACTTCGCCGTAACGTGGGCAAGCCCGATGTGCAGGTCGTGGTGGTCGGTGAGTTCAAGCAAGGTAAGAGTTCGCTGATCAACGCGCTGGTTAACGCCAAGGTCTGTCCGGTTGACGACGACATCGCCACCGCCGTTCCTACCGTGATTCGCTACGGCGACGAGAAAAAGGCAAAGGCCTTCACAACGCCGATCGACGCGCCGGCGTCGGAGGCATCGGAATTCCCGATTCCGTTCGAGGAAGTGCCGAAGTACGCCACCGAGTTGGGTTCGGGCGACCCGAGTCTGGCCGTGAAGGGCGTCGAGATCGAGCTGCCCCGTAAGCTTTTAGGCAACGGGTTGGTCCTGGTAGACACGCCGGGCGTTGGCGGTCTGGGGTCGGCCCATGCAACTGCCGCCCTTGGCGCCCTCTCAGTGGCCGATGCGGCATTGTTCATCAGTGATGCTTCACAGGAGTTCACCAGAGCTGAGATCGACTTCTTGAAGCAGGCCAGCGATCTTTGCCCTCAGGTCGTGTGCCTGATGACGAAAACCGACTTCTACCCCGCGTGGCGACGAGTACTCGAGCTCAACCAGGGTCACCTTCGCAACGAGGGGTTCTCACTTCAGATCATCCCGGTCTCGTCGTTGCTGCGAACCGAGGCGGTCCGACGCAACGACCGCGAGCTCAATGCCGAGTCTGGCTTTGCCGAACTGGTTCGAACGCTTAACACCGATGTGGTCGGCGGTGCAGCCAAGGTGCTTCGGCGTCGAGCCCACCAGGATTTGGTTGGCGTCTGTGATCAGCTGGCCGGCCAGTTTGAAGCGGAACGCTCAGCGCTGAACGATCCGGAGAACGCGGCGGAGATAGTGAACAAGCTCGAGCAGACGAAGGGCCGTTCGGAGGAGCTTCGCGGTGCCCTGGCCAAATGGAGCACGACACTCACCGACGGTGTTGCTGATCTGAACGCCGACATCGACTTTGACTTTCGGCAGCGGATTCGGACGATCACGGCTGAGGCTGATGCGGCTATCGCCAACTCTGATCCGCTCGATACCTGGGCTGAATTCGAGCCGTGGCTCGTCAATCGCGTCTCTTACGACGTGGTCTCGAACTACCGATATCTCACCGAGCGAGCGGGCGGACTCAGCGAGGAAGTCTCGAGTCACTTCGAGTTGGCTGGGGGTGAACTCCTGGAGGGCCTCGATATTCATAACCCAACGGCCGTTCTGGCTCGGGTTGGGGCCGATCCCGACGCTAATTTGGAAGGAGCAACAGCGGGAGCCAAGGGCCTCACGATGCTTCGCGGCGGCTACTCCGGGTTTCTGATGTTCAGTCTGGTTGGCAGCTTGATTCTGCCGGTTCTGTGGGTACCGGCTGGCGGTACCGCTATCGGCCTGTTGATGGGCCGCAAGACCCTGAAGGACGAAAAGGAGCGCCAGCTCACGCAACGGCGAGCCCAGGCCCGAAACTCTGTTCGTCGGTACTGTGACGAGGTCAGTTTCGAGGTCAACAAAGATAGCCGCGACACCTTGCGTAGGATTCAACGCCAGATGCGCGACCACTACAGCTCTCGAGCCGAGGAGCTACACAAGTCGACGGCCGAGGCGCTCAAGGCCGCCAACGACGTGGCCAAGAGGAGCGTTACCGAACGAGCGCAGCGGTTGAAAGACGTCGACGCCGAACTCGCAAGAATTAAAGGTCTTCGCGACGAGGTCCAAACGTTGGTGGCCCCGAAAGCATGAGTTCGCTGATCAACGATGTCCGGGCGGTTCTTACTGATGCCGAGAGGGTCTTCAGCGCTCTGCCCGAGGCTCGACGACTGGCATTGGTGAAGGAACGTCTCGACGGTCCTCTTCGGGTAGCGATCGCCGGCAAGGTCAAGGCCGGAAAGTCGACGTTGCTGAATGCCCTGGTTGGTGAGCGGCTGGCTCCGACCGATACCGGCGAGTGCACGAAGATCGTCACGTGGTATCGCGACGGCCACACCTATCAGGTGCTGCTTCATCCGGTCGGGGGCGGTGAGCCGACCCAAGCCCGCTTTCACCGCGACGATGGTGCGATCGAAGTCGATCTGGCCGGAGCCGACGCCACTGATTTCGAACGTATCGACGTCAGTTGGCCCTCGTTGAGTCTGCGGACGATGACCCTTATCGATACACCCGGTGTCGGGTCGCTCAGCGAGGGCATTGCCAATCGGGCTTTCGAGTTTCTCGATCCGGAGGAGGACGAGACTCCGGCTGATGCCGTGCTGTACCTCATGAAACACATCCATGCCTCTGACCTCAATCTCCTCGAGGCCTTTCACGACACCACGGTCTCTCAGCCGAATCCCGTGAACGCAGTCGCTGTGTTGTCGCGGGCCGACGAGATCGGGGCTGGTCGTCTCGACTCCATGGCCTCAGCAAACAAGATCGCCACCCGCTACGGCGACGATGGAAGACTCCGACGTCTCGTTCAGATCGTGGTTCCGGTTGCCGGCCTTCTGGCCGAAAGTGCTGAGACGCTCACCGAGTGGGAGTTCAAGGCCCTACGCCAACTTGCGGATTTCCCCGAAGCTGACCTCGAACCGTATCTCTTGTCGGCCGATCGATTCGTCGAGGCCCGACCGGAGACTCCACTCACTTCGCTCGAACGCGAACAGCTACTGAGTCGTTTCGGTTTATTCGGTGTGCGTTTGTCGCTTGCCCTGTTGCGGCGCAACGTGTGCGAGTCGAGCGCTGAGCTGTCCGACGAACTCATCGCCCGCAGCGGACTGAACAATCTTCAGACGATTTTGTCGACGCTCTTCATGGATCGATCCGAAGTCTTGAAGGCCCGATCGGCGCTGCTGGCGGTCGAGCGCTTGTGTACCGAACATCCCGCGGTCGACGGCGTCGCCACCTTGCTGGCCAGCATTGAGCAGATCATGGCCGGTGCTCACCCCTTTAACGAGCTCACCACAATGGCCGCCGTCCGAAGCGGCTGGGTGAAGGGCAAGACGACCGATCTGGCCGAGGTCGAACAGTTGCTGGGTTCGGGAGGTACTGCTCCATGGCAGCGCTTGGGACTCGACGACACAGCCACACCTGATGAGCTTCGAACGGCGGCCATCGAGTCGCTGTCGAGGTGGCAGCGCAAGGCCGAGAACCCGCTGACTTCGCTGGATTTGGTGACGGCAGCTCGTGTAGTGATTCGAACCCTCGAGGGTCTCATCACCGCCTGAGGCTCGGCGCTACTGGGCCGTTCGTCGACCGCTAGTCATCAAACCCCAGGTCGATGGGGTCGATTTCGGCGCTGGCGTCATCTGTCGGGTCGGTGAAGGCGGCAACATCGTCAGCAAAGTCGGCGTCGTAGTCGTATTCGACGGACGCGTTGGCTGTCGGTTCGGGCAGCGAATCGGCCCCTTCGGCCTCTTCGGCAATGTCGTGGACCATGTCGTTATCGTCGAAGAAGGGGTCGTCGCCCGTATCGGTGCTATCGAATCCTTCACCGATGTGTGCATCGCCCTCACCGAAACCTGCTTCGCTGTTGACGTCGGGCACAACCTCGATGGCCTCAAGGCCTGGAGTGTCATCGAGGTCGGCTGGATCGGTCTCGCCGTCGCCCTCGATGATCTCGGTAGACGTGTCGAACGTGAGCATGGCCCACGGGTCCGGCGGGTCGTCCTCTCCCAGCTCGTTGGTGATGCCGTCGGGAAGATCGGTCTCCTCGAAGGGAACGGGCCCGACCCGGGTAACTACCGGAGCAAGGGCATCGGCGTTTTCAATCGATGTAGTGTCTGCGAAGTGCACGAACGCGGTGTCGATGAGTGTCTCTGGGACGTCACCGAGGTCGTGTTCGGCCATGTACGCGGCTCGATCGCCCTGAAAGGCGGCCTGTTCGCTCGGGTCGGTCATCAGACCGTCGATGGTCTCTCGAATAGTCACAATACAAACAGTAGGGCATTCGTCGCCTTGGGGAATCGGGGGATTCCCCTATAGGCCCCCGGAGCGGTTGCCGGCTGCACTCACGCGAGCCGCTGATCGCAGCCCTATCATTGCGTCGACGGCCCAATGGAGGGCGAAACGGAGGGAAACGGGCTTGAGCTATCACGTCGGGATTGATCTTGGTACGACGTACACCGCTGCCGCGGTGTTCCGCGATGGCAGGGCAACGATCTTCTCTCTCGGTGACAGGTCGGCCGCTATTCCTTCGGTCGTTTTCCTGCGAGAAGATGAAACGATTCTCACGGGCGATGCCGCGGTTCGCAGGGCCGTAACTGAGCCCGAGCGAGTGGCTCGCGAGTTCAAGCGTCGCCTGGGCGACACCACGCCGATTATCGTCGGGGGTTCGCCTTATTCAGCTGAAGCCTTGATGGCTCGGCTGCTCCGGTTTGTTCTGGATGACGTTGCGGCCGGCGAGGGTGGAGAACCCGACCGAGTTGCCGTGAGCCACCCTGCCAATTGGGGTGAGTACAAGCACGACTTACTGCGTCAAGCCCTTCAGTTGGCCGACCTCGATCCAGCGAACGTCACACTCCTTACCGAGCCTGAGGCGGCTGCCATTTCGTACGCGACCCAGGAACGGGTTGACCCCGGCGAGGTTCTGGCGATCTACGACCTCGGCGGCGGCACGTTCGACGCTGCGGTCTTGCGGCGCACCGATGCCGGATTCGAGATCATCGGCAAGCCGGAAGGTATCGAACGCCTCGGTGGTATCGATTTTGACGCCGCCGTGTTCGCTCATGTCGTTCGGGCCCTCGACGGGGTGATCGAGGAGCTCGATCACGACGACCCCACCACCATCTCGGCCGTCGCCCGTCTTCGTCAGGACTGCGTCGACGCAAAAGAGGCGCTGTCGTCTGACACCGACGCCACCATCCCTGTGCTGTTGCCAGGCCTCCAGACCGAAGTGCGCATCACCCGAGGTGAATTCGAAGGGCTTATTCGGCCTTCATTGGTCGACAGCATCGAAGCGCTTCGGCGGGCACTTCGTTCGGCCGGGGTAGGGCCCGATGATGTTTCGAAAGTCCTGCTCGTTGGCGGATCGAGCCGTGTTCCCTTGATCTCGCAAATGGTGTCGTCCGAGCTGGGCCGACCGGTCGCGGTCGATGCCCACCCGAAGCATGCCATTGCTCTCGGGGCTTCGATTGCTGCGGCCCAGGGCGACAGCACTGCGGCTGCGCCCCCGATACCCGCGCCCCTGACACCAGCGCCCTCGCCAGCAGCGCCCTCGCCAGCAGCGCCCTCGCCGGCAGCGCCCCCGACACCGCCGCCAGCACCTCCCGCCGCGACTGCGGCTCCGCAAGCAGTAGCGCCTCAGCCGGCTATGCCGCCCCAGGCTGCTGCACCGGTCACCCCGCCGACTCCGCACACCGTGGTCCCAGACCCGGCTCCAACGCCCGGCCCAGATCCAACACCGACCAGCGTCGGAGACGGCCCGATGAGCGCCCCCGGTGCGCCGGCGGCCACCCCTGCCATCCCCGTGGTCCCCACCAACATGCCGGCATCGAGCGTTCCGGCCACCGTGGCACCAGCGGTAGCCGAGCCGTTGGCTGCATCGACGTCAGGATCCTCCGGAAGCCGCGCACCGCTACTCGCTGCTATCGGGGCCGTCGTGCTCGTGGTTCTGGGCGTTGGCGGCTATTTACTCTCCAGGGGTGGCGGAACCGACGATGCTTCAACTTCCACTACGCAATTTGAAGCGGCAGGCGACGAAGCATCTGAAGCGGAGGAGGAGACTCCGTCGACCACCGAAGTGCCGGAAGCCGAGACATCAACCAGTGCCGTCGGAGCGCTGCGCACCGATATCGAAATTTTGGCTGATGTCACCGCAGCAATCAGGGCCTTTGGTGAGGGTGTGACGGCCGAGCTCGATGGCTCGACGGTGGAACTTGTTGGCAATCTCAACAGCGACAGCGAGCTAGCTGATCTTGAGGAAGCTGCCGGGAGCGTCGACGGGATTGAGACGGTGAATACCGATGGGCTCACCGTTCTCCCGGAATCAGCGCAATGCAGCGACTTGATCATGTCGCAGCCTCGATGGGTTTGTATCACCTCGGTGACCTTCGATGGCACCAAGCTGACTGCCGGGTTCATCTCAGAGAATGGCGGCAGCGTGTTCAACGCCGGGGGTGGCTTCCATGTGCACTTCTTCGATGGCGACCAGTCCGATCCGGTCACCGCTGGCCTCAGTGGTGATGCCTCGACGGGAGGTGGCAACTGGCAGGTCTGGGACCTCACGCCCGTCTATGAGTCAGTCAAGTGGGCAGACACTGACATCCAGGTGATCTGCGGTCGGGTTGCCACGTCATCCCACACACTCGAATCTCTCGATTCGGGCAACTGTTTCCCCGTCACCCGTAGCTGAAGCGTTTCCCCTGTCACCGGCAGGTGAACGGTGCGATAGCGCGCGCCGACGGCCAGGTTTTGCTTCAGCTCAACAGATCCGCAACAGCTATGCCAGCAGCCCGACCGGAGAGAAAGGCGCCCTCAACTTTCGGGCCCCCAAAGGCATCGCCGGCCATCACCAACGGCGCCGGGTCTTCTCGAAGCATCAGACACCGCTCGGGCCATGGCACCACCGGGCCGCTATACCGCCACTTCTTTATCTGGACGTCCCCAAAATCGTCAGGGCTGACCCCGGCCACCGTGGCCGCCTCGGGTACGAGCCGAGCTTGAATGGCAGCGTCGTCAAGATCCCACAGCTCTGCCGAAAGCTCATGGCTGGTGTGAAATGTCAACGCCGGTGTGGCGCTGATGCCTTTCTGTGCGTTGTCGGCGACAAAGCTGAATGTCGGGTGATCTGGCTGCTGGAGGGCGCCGGCGTGGCCCAGGTCCGGTGACGTTGCGGTGGTGACAAGCAGGGCAATGACGCGGTGGTAGCGCAAGGCCTCTAATCCGTCGCGGTGTTGGCCGAGGCCAACCCCACCCGAAGCAAGCACCGCAAGTGTTTCCGGAACCGGCGCCGTGCTTATGAGGCCACTGGCCTGGTCGGGCACTCGCGAGCCTCCGTCGTAGCTGACAACCCAGCCCTCACCATCGAAGATGATCGATTGGGCCCGAACCCCGGCGACAACGTCGAGACCTATGGCCAAGTGTCTCGCCAGCTGGCTCATGCCGCCGTTGACCCGATATCGCGGATAACCATCGATCTGGTCGAACCCCTCGCACCAGGATTCGACGATGCCAGCGTCGATCCAGCTGTCGACATGGTGGCGGAACTCGTCGCTCCGCACCGTGAAAAATTGTGCCCCGTGGTCGAGCGTCGCCGGCCCTATCTGACGGGTTGCGAGGCGGCCGCCTACCGATCTCGCCTTGTCGACGACGAGCGTCCGATGTCCTTCGTCCAGAAGCGTCCTGGCCGCGACCAGCCCGCTGAGTCCTGCGCCAACAATCACAATCGGTGTGTCCACCTTGTAACCCTAGGATGAGGCGCATGGCTAGGGTCCTGGTAACCGAAGAGATCGCCGACACAGGTTTGGACAAGCTCCGAGCGGGAGGTCACAACGTCGACGTTCGGTATGGGCTCTCGCCTGCAGAGCTCGTTGAGGCGATCCCTGGTGCTGCCGGTCTTATTGTCCGGTCTGCTACGACCGTTACCGCAGAGGTCCTCGCCGCCGGCACTGATCTCGTCATCGTGGGACGAGCCGGAGTTGGCCTCGACAACGTCGACGTCGATGCAGCCTCTGAAAGGGGTGTGCTCGTGGCCAATGCTCCGGAGTCCAACGTTGTCTCGGCGGCCGAGCAGACCATGGCCCTCATTCTGGCTCAGGCTCGCAATACACCGCAGGCCGCCGCAGCGCTCCGTGAAGGGCGTTGGGAGCGTTCGAAATGGACGGGCATGGAGTTGCACCAGAAGACCCTGGGCATCGTCGGCCTTGGTCGGATTGGCAAGCTGGTCGCCGACCGAGCTTTGGCGTTCGGCATGCGCATCGTGGCCTACGACCCATTCATCGCCGACGATTCAATCGTCGACATGGCCGTGGATCTCGTTGATCTCGACACCTTGGCCGCCGAGGCCGACATCGTGACGTGCCACGTGGCTCGGACCCCGGAGACTGTTGGGCTCATCGGTCGCGAGTTCCTGGCCAAGGCCAAGGACGGGGTTCGAATCATCAACGTCGCTCGTGGCGGGATCGTCGACGAACTCGCTCTGCTGGAAGGCCTCCAGTCGGGCAAAGTCGGAGCGGCGGCGCTTGACGTGTTCGAGAACGAGCCAACAACCGAGTCGCCGTTGTTCGAACTGCCGAACGTCATCGTTACGCCACACCTCGGGGCCTCTACCGTCGAGGCTCAGGATAAAGCCGGCGTCAGTATTGCTGAGCAGGTTGTGCTGGCGCTGGCCGGTGAGATCGTTCCGTTCGCGGTGAACGCCGACGCCCGCTAGGGCATCGACGCTCACCAGTAGCTGACGTCCAGTCAGCTTCGGTTTGCTGCCTGCTATTGGTTCGTTGCGAGCCAGGTGATGTCGGAAAAGTCATTGAGGTGGCTGGCCAGCACACCGGCCTCCGACACCGTGTAGACGGTGTCGCCGATGATCACGCTGCGCCGAATCTCTGGCTGGTAGCTCCAGCAGTAGTCGGGCTCCACTGGTGAACTCGGGGCGACGATCGTGGCCGGCTCTTCGTCCGCCGGGGCGGCTTCGCGCCCCTCGGTCACGAGATCAGCTTCTGCGTCGATTGCTTCGGGATCCTCGCGATCCTCCAGATCGTCGAGTTCGAGTGGGGGTGATTCAGCGAGTTCTTCTTCGAGTTCAACGCTGGTCTCGTAGCGCTCGCATTCACTGTTCACGGGGTGGCCGATGCGACCTCGCTCGACCAGGTTGCCGTCGGCATCGATGGCCACAACGACAACCTGGCTGCCGTTGTCCTCGGTCTGGTCGGTGTCGTTCCAGCGCCACCAGCTAACGGGCACAAAGGCGATGCGCTCCGGGCCCCACCAGGTGAATGCTCGAGGGTCCCAATCGACCGAGCTATGTGAGTCTGCTCCGAGGTCGAGCTGGTCCACCCGCAGCGGGTTGCTCATATCGCTGACATCGAAGGCAGAGACCTGGCCGCCAGTGGTGAACCCTTCGTCGGTGGCATCTTGGCCAACGCCGAGGAGTAGACCGTCATCAATCGGGTGAAGGTAGGTCGAGAAGCCCGGGATCTTCAGTTCGCCGGTGACATTCGGGTTGGTGGGATCGCTGAGATCGACGATGTACAGCGGATCGATTTGTTCGAAGGTGACGACGTAACCGACATCGCCCATGAATCGCACGGCAAAGATGCGCTCGCCTTTGCCGAGACCATCGACTTGACCCACGGTCACCAGCTTGCCGTCGAGCTCTTCGAGGACGGTGATCATGCTTTCGGACTCCTGGCCCGACCACGGATCGCCAGCGGTTGTGGCAGCCCTCAAATATCCGTTGTGCTCAGACAGGCTGTACTGGCTGAGCAGATAGCCGGGGACAGCACCCGAGCCGGTGTAGCTGGCCTGCTTCGGGTCGGTGATGTCGAAGTTGTGCAGCTCGGTGGCGAAGTCAGAATCGGCGGTCGCCTGGCCGTCAGCGGTGAATTCGGGCCAACGGGCGGTCGCGACGGTGAGGCGATCGGTTGAGGCATAGATTGTCTGGCCGTCGGTCACGACACCAAGGGCATCAATTGGTTCAAGGCCAGCCTCACCATCGATGGTGAGCACCGCAATGGTGCCGAATCCGGCGAAGTCAGCCGGCAGGTGCATGCGATCGCAGTCCACGAGTTGACCAGCGGTGATCTCCGCTCCGTTCTCGGTCAATCGGTAGGACGACAGCCATTGATCAATGGTGCTGTCAGCGATGATGGCTCGGTTGGCTGTCTCCGCTCCTTCTTCGGCCGCCTGGTTTGATGGGAAGACAAACGGGAAATGGCCCATGCCTGACTGCACAACGAAGCGGATCGTGCCATCGATCTCACGGGCCGACAGGTAGCTGCCCTCGAATTCGAGTGTTCGGCCGATGTCGCCGCTGGTGAGGTCGACTTCGACGAGCTGGGTGGTCGGAGATCCGCCGTAGCGAGACATTGATCTGGGTCCGAACCCAACATCGGTCCATCCCTGCACCATGACGAAGACTCGGTCGTCGACAAGGAACATTTCGGTAGCCCACACTTCGTTGGGCAGATCGAGCTCCGCCGAGATCCGGGGCGTCGCGCCCGTGGTATCGATCACCGTGAGTCGCTGGCCGGTTATGACGACCAGACGATCTCCGTCGGTCTTCACCAGATCTGGTTCATCGACACCGGTTTCCTGATTGTTCGTTCCCGAGAAGTCTCTGCTGGACTCGCCAGCCGAGCCGGCCTCCGCTGTGGCGGGGGCGGCAGCCGAAGAGGAGTCGTCCATGGCGGAATCCTCGTCTCCTGCCATGACGTCGATGCCGTAGTAGCCGCTGTCGAAGCCATAGGGACCAACTCGTTCGAGACCCTCCTCGATGAGGCGGTCAAGCAACGCGTCGCAGTCCCCGGTGGTCACGAGGCCGCTCGTCAGCGCGACGTTGCGAGTATCGAGATCAGTAGAGCCGGTCGGGCCCGCATTTGCCGGGTCGTCACTGGTACACGCACCGGCAAGAACAACGGTGGCCAGCAGGGTTGGGAGTGCTCGGGTGAAGCGCATGGTTTGGTTCCTGAAGTTGAGTAGACGCCCGGTTGTAGATGCACGTTCAGACGAACCCATCGGCATGGTCAGTTCCCGTGTTACTCAATTGTCATATTCCAGCGTTCGTCATCGCCGGGTATCCTCCGCAGCATGGCAGGTCACACAGCTCCCGAACCCGAGTCACCGGCACCAAAGTACGCCGCGTTCATTGGCCTGGCTTTTGCCCTCGTCGTGCTGGCCGGGCTCGGCATTGCCATTGCCATGTCGACCGATGCGGCCACGGCTGACACGACCCACTCCGTCGAGACGGACTCCCATGGATCCGATGAGGCCGACTCCCATGCCGATGACGGCGCGGACGACGAGCACTCCGAATAAGGAGCTGAGCCGACTGCCGTTAGCTCGTTGCCGGTAGCCAGGCGGGACGGGCCGACTCAAATACGCCGATTGCATCGACGTGGCGAAGGCTCAGGCTGATGTCGTCCAGACCTTCGAGGAAGCGCTCTTGGGTGGCGTCATCGAGCGGGAAGTCGACCACAAGGTCGAGTTCCGGAACCTCGAGCTGACGTCGCTCGACGTCGATGGTGATCTCGAGCTCAGGGTTGGACTCGACCGCAGCCAAGAGCTGCTCTGCCACCTGGGTCGATACCACCACAGGAACGAGCCCGTTCTTGGTGGAGTTGTTGCGGAAGATGTCGCCGAAACGCGAGGTGATGACCGCCTCGAAGCCGTACTGCTGAATGGCCCACACGGCATGCTCGCGGCTTGATCCGACACCGAAGTTGGGGCCTGCGATGAGAATATTGGCCGCCGCGAAACGTTCGTCGTTCAGGACGAAGCTTGGCTCGTCTCGCCACTCGGAGAACAGGCCCTTCTCGAACCCGGTGCGCTCGACCTGCTTGAGCCAGTCGGACGGAATGATCTGATCGGTGTCGACGTCTGAGCGGTCGAGCGGGACGGCTCGACCGGTGACAACTCGTACGGCCTTCATGATGCGGATGCTCCATTTGTCTCTTTGGGAGTTAGATCTGCTGGGGTGGCGAAATGTCCGGCGATGGCCGTGGCGGCCGCGACTTCAGGCGAGACGAGGTGGGTGCGCCCGCCTCGGCCCTGCCGGCCCTCGAAATTGCGGTTGCTCGTGGACGCTGATCGCTCGCCCGGCTGCAACTTGTCGGGGTTCATGGCAAGGCACATCGAACACCCTGGCTGGCGCCAGTCGAACCCGGCGGCGATAAAGATGTCGTGAAGGCCCTCGGCCTCGGCTTGGTTTTTCACCGCAAATGAGCCGGGAACCACAAGAGTGCGGACACCGCTTGCTACCTGGTTGCCCTCGGCGACGGCGGCGGCGGCTCGTAGATCCTCGATGCGGCTGTTGGTGCAGGAGCCGATGAAGACCGTGTCGACCTTGATCTCGCTGAACGGCGTATTGGCGGTGAGGCCCATGTATTCGAGTGCCCGGCGAGCGGCGTCCTGGGCGTTGGGACCGTCGAATTGTGAAGGATCCGGCACTCGTCCCGAGATCGGAGCAACCTGACCGGGGTTGGTGCCCCATGTCATGTGAGGCTCGATAGCCGAACCGTCGATCACCACTTCAGCGTCGAAGGTCGCATCGTCGTCCGTTGGCAGCTGCCGCCACTCGCGTAGCGCCTGATCCCACGCGTCGCCCTCGGGTGCGTGGGCGAGACCCTTCAGATACTCAAATGTTGTGTCGTCCGGGGCGATCATGCCGGCTTTCGCGCCAGCCTCGATTGACATGTTGCAGACCGTCATCCGGCCCTCCATCGACAGTGAAGTGATGGCTTCGCCTCGATACTCGATGACGTGGCCGATGCCTCCGCCTGTTCCGATGTGGCCAATGATGGCCAGAATCAGATCTTTCGCCGTCACTCCCGGTTGTAGCGTGCCGTCGACGGTGATGGCCATGGTTTTGGGTCGGGTCTGGGGCAGCGTCTGGGTGGCCAATACATGCTCGACCTCGCTGGTGCCGATGCCGAAGGCCAGGGCCCCAAAGGCGCCGTGGGTCGCGGTGTGCGAGTCGCCACAGACGACGGTCATCCCCGGCTGGGTGAGTCCCTGCTCTGGGCCGATGACGTGCACGATGCCCTGGAGCGGCGAGCCCATTGGGTGGAGGGTGATGCCGAACTCGTCGGCGTTCGTTCGCATGGTTTCGATCTGCTTGGCGCTGACAGGGTCAGCGATGGGTTGATCGATGTTCTCTGTGGGAACGTTGTGGTCTTCGGTCGCAACCGTCAGATCGGGTCGTCGTACCTGACGACCAGCGAGTCTGAGGCCGTCGAAGGCCTGGGGCGAGGTGACCTCGTGGACGAGATGCAGATCGATATACAACAAATCGGGGTCGCTGCCGGCACCGGCGTGAACCAGGTGACGGTCCCAGAGCTTGTCGGCCAGAGTGCGAGGTTGTGCCGAGGGCCGGTTTGCGGAGGGACGTGCTGATGGGGGGAGCGCTGACTCAGACATTGTTGGGCAGCCTAGAAGTCCAGAGCGACCACCGACACTGCGAGCAGGCCTCCGGGGGCCTCGTATTTCACGGTTTCACCCAGCTTGGCGCCCAGCAGCGCTTTGCCCATGGGCGATCCGGGCGACATTACGGTGACGCCATCGCGCCGTTCCTCGATAGATCCAATGAGATATTGCTCGATCTCGTCTTCACCCCCGTACTGGATCGACACGATGCAGCCCTCTCGGACCACGTCAGTTGAGCCCTCGCTGTCGACGATCTCAACATCAAGGATCAAGGCAGCCAGATGGATGATCCGGCCTTCCATCTTGCCCTGTTCTTCTTTGGCTGCGTGATAGTCGCCGTTTTCCGAGAGGTCGCCGAGTTCGCGTGCCGTCTCGATCTTCTTGGCAATCTCGATCCGACCGCGTGTCGTTAGATCGTCGTGCTCGGCCCTGAGTCGGTTGAAGGCGTCCTGTGAGAGCTTCTGACGGTCTGCCATTTGGGCGAGGTTAGCGCCCCACGGCCTCGCTAGCGCTTGCGAAGGAGGTAGCTCAATTGGGTGGCGGCCAATAGACCTAGCCCCCACGCCACCACCGTCTCCGGTTGAGTCAGGCGATCTCGTACAAGCCCCCGTTCACCACCCGCTATTGCTGCACTCGATCCGTAGATCTGTATGAACTGTGTCCGTTCGATCATGTAGGAAACCAGCAGAATCGTTCCGAGGTAGAAGATGACCGACATAGTGGCGCGAACTTCGGGAAGATCGGGGCCAGCTCCCAACCGCACGGCAACAGCGATGAAGACACCGAGTACTACCGAAATCCACGGTGTATTCAACGCATTTCTGGTCTCGAACAGGTACCACGAAGCGCCGATGGATATCGAGATGGCCAAGGCGGCAATGCAAGCCGTAAGCGTGTCGATCTCGTAGCGGGCTGGCAGCCGCCCAACCATGCGCTTGCGATGGAGGGGCAGATCGTCGCCCTCGGGTGCCTCAACGGCGGCCTCGAGCCACGTTTCTGGCGCGTTTCGAACGCTGAAGTCGAAGGGTGTTTTGGTTTCCATTTGGGAATCCTCGAATCTGCGGTCTGTAGAGTGTGGTCGCCGTACGTCCGGGTCAAACGAGTCGTCGCATGTGGCGTTGTACTGATCAGACTTCGACCAGATTCCGGTAGGACTTGAGCGCGGTAAGCTCTCCGCTTCGGAGATAAGACGTCAGTCGCCTGTGGGAGGCCCAGTGAGTTACAAGATAGCGATCGTCGGGGGAGACGGCATCGGCCCTGAAGTCATCGAGCAGGGTCTCAAGGTGATCAATGCCGCGGGCGTTGCACTCGACACAACCGATTATCACCTTGGTGGCAGTCGGTTTCTCGAGGATGGCACCGTCCTGACCGAAGAAGTTCTCGACGAGTGGCGCGGCTTTGACGCGATCTATCTTGGTGCAGTCGGTACGCCGGGCGTGCCACCTGGCGTTATTGAACGAGGGCTTCTGCTGAAGATGCGCTTCGACCTCGATCTGTACATCAACCTGCGTCCGTTCCATGTTGAGGGTTCGCACGATTTCGTGGTTATTCGCGAGAACACCGAAGGCGCCTATGCCGGCGAAGGTGGATTCCTGCGGAAGGGCACCGAATTCGAGATTGCTACGCAGGGTTCGGTGAACACCCGAAAGGGAGCCGAACGGGCAATCCGCTACGGATTCGAGCTTGCGACGCAACGCAACAACCACCTCACCCTCGTGCACAAAACGAATGTTCTGACCTTTTCGGGTGACCTTTGGGAGCGAACCTTCAACGAGGTCGCAACCGAATATCCGGGGGTCGAAACGGCTTACAACCACGTTGACGCAGCGTGCATCTACTTCGTGCAGGATCCGCAGCGCTACGACGTGGTAGTCACCGACAACCTGTTCGGCGACATTCTTACCGATTTGGGTGGCGCGGTGTCTGGTGGCATCGGCCTGGCTGCCTCGGCCAACCTCAACCCGGCTCGCACCGGCCCGTCAATGTTCGAGCCGGTTCACGGATCTGCCCCCGACATCGCCGGTCAGCAGAAGGCCAATCCGATCGCAGCGATTCACTCGGGCGCCATGATGCTCGACTTCCTTGGCGAGGCCGAAGCGGCCGCCAAGATCATTGCTGCGTGCAAAGCGTGCGAGGAAGTGACAGGGTCGACGAACGAGATCGGCGACGCCGTCGCCGCACTGGTCTGAGAAGGAGCACCATGACCGATCAAGATCCGTTCTCAGCACCATTCGGTTCGCTTTTTGGCGACAAGATGACGATCGCAGCCCTGGCCGACGGTTCCTACGACTACCCGGGGCACGCCCAGGCATTCGAGAACTTCTCGCTTCATCCCGGCACGCATGCCTTGCACTACGGCAGTTCTTGTTTCGAGGGTCTCAAGGCCCACCGTCAGTCTGACGGCAGCCTTGCTATCTTCCGGCTCGACGATCACGTCGCCCGTATGGTCCAGAGCATCGGCAAGCTCCGGATGCCGGCCCCTGATCCCGAGCTGATCCGGACGCTGATCGTTGATGCGGTCGAGGCGAACGCGTCGTTCACACCCGAAGCTCCCGGTTCGCTCTACATCCGACCGACGTTCATTGGGACGTCGCCGAACATTGGCGCTGCGGCCGCGCCCAGCGACACCGGCCTGTTGTATGTGATCTGTTCGCCCGTTGGCGACTACTTTGCCGGAGGCATTCGCCCGCTCACGATCTTCGTCGACACGGTCACGCCCCGAACCACACCACAATTCGGCATGGTCAAGAGTGGTGCCAACTACGTGATGGCGCTGGGTCCAACCCTTGATGCCAAAGCGGCGCACGGCGCCGATCAGGTCTTGTTCGCCACCGGTGATGATGTGACCGAGACGGGTGCATCCAACTTTTTCGCAGTCGACGACGAGCGAGTGATTACTCGACAACTCGATGAGTCCTTCTTGCACGGTGTTACCCGCGACTCGGTGCTCGCTCTGGCGGCCGATCTTGGCTATGCCATTGAAGAACGCCCGATGACCACCGCCGAGCTGGCCGACTGGTGTCAGCGAGGCGAGCTCTTTCTCTCCGGTACAGCAGCAGTGATTGCGCCCGTTGGCACGGTCGTCTTGTCAGATGGCCCGAGAATCACGGTCGGTGATGGCCAGCCCGGTTCGAATACCCTTCGCATCCGCCAAGCGCTCACCGACCTGCTCATTGGTGCCGCCCCAGACAACCACGGCTGGCTTTCACCGGTAGCTGGCTGATCCGGATGGAAATCTCGCGGAGCGCTCGGCACGATCCCAGCTGGCCTGAGTCAGTCGACATCTTTGATACAACCCTTCGCGACGGCTCTCAGTTCGAGGGGATCGCCCTAACGGCAGACGACAAACTGAAGATCGCCCACCAGCTCGATCTTCTCGGAGTGCACTACATCGAGGGGGGCTGGCCCGGTTCCAATCCTCGCGATGATGAGTTCTTCCGCCGTGCGGCGGCAGGCGAACTCGACCTTGGCGTCTCAGAGCTGGTGGCGTTCGGCTCGACTCGCCGGCCGAAGGGCAAAGTCGACGATGACCCCACTCTTGCCAACTTGATCGAAGCCAACACGCTGATCTGTTGCATCGTGGCCAAAAGCTGGGACTATCACGTCATCGAGGCGCTTCGAACCACGCTTGATGAAGCGGTGGCGATGATCGCTGACTCGGTCGAGTATCTGGTGGCCAACGGTCGCAGGGTGTTCGTTGACTTCGAGCACTTCTTCGACGGCTACAAGCGGAATCCCGAGTTCACGTTACGAGCCGTCGAGGCGGCGGCTGTTGCCGGTGCTGAGACCCTCGTGTTGTGCGACACGAATGGCGGATCTCTGCCCCACGACGTCGAGTCGGCAACTCGTGTCGTTGTCGAGATGTTTCCCGAGATGGTTGTCGGGATGCACACCCAGAACGACACCGGATGTGCCGTGGCGAACGCCATCGCCGGGGTCCGGGCCGGAGCCACGCACGTGCAGGGGACGATTAACGGATACGGCGAACGAACCGGGAACTGTGATCTCACCACGTTCGTTCCGAATCTCTCGCTCAAGATGGGAATTCGCACCCTGCCTGATGGGGCGCTCGAACGTCTGACCGGTGTCAGTCACCATGTGGCGGAACTGGTCAATCTTCCTCCAAACGATGCCCTTCCCTACGTTGGCCGATCAGCATTCGCCCACAAGGCCGGCCTTCACACATCGGCGATTGCTCGCCGGCCCGACGCGTACGAGCACATCGATCCGGCTGCAGTCGGCAACGGCACTCGATTCCTCGTCTCCGACTTGTCTGGTCGGGCCACCATCGAGCTCAAGGCAAAGGAATTGGGCCTCGAACTCGACGGCGCTCAGATGGCGGCCGTGCTCGACGAGCTGAAAGAACTTGAGCACGTCGGCTATCACTTCGAAGCGGCCGACGCCTCGCTGGAGCTTCTGATGCTCCGCGCCACGGGGTGGCGCAACACCTACTTCTCTCTCGAGTCGTACCGGGTCACGGTCGAACACCGTCCGGGCCAGAAGACAGCGCTCGAGATGAATCCACTCGGTCACTACGACGGAGTCGACACTGAGGCCACGATCAAGATCTTTTTCGATGACGAGCGGGTGGTGGCAACCGGTGAGGGAAATGGACCGGTGAACTCCCTCGACGCCGCGTTCCGCTCGGCTGTCGGTGGCCGGTTTCCGCAGCTCGATCACGTCAAGCTGACCGACTACAAGGTTCGAATCCTCGACTCGTCGCTCGGAACTGGCGCCATTACCCGGGTGTTGATCGACGCCGCGGCTGGCGATAGGCGATGGACCACTATTGGTGTAAGCGAGAACATCATCGAGGCCAGCTGGCAGGCGCTGTCGGACACCATGATCTATGCGCTGCGCACCGCCTAAGTCGGGCCCAGTTGTTTAAGCGCTGCCTAGCAGCTGCGAGTTCGGCCAGGCCTGCATCGTTCTCGAGAGCGTCTTGATGTGCTCCTCGATGCTTCACCGCGCTCCCTCTCCAGCCGAGTTCGATTCATGGTCGACCGACCGCTCGCCGATGTTTCGTCCGTGGTGCCGTCGGCGCATGAACAAGGGCAAACTCTCGAGAAGACCAGGTCAGGTGCTAGCTCATGGTTGGCGCAGGAAGTTCCCGACTAGCCGCCGAACTGCCACACCATCATCACGAGTGCCACAGTGAGCAGAAGCTGGGTGAGGCCCTCGCCCAGCGCGAGCTTCTTGGCTGCCGCTGTTGCGTCGGAATCGGTGGTCAGCGAAGTGGATTCACTCAGTGCCTCGGAGCGTTCCAGCAGAGCCTGCACGGCTGGTCGCACGAGACCGTGGGCGACTCCGACGAGTGCGATCCAGATAATGAACGATGCCGAGATCCATGGGTCACCGAACGAAATCTGCCCATCGCTAAGCGAGACCAGGATGATGCCGAGCACAAAGAGGGCGTAGATCGCGTAGTGAGCGAGGTTGGTGACAGCCTTCGTTGTCCGGAACAGCACGGCGGCCTCACCGGCCGCTGAGCGGAATGCTTTGGCGTTGTAGGCGCCGTGGGCAATGACCCCTCCGAATCCGACCACAGCGGCGACGATGTGAAGCAGCAGAATGATCCGGTAGATGGCAGAAGGGTCAGTCATGGGTTCCACGGTAGTCTGACGTCGTGGCTGCCCCTGACTATGTGCCCACTGATCCGACCCAGCGGGTGCGCCGCTATAGCTCACCGCCCCGGCGAGAGGGATCGTGGTCGGCTAATCGGCCTGGTGATCTCCCTGGCGGCCAACCTACGGGTGTGCGTCTCGGCAGCCAGGGACCCGACCAGGGCTACATCTTCAAGCTTCTGCCGCTCTTTCAGGATCGCCTCTACCTCGGTGCTGTGCACGAAATAGATGCCTCTGCCGGTTGTGCAGCCGTGGCCATGAAACGAGCCGCTCATTTCGGTCGGGCACCGGTTGTACACGATCTTCGAATCGCCTACACCGTCTTTGGGTTCCTGGATCCCGATGCTCCGGTCGACCTGGTCGCCTTTCGCGAAGGTTGGTTTGCCGAGGTCAGTAGCAGCCATCACTATGCCGAGCTTCGGGATCTTGTCGACCGGGTGCCTATTGATGTTCTTTCGAAATCACCGGGCACGGTTGACCTCTTCTACGAGACTGACTGGCGGCGCAACCTCAACCTGTAGCCTTCGGGCGTGTCTGTTCGCGTCAGATTTTCGCCCGCACCCACCGGCTATTTGCATGTCGGCAGTGCACGATCAGCCCTCTTCAACTGGATGTACGCCCGCCATAGCGGCGGAACGTTCGTCCTACGCATCGAGGACACCGATGCCGAACGCAGCCAGGATGACCTGGTAGCGGCTATTCGGCATCATCTCGCCTGGCTCGGTATTGACTGGGACGAGGAGTACCGGCAGTCCGATCGCTTCGACATGTATCGGGCTGCGGCCCAGGACTTTCTTGATCGAAGCCTGGCCTATCGATGCGATTGTTCGCAGGAGGCGGTGAAGGAGCGGGCAGCGGCGCGAGGAGAGTCCTCCGGCTACGACGGATTCTGTCGTGACCGTGATGTCCAGCCCGGTGATGGCGTCGTTGTTCGCTTCCGTACGCCCGATGACGGCGTCACCGCCTGGGATGACCTCATCCGAGGCCGGGTTGAGTTCGACAATGCCGTCCTGGAGGACTTCGTGATCGTGAGGTCCAACGGTGTGCCAATGTTCCACGTCGCCAACGCCTACGACGACTTGGACATGAATATCACCCACGTGGTTCGGGGTGAGGACTTGGTCAACACCGTGCCTCGAGTGTTGCTATTGCGAGAGGCCATGGGAGCCACCGAACATCCGGCATACGCCCACCTGCCGTTGATCGTGAACGAGAAGCGCCAGAAGCTCTCGAAGCGCCGAGACGATGTTTCCGTTGGCGACTACGCCGATCGAGGTTTCCTGCCGGAGGCCATGCGGAACTACCTGCTAACGCTCGGGTGGGGTCCGAAGGATGACATCGAAATTCGCCCCATCCAAGAATTCGTCGAGGTCTTCGAACTATCCGATATCAATGCAGCGCCGGCCTTCTTCGACATCAAGAAGCTCGAGCATTTCAACGCCGAGTACATCCGGGCCCTCTCGTTGGACGACTTCCTCGAACGTTCGGCCCCGTTCCGGGGCGACATCGAGCTGTCGTTGTTCACGGTTCTCGCTCCTGAGATTCAGTCGAGGCTGCGTCGTCTCGACGAGATCCCGAAGTTCGTGGATTGGGTTGTCGGCGATGCCCCGGAGCCATCAGAGAAGGATTGGCGGAAGGTCATGCAGAAGGACGGCGTAGCCCAAGTGCTGGATCTGGTTATCGCCCGCTTCGAAGAGGCCGACTGGACGCCGTCGATTCTGGAAGAGATCGTCACTGGCGTTGGTACCGAGCTCGACACCAAGACCCAGCTGCCGGTGCGTCTTGCCGTCACGGGCAGTCGGTCCGGCCTGCCGCTCTTCGAACCCCTCGCTGCAGTCGATCGCGACATCGTGATGCAGCGATTGCGGGAGGCTAGGGACCGATTGTGAACGAGTCGGCCGAGCCTGATCAGCCGTACCCCCGTCCGTCACGTAGGCGGAGGCGGGCGCTGCTGATCATTGTCGGGTTCGTGTCGATGGTGCCGCTGTATCTCGGGTTCACGTTTCTCGACGTCTGGCTGACGGCCCGGAGCGAGTTTTCCGGTCAGGTGCCTGCTGCCATCGTGCTCGGTGCGGCCCAGTACAACGGCGAGCCGTCTCCTGCGCTTCAGGGTCGGCTTGACCATGCCGCCGACCTCTACTTTGCGGGATCGGTTGACATCATCGTCGTGACCGGTGGCCGTCAAGACGGAGACGCCACCACCGAGGCCAAGGCGGGTTATGACTACCTCCGCAATATTGCCGGTGTGCCCGACGATCGATTGCGGCTCGAGGTAGACGGTCGCTCGACGTACGAATCGTTGGCAGCGACCGCTCGATTTCTGCAACGGGAGGGTGTCGACCGAGTGGTGATTGTGACTGACCCGTACCACGCCCGGCGAGCGCAGCTGGCAGCCGAAGAAGTCGGCCTCGATTCGAGTGTTTCACCCACTGATGCGCCAGCACCGTTCGATCGTTTGATCGATGAGACCGGTGCCGTTGCCATTGGTCGGATCATCGGCTTTCGCCGGCTCGACCAGTTCTGAATCGTGTCGACGAAACGGGTCGCCAAATCGCCAGCAACCGCTACCCTTCCAGTGTCGTTCCGAGAGGGCGTCGTCATCCTTCGGGGATGGTGTAATTGGCAACACAACTGGTTCTGATCCAGTCATTGGGGGTTCAAGTCCTCCTCCCCGAACTACTAGCGAAGGTGTCGTCTCCCGGTCCGGTGTGAAATCGGATCGGTGTGGCTAGGATCCGCTCGCTGCAAGCCCCGTTCGTCTAGCGGCCTAGGACGCCGGCTTCTCATGCCGGTAGCACGGGTTCAAATCCCGTACGGGGTACCAACTTGTTTTGTGTCGTCTGCGAGCGTCGCGGTGTTCGATCGACGCCTTTTGCACCGATCAACAGCGGTGTCTTCTGCCGGGTCGGCGCCGTTGAGCGGTTCTCCGCCAACCGATTGCTCGGGTTCTGGCTGCAGCCTCTGCTTGTGCGGGCAGCAGCTCCCAAACACCGTCGATCAGATCGATCTTGCTTGTCTTGAGATCCGTAGCGTCCCAAGCCTCGGGCCAGCCCGGAGCCTTGGCCACGAGCGCCCCATGGGGCAAATCCAGCTCGGTGAGGATGTGTGGGTCTCTGCTCGCAGCCTCGGCAGCGAACTCCAGATAGGCGTAGTCGACGATGAGGGTATCGGTCGCGGCGCCGCGCTTGATGAGCGCCATCGCGAGCTCACGCTCAAGGTTGCTATTAGCCAACAGAGCGCTGAGCACCGGCGAAGCCGACACGGCTTCCCTGGTTAGTCGCGCCGCGCTATGCACCTGTGCGGTGTGCCGGTCTTTTGAAGTCACCTCGGTCGCCCCCCCTGTCCGAACGGTCTCTCGAATGGTCGATCAGTCGTTGACCGACGTTTGTTTGACAGGCACTTTAGTCACCCCTCTGCACCGCTATCGCCGTCTACGACAAGTCGGTGATTGACCTGGTAATCCGACGTGGCAGAGACCACAAACCTCACGCTGCAGAGAGCGATCGTCGAGATGCCTCCCTGCAGATACGGTCGTCAGCGTGTGTCGTAAGTCCGGCTAAAGCTCTTCCGGGTGGTCGATCTCGTACAGGCCGTCGCCATTGAATCGACCCTCAGGAAGCAACCGATAATTTTGGAAGTCCTTGGTGAACTCGAGATGCGTGTCGTGTTGGCCACGCCGATTCTTCTCAATCGACAGCAGCACGCTGTTTTTCGCTTGCTCCATTTTCGTGAGGTCGTAGCGCAAGTGGCGGTCGGCTGTCGCTGCGACCTTCTCGTTCAAGACCATGGCAATGTCGCACTCGTGAGCGAGCGAGTCGCTGCCCCGCAGATGATCCAGCCGGAGCCGCCTGCTTGCAATCCCTGTCTCGTCGGCTGCGGCAAGGGCGATAACGCTGATGTCGGCGGAGACGGCGAGGTCTTTCAGCGATTCGGTCGCCCGCATGATCTGTTCCCGTGAGTCTGGAAAACCCTCTACGGGAACCTTCTGGAGATAATCGACGAACAGCAAGCCGCCGGGGCGCAGATGCTGCACGACAAGCTCCGCAATCCAGGTCGTGTCGCTCCATTGGGTCGACGCTCGGAATAGGGAGAGATGTCCCGCCGTTTCCTGAATCGTCTTTATCGCTTCGCCAACCGCAGGGTGGACGTCGGCCAGTTGCCCCATATGAATGATGCCCATAACCAGCTGCTGCACGGCGGATCGAATACTCACCATGAGTGTCGAGTCGATCTCGGGATGGTTGGCGGCGATTTCCTGAACGAGAAGACGGCCAAGGAGCGCTATTTCATCGTGCTCGTAGCAGACGAAGGCCACCGTCCGATCAGATACGGCGGCTGCTCTTGCCCACTGCAGGGCGGTCAGTGTCTTGCCCACTCCTGGCCGGCCGCCAAGAAGAACGAGCTCCTGGGGTATGAAACCACCGTCGAGGACCATGTCCAAAGGCGAGAAGCCGGTTGGTGCTGCCGACATACCGGCACCGTGGGGGACGAGCGCCAGGTCGTTGATGAGGCCACTCACCGAGGTGTGGCTTGGGGTGATACCGATGTCCACTGGTGCTCCTAGAAGATCCGAGAGATCTGGATGAAGGCCGGCCCGAGAATCACAATGAAGAGGGCGGGGAAGATGCAAAGTCCGAGAGGAAAGATCAGCTTGACCGGAAGCTTGTGGGCGTTCTCTTCTGCCATGAGTCGACGCCTGACCCGCATCTCAGCAGCCTGGATGCGCAATGTCTTGGCCAATGGCACACCCATTCGCTCGGCTTGGCGAAGGGCGAGAATGAAGTGGCGAACAACGTCGCTTTGCGTCCGGTCGGCCATGTCTGCCAACGCTTCTATCCGGTTCACGCCGAACTGAATGTCCTGAAGGGTCCGAGCGAATTCGTAGGACAAGTTCGTGCCGCCTTTCTCGCCGATCCGGGCCATGGCGGCCTCGAAGCCGAGCCCAGCCTCGACGCTGATGGTCATCTGGTCGAGAACGTCGGGCAGTTCTCGTTCTATTTCCAGAGCCCGTCGATCGCCGCGACTGGCCAGCACCAGATCAGGCAGGAACCAGGCGATCCCAACGGCGAGGACGAGAAAGACAATGTTGAGAAGCGAAGGGGCCTGGAGGGCCCTGACACCGAGCAACAGGCCGCCGACAATAGTGAGCAAGATTTTGGCGCCGACGATCTGCTCACCCCGATAGCGGCCGAGCAACCCGGCCTTGGCCAGACGAGCATCGATGTGATCGAACCAAGTGCTGGGGAGAAAGCGAAGTCCTGCACGGGCTAGCTTGCCGAGAATCGGATCGAGCAGTCGTTCCGACGTAGGCCGCTCGAGGACCGCGGTCCGAAAGCTGGCCGACCGGTTGGCAACAAGGTTTTCTCGTGCCCCTTTGGAAGTCTGTTGAGTTGGGCCCTGGATCGACCACCACAACAGGGGGACCGAGAGGGCGAGAGCGCCGGAGGCGAACCATATGTACAGGGGCATCCGCTGACTCCTTAGTAGTTGAGCTTCGAGAGCTTGTTGATCCAGAGCCAGCCGAGAACAATAAGAATGACTCCTACAATTAGAGCTACTAATCCTCCACCTCTCAGGAGCTCCCGCCCATAGTTCGGATTGGCAATTTGGATGTAGAAGAAGAGGCCTACAGGTAGCGCAACCAGGACGATTCCCGAGATTCGGCCTTCCGCAGCTAGGGCTTTCACCTGCAGTCTCAGCTGGTTTCGGTCTCGGACGACCGATCCGATGTTGTCGAGGATTTCGGCTAGATCACCGCCGAGTTCGCGGTTGATGCCGACCGCATCGGCCACCCACTGGAAGTCGTCGTTTTTCATGCGGTCAGCGACATCGCTGAGGGAATCGGTGACGTCCCTTCCGACCCTTGACTCGATGATCACACGGCGAAACTCTTCCCTGGTCGGCGACGCTGACTCTTCGGCGATGAGGTCGAGGGCCTGAGGAAGGCCACGCCCAGAGCGAAGGGCTCCGCCCAGAAGGTTCAGAGTGTCGCCGATTTGATCGGCGAAAGCTTCCCGACGCTTACGGAGTTTTCTCGAGACGACCATCACGGCCACCAGTGGAACCACGATGACGGCGAGAAGGCCGAGTAGACCATTCAAGCTGGCTAGGCCGAGGCCCATGATTGCGGTGATAACCGTGACCAGCACGACGAACTCGCCGGGTCGCATCTCCATGCCGGCGGAGTCAAGGGTCCTGTCGAGTTGCGAGCCTCGCTCGCTGCCAGCCAGTGCCCGGTCAGTGGCCGAGGTCAGTCGATCGGGGATGGCACTGATTCCTCCGCCTGTCTGTTCGGCTGCTCCTTTTGCCGCTCCTCCAGCCGAAGCAAGGCGCACGCTGGTCTCGGGCCGCAGCATGACGAAGGCGAGGAGGGCAAAGGCTCCGAAGAACGTGCCGGCGCCAAGCCAGAGGCTCCACCCTTGACCAAGGCCGAGAACCCGGGGAGCTACGGAGCTGCGAAGCTCAGGTGGGAAATCGGTGAACACCGAGGTTGGTGTGGTGGTAGCCTGCGGAGTTCCGCCAACGTCGGTGACTTGACGAACCGTGGCCAAGCCGCTCTCGGTGGCTACCGAGACGATGATCTCCCGCTCTCCTGTTCCCGCCGCTTCGAAGGTCAATCGATAGCGGTTCGTCAAACGCTCCGCGATCTGACCGAAGACCGAGTCGAGTGTGCTCGCGTCGGCCGCGGTCTGGAATCCGCCGCCAACGGCGTCGACCGACGCCTCGAGCTCGGTGAAATTGGTTTCATTCGTTTCGAGCCCGATGGCGTAGAGCGCTACCTCGGCCGATGTCAGCGAATCGAGGGCCTCCTGCTTTGTGCTGACGCTGCCGTCGTCCGTCCCGTCGGTGAGCACGACGACATACCGATTGCTCCGGCTACTTGTGCCAAGCACGCCGACCGATTCAACCAACGCATCCCAGAGTGCGGTATCCCCGCTGAACTGCAGCGAGTTGATGGCAGCGAGGGTCGCTGCTTTGTCCGACGTGATTTCGCCTGCGATGAGCGTCGCCGACCCGAAGCCGACAACACCGATACGGGCGTCGGCAGGAAGACCAGCCACGAGCTGGGCCGCCGCCGACTTTGCCCGGCCGAGCGCATCATTGGGCCGCATCGACCCCGACGTGTCAATGGCCAGCACGACGTCAATGGCATTTCGTTCTTGAGAAACTGCTACCGGTGAAGGTTTTCCCTCCTCGGTCAGAGCGAAGTCGCTGATCGTCAGCGGCTCGGAGCCGAAGGCAGCGGGAATAGCCACCGACAGCTCAATCGTCGGATGGTCGCCGTTGTCAACATCCAGAATCTGGATGTTGTCGTCTTGCCGGGCCGACGCGGCGCTCATCACACCGAGCACCGTGGCCAACGGCAGAAGCACGGCCAGACCAATTGCTAGAACAACACGCCGACGCAACTTACTGCTTCCTTCTCGTGGCAACCGCTTGTTCAAGAGAGCTGCCGAGCATGGCGTCGCTCAGCTCGATCCCCTGGTACGCCAGCTCCTCGGAGAACATCGGACGGAGGCCGGTGGGTGCCAGCTGGCCCTGGAAGTTGCCTTCGTCATCAATGCCGGCGTCGTAGTCGAATTTGTAGAGCTCGGACAGGGTGACGGTGTCGCTTCCCATACCAACAACCTCGGTGATCTCGACTACTCGCCGCGAGCCGTCGCGCATTCTGGCGATCTGGACAATCAGGTCGATGGCGGACGCGATCTGTTCGCGGATGGCCTTGATCGGCAGTTCGACGCCAGACATCAAGACCATCGTCTCGAGCCGGGCGAGGGCATCCCTCGGCGAGTTGGCGTGAAGGGTAGAAAGTGAGCCCTCGTGGCCGGTGTTCATTGCCTGCAGCATGTCGAGTGCCTCGCCGCCTCGAACCTCGCCGACAACAATGCGGTCCGGACGCATGCGAAGCGAATTTCGGAGTAACTCGCGAATAGGAATGGCGCCCC
>JBLINY010000035.1:0-38589 GCA_047638695.1 Acidimicrobiales bacterium | reverse complement strand
AGTAGACCCAATCCTGATCTTCAGGCCGCTCGTCCTCAATGATCAACAAGTCGTACTGGCCGATAACCCGAGTCGACATCCATCCGAGCAGGGCGCCCATCTCGGCACCGGCCACCCGCGGTCCAACCGCGTCGGCGATCGGGGCCGTGAAGCGGGACAGTGGGCCAGGTTCTTTCTCATCGTCCTCTTCATCGAGTCGGCCAAACAGCGGCCGCATGAGGCGATCGAAACTAGCGAGGTTGGCATCGACCCAAGACATACGGTCGGCAACCCGGCTACGAGCCGGGCCCGACAACGAGACGAGTCCGGTCTCGGCTGCCACAAGCTCTTCAGCCTGGCTGGTGAGTGCCGTGAGGTCGGGCTCGAGCGAGTCATGAAGATAGCTGTCTGCGAACGGTTCTCGACCAGAGACCCGCTCGGCGACTTTACGAGCCAGAACCCAATCAACCGTAGTCGCCACTATTGCTTCTTCGGGTACCTCGGGTTCTCCACCTTCGCGAAGTAGCCGACGACCAGTGCGATGACCAAGAAGATGGAGCCGACCGAAAGGACGAAACCGATCCACCAGTGCCAGATAACTGCCAAGAGCATGTCTGTGAGTGTAGAGGGTTAGATCGTCGGCCCGGAATCAGATCCGAACAAGCCGCCGGATAATCCGCCGGAACCAAGGACCCGACCGAAAACTCGATCGCGCATTCCACTGGGTAACTCGGCCTGACAGCCCGATTGCAGCATGCCTTTCAGCTGCGTCGAGAGTTGGCTCTGAAACTGAAAGGCGGTGAGGCAGGGAGGGCATTCGTCGATATGGGTCTTGACCGACTGCTGGTACGGACGAGGGAGCGCCCCATCGAGGTACATGGAGAACTGAGCGAAGGCGTCGGTGCAGTCAGTGATCAGCAGCGGTGGCAGTTGCCCGCTGGGAAACTGGTCTTCGGGAAGTTCGCGAGATTGATCAGTCATCGGTGTCTTCTTCTGGCCGGTCGACGAGTCCTCTAGCTGCGGCAAACTCATACAACTGTTTCTCGAGTGATTTTCTTCCCCGATGCAGCCGACTCATTACGGTGCCGATGGGTATATCGAGAATTTCTGCGATCTCTTTGTAGGCAAAACCCTCGACATCTGCGAGCAGGACCGCAAGCCGGTATGCCTCTGGAAGTGCTTCAACTGCCGCGACCACCTCCCCTTCGCTAAACAGATCCAGCAGCTCATCTTCGGCACTACGACTCACCCGATCGGGGTTGCTCAGCTTCCGGTACAGGTAGAGATCGTCGAGGTCGCCAAGCTCGGTCTCTTCGGGCCGTCGTTGCTTGCTGCGGTACCGGTTGATGTGGGTGTTGGTCATGATCCGAAACAACCAGGCCCGCAGATTGGTACCGGCAGAGAAGGACTCGTACGAACGAAAGGCTCGCAGGTAGGTCTCCTGAACGAGGTCCTCGGCATCGGCGCGATTATTCGTAAGCCGATAGGCGGTCGAGAACAGAGACGACATGAACGGTTCGGTGTCGTCGACGAAGGTCGCTTGATCGGCCAAGGAAGAAACCCTAGATCCCCCTACCCGTGAGGGGACGAGCAGAGCGATACTTGTCACATGCCGCTCGGTCACCTCGGAATCAACGTCAGCGATCTCGATCGTTCCCGCACCTACTACGCGAAGCTGCTGCCGACGTTCGGCTTCGAGCAATTTCTCGACAACGACGACGAGTTCGCATGGCGTCCAGCTGGCGGCAAGGTGGGTACGTACCTCTTCTTCTATCCATCGCTCGAAACCGGTTCGTACTCCGCAGACCGAACGGGCCTGCAGCATCTGGCCTTCATCGTCGCCACCAAACAAGCGGTCGAGGAAGCGTCTGTGTTGGCCACCAAGCTCGGATCGAGCATTGAGCATCAGCCTCAGGACTGGCCCCAGTACCCGCCGCCCTACTTCGCCACATTCTGGCGTGACCCCGACGGCATCCTGCTCGAAGCTGTGTGCCACAAGTAGCAGAGGGACGAAGCAGCAGAGCGTCGTGAGACAGATGGCCGAAGGCTGACTGCGACAGCAGTCACAAGAAACAGAGCCCGGAACGAGAATTGAACTCGTGACCTACGCTTTACGAGAGCGTCGCTCTACCAACTGAGCTATCCGGGCGGGCTGTTGAACTCTATCGGTTGTCACCGATTGCTCATGACCCCCGGCGCCAGGTTCAAGAAGAGCGATTGCAGCAACAGCGGTTCGTTGGGGTTGCGCACGAGCGCCTGGGCGGCGTGTTGGACCGCGTGCAGTGCCGACGCGGCCTGCGGATCGGGCCCGGCGACCAAACGATCGCGATAGACCCGAGCGATGGTGGCTAAGCCGAAACGAATCTCGTCGATCCGAAGTCGGCGAACCTCTCGCTTGTGTCGGGCCACCAACTGGGAGCGGCCCGCACCTCGCTCGCCAGTGGCCTCGACCCGAGCTTCGAGCTCTTCCAGCTCTTGAGCTTGACGGGCTACCAGCGGCTCCTGGGCGCCATCCATTCCCTCGCGTACTTGGTTCACCAACTCCCACACGGTTACCCCCTTGCCATCGAGTCGATCCGGGATCGACTTCCAAAGCTCGGCTCGAGTCGCGAGCGCGTCATCAGTCGAGAGCAGTCTGGCTCGGCCTAGATCGCCGCCCGACGCTGCAGCGGCGATCTTCACCCGCCGGGGGGAGACACCTTCACCGACCAGCGTGGCCTCGATGATCGGCAACGGAATCGGCCCAAACTCGACAGTGACACAGCGCGACGCAATCGTGATGATTTCTGGCGGGATGTCTTCGGCCAGCAGCACGAAAATGGTCGACGACGGCGGTTCCTCGATCAGCTTCAGGAGCATGCCGATCGCCGCCTCCTGAATGACATCAACGGCGTGAACAACAATGACCTTGCGGGCTCCCTCGACCGGCGAGATCTGGCCGGCTCGAAGAATCTCCCTGGCTTCCTCGACCCGCAGCGCCGCTCCCTCTGGCTCGACGACCACCACATCGGGATGCACGGCGTTGAGGGCCAGACGCCGGGCGCGGGCGGCACCATCCCCGTCGAGCCCATCGCTGAGAATGAGCGCGGCGAAACCGAGCGCCGCTGCGTAGCCCCCGCTACCCGGCTGGCCGAGGAACAGATAGGCGTGAACAGGGTCGTCGGCTGCTGCCGTCAGCCGACTGACGGCAACATCTTGGCCCACAACAGCCGACCACGGGTCAGGAAGATCGACTCCTGGGCCTGCCATGTCGGTCATGGCCGAGCCTGCCCCTCGAAAAGCGGACACAAGGCCTCCCAGATCGCAGCGGCGACATCATCGATTGGCTCGTCGGCCTTGATGACGTGCCAATGGTCTGGATCGGCTGCCGCCAACTCGCCGAATGTGCGACGCACGGCCTGATGGAAAGCACCCGCTTCGCGTTCCAGGCGATCGAGATCACGGTCGAGCCGAGCCGCCGCAGCGTCAGCGGAGACCTCGAGCAAGACAACGGCGTCGGGCCACCTCCCGGCGACGGCCCAATCGTTGATCTCTCGCACTGGCTCGATGCCGAGGCCCCGGCCGCCGCCCTGGTAGGCGAGCGACGAATAGGCCGACCGATCGGACACAACGTGTCGGCCGCTGTCGAGGCTCGGCAACACAACCTGGTCAAGGTGTTGAGCTCGATCTGCGGCCATCAGCAGCGTCTCGGCCCGCGGTCCCAATGGCGCCTTTTCGGAATGCAACAGGAGCCGGCGCAGCTCCTGACCCAGTACGGTTCCGCCCGGTTCGAAGGTAACGATGCCGCCCACACGTTCGGCGAGTAAACGGGCCTGGGTGCTCTTTCCCGATCCCTCGCCACCTTCAAAGGCCACATAGCGGGCCTGCTCGGTCACCGGCTCAGAACGGGGTTTCGTCGTCGGTGTCTGCCGCTGACTCGGTAGTCGAAGCGGTGGCCTTTTTGGCGGCAGCTTTCTTCGTGGTCTTTTTGGCTGCCTTCTTCTTCGTCGCCTTCTTCTTGGCGGTTGCCTTCTTCTTCGTTGCCTTCTTCTTGGTTGCCTTCTTCTTCTTTGCCGGTCCTCGGGCTCGCCGGTCGGCCAACAACTCCATCGCTCGTTCGATCGAGATCGTCTCGGGATCGTCGCCCTTGCGCAGGCTGGCGTTGTATTCGCCGTCGGTCACATACGGACCGAAACGCCCGTCGCGTAGGGTGACTTCCTGGTCGTTGCTCTCGTCGATGCCGACGATCTTCACCGGTTTTGCGGGCTGTTGACCTCGCCGAAGCTTCGGCTGCTTCATGACCTCGAGCGCTTCTTCAAGAGTCAGAGTGAGCAACTGCTCCTCTGCGTCGAGGTTCCGAGTGTCGGGTTTCTTGTCGTCGTCGGGAATGGCCTTGCTGATGTAGGGCCCGAACTTGCCGTTGAAGGCCGTGATGAGGCCACCGTCGGCCGGGTCGGTGCCGACCTCACGAGGCAGCGACAGAAGTTGCAAAGCCTCTTCAAAGGTGACCGTGGCGGGGTCCATCTCCTTGAACAGCGAGGATGTCTTTGGCTTTTCGCCTGTCTCGTCGTCGTGCTCACCCATCGTCAGGTAGGGACCGAAACGGCCCGCCTTCACGAAGATGGGCAGATTGGTCTCCGGGTGGATGCCGATTTCGCGATCGCTCTTGGGGGCCTCGAGAAGTTCGATGGCCTTTGCCAGGGTGAGCTCGTCGGGTGCGAGATCTTCTGGCACCGATGCCCGATCCTCGCCACGCTCGAGGTAGGGCCCGTACCGACCGACGCGAGCAACAACGGCGACTCCGTCTGCGTCTCCACCCAGAGGAATCGAGTTGACGGCCCGGGCATCGATGTCGCCCAACCGATCGTTGACCTTGTCTCGCAGGCCGGGGTAGTCATCGTGGCCGAAATAGAACTCGCTGAGATACGGGATGGCCTCGGCTTCGCCCTCGGCGATGTCGTCGAGAGCGCTTTCCATTCGCGCTGTGAACGCGTAGTCGACCAGGTCGGGAAAGTGTCCTTCGAGCAAGGTGATAACGGCAAAGGCCTTGAAGCTGGGAACCAGGGCCGTGCCTTTCTTCCACACATACTCGCGACTCTGGATCGTGCCCATGATCGAGGCGTAGGTAGACGGTCGGCCGACCTCGAGCTCTTCGAGCTTGGCCACCAGCGAAGCTTCGGTAAATCGGGCCGGCGGCTGGGTGTCATGGCCGGCGGCCTCGACGTCGGCAACGGTGGCTTTGTCACCTTCGGCCAGTGGCGGCAGCATCTGGACGCTGTCGTCCTTTTTCGCGTTGTCTTTCCCGCCGTCGGTGGTCTCGTCGTCCTCTTCGGTCGACTCGCGATAGACGCTGAGAAAGCCCTGATGGGTAATGACCGTTCCCGATGTCGAGAAGACGGCATGCTGCGAAACAGCCCCAGCGGCGGGTTCGGTGTCGACACCGAGCCGCAGCGTGACTGTCTCGCCGGTGGCGTCGGTCATCTGGGAGGCGACCGTCCGCTGCCAGATGAGTTCGTAGACCTTGAGATCCTGAGCCGACAGCTCGGCGCTGACCTCCTCAGGCGCTTTGAAGACTTCGCCGGAAGGACGAATGGCCTCATGGGCTTCCTGGGCGTTCTTCGACTTGCCCTTGTAGACCCGAGGCTCGTCGGGCAGGAACTGGGCTCCGTACCGTTCTTGTATCTGGCTACGAGCCGCGTTGACTGCCGTGTCGGACAGCGTCGTGCTGTCCGTTCGCATGTAAGTGATGTATCCCCGCTCGTACAGACCCTGCGCCACTCGCATGGCCTGGGCCGAGGACATCCGCAGCTTGCGACCGGCGTCCTGCTGATAGGTCGAGGTGATGAAGGGGGCGGTCGGCCGACGCCGATAGGGCTTGGCTTCGCGGCTCTCGACGGTGGCCGGCTGGCTCTCGAGTGCGCCAGCAAGCTGGCGGGCGCTCTGCTCGTCGAAATGTACGGACTCGGTCCGAGCCAGCTGGCCCTGAGGATTGAAATCGCGACCGGTCGCCGTTCGTTTGCCATCGACTTCCGCCAGCATGGCCGTAAAGTTCGAGGAGCCGTCAGCAGCGAAAATGCCCTTGAGGTCCCAATAGTTAGCCGAGACGAACGCCATGCGCTCGCGCTCTCGCTCGACGACGATGCGAGTGGCAACCGACTGGACCCGGCCGGCCGAAAGACCGGGCATGACTTTCTTCCACAGCACGGGTGAGACTTCGTAGCCGTAAAGACGATCGAGCATGCGACGCGCCTCCTGGGCATCGACGACTCGACGGTCGAGATCTCCCGGGCTCTCGATGGCCCGCTTAATGGCCTCAGGCGTGATTTCGGTGAAAACGATTCGCTTGACGGGGACTCTTGGGTTGAGCACCTCCATCAGATGCCAGGCAATGGCTTCTCCCTCGCGGTCCTTATCCGTCGCGAGCACCAGTTCGCTGGCGTCCTTCATCATTGACTTGAGTTTGCGAACCTGATCCTTCTTCTCCGTCGAGATCACGTACAGCGGTTTGAAGTCGTTTTCGACGTCGATACCCAGCCGGGCCCACTTCTCGCCCTTGTGCGATGCGGGTACATCAGCAGCGTTTCGTGGCAGGTCCCGGACGTGACCGACCGATGATTCGACCATGTAGTCGTCGCCCAGATACTCCGCGATTTTCACCGCTTTGGCAGGGGACTCGACGATGACGAGGGGTTGGGGCACGTCCGGCAGACTACGAAGGTCCGCGGTGTTTTTGCGAGCACTCCTGTCTTTTTGGGACAAAATGAGCGCTCGGCGACCCGAGATGCTGGCGCCAATCGGCGGGGTGCCGCCGATTCAGGAGCCGGGCGCCGGCTGGTCGGATTCGGCGCTGGCTGGCGCTGAGTCGGCCACCGATGGCGTTACCCGGAGCAGCACGAATCCCACGATCGTCGCCAGCAGCGAGGCAACGAGAATGCCGATAGTGGCCTGATCGCCGATCGCTGGGTCGTCGAACGCCAAGTTGCCAATGAACAGGGCGACGGTGAAGCCAATGCCGGCAACGGCTCCAGCAGCCAGGACGTGTGCGAGTGACACTCCCTCGGGCAAGTCGGCGACTCTGAAGCGCAAGGCCAGCCACGAAGCAACAAAGATGCCAACCGGCTTGCCGATAACGAGACCGAGAATGACACCAAACGTGACGGGCGAAGAAAGCGCGTCCGTCACCGCATCGCCGGAGAAGACAACGCCGGCGTTGGCGAGGGCGAAGATGGGAACAACGACGAAACTGGTCCAGGGGCTTATGAGACCAATGAGGCGGCTGGTGATCGAAACCGTCTCCTTTACCTTCCAGTTGGCGTCTCGCACCGCGCCAAGGCCGCTCTCGCCAGTGAAGATGTCCTCGACCGACTCGAGCATGCGATCGCCGAGAAGTGGGGTCGCCGGGGCCAGCAAACCGAGCGCAACCCCGGCGATGGTGGCATGTACGCCCGACCTGAAGGTGGCGTACCAAACAACGATGCCAACGATCACATACACCGGCGTATACCAGATGCGATAACGGCGCATCGCATAGGTGATGGCCAAGCCGGCAATCGCGATCAGCAACCACGCCAGGCTGAATCCGCTTGAGTAGAAGACGGCAATCACGACGATGGCACCGATGTCGTCGGCTATTGCCAGGGTGAGCAAGAACAGCTTGAGGCGCTGCGGAACCCGCGGACCCATAAGCGCCAGCACGCCAACCGCGAACGCAATGTCGGTGGCCATAGGAATGCCCCAGCCACTCGACCCCTCGCCGCCAGCGTTGAGCAAGTAGTACAGCCCTGCCGGCAAGCCCATGCCGCCGATAGCGGCAATGGCCGGCAGCGCTGCGATGCGAGGGTTGCGCAGATCACCGACGACCATTTCGGACTTGATCTCCAGCCCGACGACGAAAAAGAACAACACCATCAGGGCGTCGTTGACCCAAAGCTCGAGGTTGAGACCATGCCCGGCATGCTCGAACGGGTGCCACGAGCCGATTGCCAGCTCGACCTCGGCCTCCCAGAAGTGGAGGTAGGTATCGCCACCGAAGTTGGCCCAGAGCAGCGCCGCCGCAGTGGCGACGAGCAACAGGACGCCGGACGCGGTCTCTTGCGCCAAAAACTTCACCATGGGGCGAGCGACCGTGCGAGCCAAGCGAGTGTCGCCACCGCTCCAAGCTTCGTCACGCACCGAAAGAGGAGATTCAGACATGGGGTGGGCAGCGTACTGCCACCATGACGAGCAGGGTGCTGAAATTCCTTTGATTTGGTCCTCGCGTTTTTGGGCCAGATCGAAAAGAATGGGGGTACGCGTGGAACCCCTGATCGCCAGTTGTCGATGTTGTCATCGTTGAGCACCGAAGATCTGATCCCGACTGATCACCCGATCCGACGGATCCGGTTGGTGGTTGATGAGATCCTGGCCGGCATGGACGACGTCTTCGACGCGATGTACGCGACCTCTGGGCGCCAGTCGGTGCCGCCGGAGCAGTTGTTGAAAGCCACGGTGTTGATGGCGATGTATTCGATGCGGTCAGAGCGGGCGTTCTGCGAGCGTCTCAGCTACGACATGTTGTTCAAGTGGTTCTTGGATCTGCCCATCGATGGCAAAGCGTTCGATGCCACCACCTTCACCAAGAACCGGCAACGCCTGTTGGATCACGACATCGCAGACATCTTCTTCGCGGCTGTGGTGGACCAGGCAAAGCTCCGCCGTTACACCTCGTCGGATCACTTCAGTGTCGATGGGACCTTGCTGCAGGCCTGGGCGTCGAACAAGAGTTTCAAACCCGAGGACCACCAGGGCGATGACGACGGTGATGGCAATGGGTTCAAGAGCCGAAACGCCAAAGTCGACTTCAAAGGCCAGAAACGATCGAACAAGACCCACACCTCGACCACTGATCCTGACGCGATGCTGTTCCGCAAATCGAACAACACCGCCGCTGAGCTGTCCTACATGGGGCATCTGCTGACCGAGAACCGCAACGGTTGATCATCGACGCCGACCTCACGAAAGCGACCGGGTTCGCTGAGCAGGACTGCGCCAAGGCGATGCTCGCACGGCTTCCTGGTAAGAAACGGCGGAGGACTGTCGCCGCCGACAAGGGCTATGACACCAAAGACTTCGTCGCCGACGTTCGAGGTTTGGGGTTCACCTCCCACGTCGCACGAAACGCGTCGGGGAATCGGCGGTCAGCGATTGATGGGCGCACCACCCGCCATGCCGGGCATGCGGTCTCTCAACGGATCCGGAAACGGGTCGAGGAGCCTTTCGGTTGGATCAAGACCGTTGGTGCTGGCCGCAAGCTCCGCTTTATCGGCCCGGAACGGAACCGTGAGTGGTTCAAGATGCAGACAGCGACCTACAACCTGATCAGGATCTGCTCACTCGACGCCGTCACCTGAGCCAAAGACCCTGCTGGAGCATCAACGAGAAACCAATACGCGGTGGCGTGAGCGACAGAATCTAGCGAATCAGCCGTCAACCGCCCGCTGATCAGACCCGTGCCGATCGAACGGTCAGCAGAGCCCCGATTTTCCGCACCCTGCTAGGTCTTAAAACGCGATGAACTCACACAATTCGTAGCTGATCGACGGTTCTGGTTGGGCGTTACGCCTCGTGTTGTCTTTCAACCTCGAGTTCCACCGTCGTGCCTTCTGGGGTAGACGTGAAGACAACCTCGCTGCTGCTCAACATCTGCATCAGCGGCACGCCGAAGCCACCTTCTACCTCGAGTCGGTCAGGGTGCGTAATGTCGAGAAGTTGCGCTGCCGGTGACATACCGGTCCCGGCATCGATGACGGTCAGCCTGACGGCATCCTTCGTCGCCGCGACCCTGATGACGACACGGCCCGGTATGCCATTGCCATCATCGAGGGCTCGCAGGTTGGCCTGGATGGCGTTGGTTGTTGCCTCCGACGTCACCCATCGGAGGTCGTCGAGTCGATCGCCGTCGAGGGCCTCGACGCACGATGCAACGGCAGCCACGACCATGCGGGCCACCGTGACGAGATCAAGACGCGACGGGATGTCGAGCTCGACAGTCGGAGCACTCATCAGAGACGACAATAACCCAAGCTGGTCATCGGCAGGTCAAGGGGTTCGAGGGGTTGATGGATCGAGCGGCCCGGCGGTCGTTTTCAGCCACGTGCTGAAGCTGGCGACGCTGCCGTCGGTCGGAGGCCGCAGCCAGGTCCAGGGGTGTACGACAACCGGGGCAATGGCGGCCGATCGACGGCGGAAGCCCGGAACCGGAGCGAACGTAGTTGCCACCGCTCGACCTCTAAGTACGTCGACTGGATCACCAACGTGCAGCTCGAGTGGACGACGTTGTCCCAGCTCAGCGAGAGTCTCGGTCAAGAAGACCAGACGTTTTGAGGAGAGCTGAAGCCCCTCGAGCAAGGGGCGATCGAAAACGAACACCGCCGGGAGGTCGGGGTGGGCGGCCAGACCAGGATCGAGATCGCCCAAGGACTCCGCCGTGATCCACACGACATCGGCCATCTCGGATGACGCCACCCCTATCTCGCCATCGGCGATCGGATCGCTCGCAGTCGTCCCGTTCGTGAGGGCAACCGGCTGTGGTCGTGGAGTTAGGACCGGGTCGGTCGGCCACTCTTCGATCGGACATTGGTGAACTAAATCGCAGCTGGCACAGAGACCCGGGGCCCGTTCCTCGACCTGCCAGCGGCTGAAGCCATACGCCTTCGTCGACCCAACACCCGTCGTCCACTGCCACCCGAGTCGATTAGCGGCACGCGACCCATCGAGTAGGTGCCGGAAGAAGTAGTCCTCGCCCTCGCGCCACGCCACACCGCGGCGAACCGAAAGGTGGCTGGCCAACCACATGCGTGACTGGTTCGCGAGCCAACCATCCTCCTCGAGTTCGCCGACGGAAAGCTCGAGACACGCCATGTCGCGCTGCCACTCACCATTCCACGGCACGGCGGCCGGAAGATCGTTGCGCACACCATCGGCGGTCTGATGACCCAGCCTCAAATACCAGTGGCGGGCGTACTCCTGCCAGAGCAGCTCGTTGTGGAACTTGGCAATATCGCGCTCGACCCCATCTGCTGCAACAGTTTCAACGGCACCAGCGTTCGGCGAACCAGAGAAGCCGGCCACGTGGTTCCAGACCTGCGGCAGCGAAAGAAGACCATGGCGGATGTAAGGAGACAGCCCGGACGCGCCACGACGAGCCTGCGGGTAGACCTCGTTCCGATCATTGGCATACCCGTTCACATCGAAGTTAGCGAGTGCTTGATCAGCCGCAGCTTGACCGCCAGTAAAACGAGCGGAGCCGCCGAGATCATCAGAGAACAGCCCGTCGAGGTGCTCACCAACAAAGTCGAGGGCCTCATTTCTTCCCGGCGCGGGCACCGCAACAGCCGTCATCGGCACGCACCAGACGACAGAGATGCGAGAGAGACAACAGCCTTCAAGTAGCCCGGCGACCGGAGATAGGCCAAAGAATCAGACAGGCATCGGCTCACGTTGTAACTATCGGACAATCTGGTCGAGTAGTGACTGGGTGATCTCACTAGGAGTACCCCCAGGACCTCAGCAGTGACCTGCCAACGCGAAAGGCCTGTCACTCGTGGCCACTACGCTTGTGTGGTGGAGCAGTTGGCGACCATTGGCGAGCTGCTCGAACAACTCGCCAACGACGGAAGGCTGGTACACGTCGAATCGTCACCCGAACGGTTGGCTACACCCGGGTTACTCTCGACCCCACTTCCAACGGCAATCGAAGGTCTGGTCCCATCAGCCGGGCTGTGGTCGCACCAGGCCGAGGCCATCAACCGAGCCCGTTCAGGCGAATCGATTGTTGTCGCCACCGGAACAGCATCGGGCAAGTCACTGTGCTTTCAGGTGCCAATTGCCGAGTCGGTGGTAGCCGGCCTCCGCTCCGGCACCGCCCTCCTCCTCTACCCAACCAAAGCTCTGGCCCAAGATCAATTGCGTTCCTTCGGCGCCATGCAGGTCCCCGGCTTGGTGGCGGCAACCTACGACGGCGATGCCGACCGCGACGAGCGCACATGGGCCAGGAACAAGGCCAACGTGCTGCTCACCAACCCGGAAATGCTCCATTACGGGATCCTCCCCCACCATGCCAAGTGGGCGACGTTCCTGAAACGGCTCGACTACGTCGTCATCGACGAGCTTCACGTCTTTCGCGGCATCTTCGGCTCACATATGGCCCACGTTTTGCGTCGGCTACGCCGGGCTTGCGAACGTTATGGCGCCGACCCCACTTTCGTCTTCTGTTCAGCGACCATTGGCGAACCCGAGATTCTGGCTTCCGAGCTGTGTGGCAAGCAGGTCACCGCGGTCGGCCACGACGGCTCTCCTCGAGCCGAACGCCACATTGCCTTTGTGCAACCAGCTCTCGTTGATGTCGATCGCGGCATTCGCCAGTCGCCAGCTACCGAAACCATTCGCACCGTCACCGAGCTGGTGCTTTCGGGACGACGGGTCATCGCGTTCTGCGCCAGCCGGTCGCTCACCGAGCGAGTCGCGGCTGGCGTTGCCCGCGCTCTTCCATCCGAGCTGGCCGACGTCGTGCGCCCGTATCGATCGGGCTACCTCGCTGCCGAGCGCAGAGAAATCGAGGCCGAACTGGCCGCCGGGAGTGTCCGAGCCGTGATCGCAACCAGTGCCCTCGAGCTTGGCGTCGACATCGGGGGGCTCGACGCCACCGTCCTCTGCGGATTCCCCGGCACGATCGCGTCCCTCTGGCAGCAGATCGGGCGCGCCGGGCGAGGCGGCCAGGAGTCGGTGGCGGTGCTGGTTGCCGGATCCGACCAACTCGACCAGTGGTTCGTCAACCATCCGAAAGACCTGTTCGAACGGCCTCCCGAGCCAGCGGTGATCAACGTCGACAATCCGCACATTCTCGATCCCCATCTGGTTTGTGCAGCCTACGAGCAGCCGCTCTCACAAGTCGACGATCGCTGGTGGGAACAACTCGACGAGGGTGTCCGCCGAGGGGTGTTGGCCGACGAGTTACGTATCCGGCCCGACCGCGGCAACGTGCCGCGGGCCGTGTGGGGTGGCAACGGCGTTCCATTCGCTCGCGTCGGACTTCGGTCGGCCTCAGGCGGCGAGATCAAGATCGTTTCGATCGACGACGAACTCATCGGCACAGTCGAAAAGAGCCGGGCCCCCAACCTGGTCCACCCCGGCGCCATTTACCTTCATCGAGGCCAGCCATGGAAGATCCATGACCTCGACCTCCACACTCGTCGTGCTACCGCCGAACGCGTCGACGGCAGCACCTGGACCCAGGCCAAATCGAGCATCTCCATCGACGTAATCGACGACGCCGTCGAGCCGAAGCCAGTTGGGCGATCGACACTGCACCGTGGAACGGTGCGGGTCACCACCCAGATCACCGGCTACCAGGTCAAAGAGTCGGCCAGCCGCAAGGTGCTCGACACCATCGATCTCGACCTTCCCCCCGAGGAGCTGGTCACTACTGCCATCTGGTACGAGTGGGATTTGGAGACCATCCGCCTGGCCGGTATCCGCGACTTCAATCTGCCAGGAGCACTCCACGCTGCCGAACATGCCGCCATCGGCATCTTGCCGCTCTTCACCATCTGCGATCGCTGGGATGTCGGCGGGGTTTCCATTGCTACCGCGCCGCAATCGGGGTTGCCGACCGTCTTCATCTACGACGGCTACCACGGTGGGGCTGGCATCGCCGACCTGGCCTTCGAGGCGGCCGATCGCCACCTTGAAGCAACGGCTGAAGTACTCGACACGTGCGAATGCAGCGCCGGATGTCCTTCGTGTGTGCAGTCACCAAAGTGCGGAAACGGCAACGAGCCGCTCGACAAGACGGCGGCCCTGGCCTTGCTCCGCACCACCCTCGGTTGCGACGACCCGTTCTGACCGTCCTCCAGTTGTACTGCTTATAGATCGAGTTCGCCCTAGATTGCGAATGTCTGAAACCGTGGGGTAGAGGTCATTGACGCCATTGGTCACGCCAGCGGTGCCCGTGCCCACCGACCACCACCTCTGGATCGTCGCCTACGACGATATGCAAGCGCTTGACCTCACCGGCCCGCACGAGGTCTTTGCCACCGCCAATCGCGTTGCCGACGGCTATGGCCTCGGTGAACTTCGGTATCGACTGCGCATCATGGCTCGAGATACCCACCTCGTGGCGACCGAGTCGGGGCTTCGCATCGGCGTCGATCAACTGCCACCTTCGGGTGAGGCTCCCGACACCCTCGTGGTGCCCGGCGGCGATGGTGCCCCTAAATTTTCCACCAACGATCCCCTCGTGGAGTGGGTCGGCGATACCGGTCGCGCCTCAAAACGGCTGGCCTGCGTGTGCACCGGTGCTTTCATCGCCGCGTCGGCTGGGCTTCTCGACCAACGAAAGGTCACAACCCACTGGGCCCGGGCAAGCAAACTGGCTCGACGGTTCCCGGCCACCGAGGTCGATCCTGATGCCATCTACATCTGCGACACCAGCTCGGCCCTCCCTCAGGTGTGGAGTTCGGCTGGCGTGACCGCAGGCATCGACCTTGCCTTAGCCCTGGTCGAGGCCGACCTTGGCGCCAAAGTGGCTCAAGAGGTTGCTCGCTGGTTGGTTGTATTTCTCCGACGCGCCGGCGGCCAATCTCGAAGCAACGGCCGACGGACTCGAACTGATCGCCAAACGGCGCGGGTTTGGCACGGCCGAGACCATGCGCCGCGTCTTCCATCGTCACCTCGGGGTTGCTCCCGACGACTACCGCCAGCGCTTTGCCCCTTCGAGCTAACCGACTCAATACCTAGAAACGAGATCCATCATGCAGATCGCAATCCCTCTGTTTAACCAGGTCACAGCCCTCGAGGCCGTTGGCCCTTACGAGATTTTGCCACGACTTCCCGGGGCGACGGCCGGCCTGCTGGACGGACTTTCGGCCGCCACCCACTGGAGTGCTTACGAGGCTCTACGAAAGTTGGGCGCTGAGCCCACAGGCGACCGAGTCGTCGAGCATCTCGGTCACCGCCTGATCACCGCGGCCGGTGTGTCGTCGGGAATCGACATGGCGTTGCGATGCTGGCAGCGTTGCGATGCTGGCAGCGTTGCGATGCTGGACGCTGTCTCATTCAACTCGCATGGTCACCTCCGCCGTGAGGGCGATATCGCCGACGAGTGCGCCGACGAGCGGCACGTTGGTTGGTGAGCGGTAGTGCACGGTTGTAGTGGCGGCGCCTCCTCGGCTGGTTGAACCGCCCAGTGTCACCGTCATCCGAGCGACCTCTAACGAACTCGATCCGAACGCGCCGGCCCTGGCTGCGCTCGGTGTCGGGTCGACGGCCGCCGCCCGGGCCCCCTCTCGCGCCGCATGTTGCACTAACACAAGATCCTTCGCCACCAACCCGACCTGCACCACCAAGAGAGCGAAAAGAACCACGACGGGAAGGACCAGCGCCAGCTCGACCGTGGCCTGACCTTGCTCCGGTTCCGAATGACCCTGGTCCGACCCTGGCATCAACCCACCTGACCGATCACCGAATCAAGGACCGCGTTGAGCAATCGAGCGATCTTGCCCGTGCTGGCCGCCCAAGCCAGCACCAACCCGGCCAACGCCGCTGCGCCCAGGATGACGAGCGCATACTCCGCCGTCGCCTGACCACGCTGTCCCCATTCACGATCGGCCCAATCAGGAGGACCCCATCGACGGCCGGCTCGTTGGCCACTGTCGCCAGAGGCTCGAACCAGTGCGTGAAACATCAACATCGTTGTTTGCCTTTCTGCATGTGTGAAGGCAGCCGCAGCTGCGAGAAAGACCAGCCCTTCAGGCACAGGGCAAAGAGAAACCTCGAGCTCAGAGTCGCCCAATCGAAACGACGACAAGTGGGACGACAGCCCCGATGATCACCGCCGGTAGAGCGCAGAGCACCAAGGGGAAGAGCAGCCGAACCGGCAGCTGTTTCGATCGCCGCTCGAGCTGTTGGCGCCGCGCCAATCGGCCCTCGTCACCGAGTCGGGCAAGCAGCGCCGACAGAGGCGATCCGTCTCGGTCAGCGGCGGCAAGAGCGCCACAAACGGGCCGGTAGGCCTCGCCCAAGTCATCGGCTGCCGATGCCAGCGCCAAACCAAGCGGGGCACCCGCTCGGTGATACTCGGCACATCGCTGCCACGAGTCTCGCACCGGCTCGGGACCACGAGCAGCAACGATCCGAATCGCTTCAAGAACCGTCCCGCCTGAACCGACAACGACACCGATGAGATCTGCGACCTCGCTGACTACGGCAGCGCGCCTCTCGGTCACTCGCAAGAGACGACGGCGCCGCCGCAACACCACGGCAACGGGAACAGCCGTCGCAACTGCGATAGCGGCAACAGGTGATACCGCTGCCACGAGCACGACGACAACAACAGCTAGCCAGATTGGCGTGTCGAAACCGAGACCGGCGAGACCACGCCTCGAGTCGGACTGCTTGGCCACGACAGCCAGTCGTCGAGGTGATCGCGGTAGCAACGCGATCAACATCCCCGTACCAAACACCCAAGCCCCGAGCACCGCAATCACTCGCCACCAGCAATCGACTGCATCCAAAGCCACGAGGTGCCCGTGAGCCCGAGCATCGCCATCAAACACACCCCTCCGAAAGGGGTGCGCAAGTAGAACTGACGAGCTGCTGGTTCGACCCAGGCAACAGAGCCAGCGAAGACTACGGGCAGAACAGCCAGCACCACTGCCGAAGCCATCGCTTGACTCGATTGGGTGTGTCGTTCGCCATCGGCTGCAAGCGTGGCTCGTAAACCCTCGCCCAAACGCTCGAGCGCTACTACGGCCGGACCTCCGGAGTGCACCAGCACCGCCAACGACGTAGCGAAAAGATCGAGCGGTTTCGGCCCCTCGTCGACGCCGAACTGATCGAGAGCCTGGCCCAGAGACATCCCAGCCTCGACCGCCCCCAGCACCGGCGCATAGTGCGCAGCGCACTCCCCCGTAGACGCCGCGGCTTCAAGAAACGACGACGAAAGTGAGCCTCCGGACCGGAGGCTCAGCACCATCTCATCCGCCATCGAGACGAGATCAAGATTCAGACGACGAGCGGCAATGCGAGCGAGCCGCTGGCGATTGAGCCGTCTAACAAAGAGGGCGATTGAGAACCCGGCGACGGCCACAACAGGGCTACGAGAGACAATGGCCGCCGCGAGAAACAGGCCGACAACGATTGGCCCCAACGCCTGGGCTCGACGCTCTACCGGCGGATTCAACACCTCGAACCGGTGCGGAGTTGACCGCCACCACAGTAAGACAACCAACACCAACACCGGAGGGAACATCAGCTCGAACACGAATCAGCCCGCCAAATTGGTCGGACACCCAGGCTGCGGCCAGCGGTCGGCGGGACAACTTCAGCCACCTCGCTGACCACCCGAGAGCTTCCCACCCTGGCAACCTGAACCACCACATCCACGGCCTCTACCAACTGGGCCTCGATCGCGTCCGCCGGTACGTCGACCCCGCCCATCAGGGCCAGGGTTTGCAAGCGGGCTAATGCCGCCCCCGGATGGTTGGCGTGGCAGGTAGAGAGTGAGCCGTCGTGGCCGGTGTTGAGGGCCATCAACAAGTCGAGTGCTTCTCCGCCACGGACTTCGCCGATCACCAGGCGGTCCGGCCGCATTCGGAGGGCGTTGCGGACAAGATCGCGAATGGTGACTGCGCCGACACCCTCGCTGTTGGACGGGCGGGCCTCGAGCCGCACCACATGACGTCCCGGTAGTTGGAGTTCGGCCGTGTCCTCGATCGTGACCACCCGTTCGTCCGGGTCGAGTAGCGCGCCCATGGCATTTAGCAACGTGGTCTTACCGGTGGCGGTCCCGCCCGAAACAACGATTGTTCGGCGCTGACGAACCAAGTCGGCCAAGAGATCTTGAAGCACAGCGGGCCCGAAGGCCCCCAGGGGCACAGCTCGCGGTGCAAAGCGGCGAATGGTCAACACCGGGCCCTCGACAGCCAACGGAGGCATCACCACGTTGACACGGCTGCCGTCGGCGAGACGAGCGTCGACTACCGGACTCGAACGGTCGACCCGAAGACCGAGGGGATCGAGGATTCGCTCGATCAACAGGACGATGTCCGCTCGCTCGAGTGTCACGTTGGATTCCTCGAGCATCCCACCACGGTCGACCCACACAGGGCCTGGACCATTGACCATGACTTCGCTCACCTCAGGGTCGGCAAGCACGTCGGCAATAGGGCCAAGCCCATGGGCCCGTTGCCACGACCGTTCGACCAGATGGTGCAGTACCGCTCCGTCGATGAGGGGTTCGACTTCGCGCACCGACTCTGCCAACAGCGACCTGCTGGCTTGCGGCGTTGCCGTGAGAACTTCGGCCAACCGTTGCTCGTGTGTACTCACAGCAGTTCTCCGAGATGACGCAGCATGCGCGGCAATCGAGACGTGATCAGGCCAGCGTCGACAGCTCGGGCAACCGCTGGGTCCCACCGAATAACGGGTCCGATGGGCGCTCCAACGGAGAGCTCCACGTCCGCTGGCTGTAGGGCTCGGCCAGGCTCGGCGATCAGCACAATCGTGTCCGGGTCGGGGCCTCGCGAGGCCGCTAGTAGTGCCAGGTAACAGGCCCGAGTGACTAGCACTGCCTTCTCGCTTCCCGCTAGTACGGCTATAAGCGGCTGTGACGGTGCGCCGACATCGACGACAACCTGACGGCCCTCGGCCGCCAGCATCGCTGCCAGCAGCCGGGCTTGGTCGGGGCTTGGGACGACACGACCCGCGCCGACGGGCAGCAGCGACAAACGCTGCGTGACCGGCACTTCGATACGACGAAGAGCGTCGGGCAATGGGTGTTGAGCACCAAACCACTCGCCCAGACCCGGGCCGTCGCTGGCAACGCCGAGCAGGTCTGGTTGATCGCCTTGGAGATCGACCAGAAGCGTCTCTGTGCGGTGGGATGACAACAAGGCAACGGCGGCAGCCACAACGGAACAGCCAGCACCGCCTTTGGCGGCAAAGAACGAAAGCAACCCGAAACCTCCGGGAAATCGCTGCAGTTACCCACACCGGACAAAGTGCTCCGGAGGCATCAGCAGCTGCACGTGTGAAGGGGGAAGTGGCTAAGGTGCGGAACGGAGGTGTCCGAGTACCTGGTGGGCTCCCCCGCCTTCAAAGCGGGTGTGCGATGTGATCCATCGTAGGCGGGTTCGATTCCCGTCCACCTCCGCCAAACATTTCTTTTCACCGAGGATCCCCTCTCGGACCGTCATCCTCTGAAAGCGGCGACGCCCTTCCTCAGATGGGCGCGAAACAGCGAGTAGTGTTTGTCGCAGAAGGACCACCGTTGTCGCGGTGCAAGGTTTTCCCGGAGGGACCGGGCGCGATCGCCTTCGTTCGGCCCGCGGCGGGACGAACGGAGGTGGTATGGCCGAGGCGGCTACCGCAATCTCAGATGTCCGACCGCAATTGTCGCCATCGAGATGTCGCCTCGGTCAACACCCGATCGTTGTCATCGAGGATGGCTCCCACGATGTGCATGCCCCGATCATCAATCTCGAGCAATCGAGCGCGCGCCACAACCTCGAGGTCAATCGGTACCGGAGCGCGGTACCGGAGTTGCATCTCGGCCGTCACGCATGCCAAATCGGTCGCCGTTGACGGCAACGAAAGCTGTGCTGCGACGCCCATGACCTCATCGAGAATGGTCGCTTGGATCCCACCGTGAACCACAGTGTCGAGCCCGCAGTGATGCAACGCAGCCCGGTGACGGGTCTCGACAGTCCCGTCAGCGAATCGCTCGAATCCGAGCCGCAAGCCCTCTTCGTTGGCCTGACCGCAGCCAAAACAACGACTGAGACCCATGCGGTCGATCTCAACTGGCGCTGTGGCACCCGTCGGCGCCGCTAAAGGTGAGGGGGCCTGATCTGGTCGTGATGTCATCGCGCACCGCGAATTCGTCGGCGGAAGCGGCGCATACCGCCCAGCCAACGGTCGTAGTCGTCGGCCTTGCGCTGAAAGTAGGTAAGGACCTCGGGGTGTGGAAGCACCAGGAATCGTTCGTCGCGGATCGCCTCGATGCAGGCATCAGCGACAAACTCGGGTTCGAGGATGCCATCACCGGCCGCCTGCCGGGTGTTGCTCGATCCCTTTTTCAGCGCCGCTGGGCCAAGAATATTCGTGCGAACCGCTTGTGGGCACAATACGGAAACACCGATGCCATCATCGCCGTGGTTTATGAGCAGCCACTCGGCGAACGCCACGGCTGCATGCTTGGACACGGCATATGGCCCCGAGTCCATTTGGGTGAGAAGCCCGGCGGCCGATGCCGTGTTCAGGATATAGCCACCGCCACGTTCGACCATTCCCGGCACGACGGCGCGAGCAGCCGCCAGATGCGACCAGGTGTGAACGTTCATCATCCGTTCCCACTCGTCGGTGGGCAGGTCGAGACCGCCCCGCAGGCCATACCCCGCGTTGGAAACAAAGATGTCTACAGCCCCATGAGCGGCTTCGGTTTGCACCACGATCTTCTCGATTGCGCGCTCGTCGCCAACATCGAGCTCGGCCGATGACCCGACATCGCCGACGAGATCAGCCGTTTCTGCTGCGTTTGCTCCGTTGAGATCAGTGCAAACAACAGCCTTCGCCCCAGCAGCGGCGAAGCCAACAGCAAGCGCCCGTCCGATACCCGAGCCAGCACCGGTGATGATGGCGACCTTGTCGTTCAGTTCCATGACCCGAGGCTAGGACGCCCAGCCTTGCAGGGTGAAGTTCGTAGGACCTAGGCCTGAAGAAGGCAGGTGTTGCTAAACCGCGAGAAGGTCGCGTGCTCCGGTATCGGAGCTCGGGTGGCGCAGCTTCGACATTGCCCGAGCTTCGATCTGGCGAATGCGTTCGCGAGTGAGATTGAAGTACTCGCCAACCTCTTCGAGCGTTCGCGGTTCGCCGCGATCGAGACCGAACCGAAGCTTGAGAATTTCGCGTTCGCGCTCGTCAAGCGGAGCGAGGAGCCGTGAGATCTCTTCGGGGAGCAGCGAGGTTGCCGCAACTTCGAAGGGCGAATCGGCTTGGCGATCTTCGACTACGTCACCGAGTTCGGCGTCGCCGTCTTCCCGAAGCGGTTCGGACAGCGAGAGCGGTTCTGCGGCAAAGCGCAGCGCCTCGGTGACCTTCTCCTCGGTCATCTCGACCTCTACGGCGAGTTCGGTCAGCGTGGCCGGGCGTCCGTACTTGAGCTCGAGGCGAGCCCGAGCCTTCTGGAGGCGGGCCAGTGTGTCACCGGCGTGCACGGGAAGTCGGATGGTGCGACCGGTGTTGGCAATACCCCGGGTGATGGCCTGACGGATCCACCAGGTGGCGTAGGTCGAGAACTTGAAACCCTTGCGCCAGTCGAACTTCTCGACGGCGTGCATCAGGCCAAGATTGCCCTCTTGAATCAGATCAAGGAGAGGCAGACCGGAAGCCTGGTACTTCTTCGCAATCGAAACCACGAGGCGAAGGTTGGACTGCACAAACGTACGCTCGGCCTCGCGGCCTTTGCGGATAGCCCGCCGAAGATCGCGTTTGCGAGCCGGAGCTACTTCCAGGTTGGCCTCGAGCTCTTCAGAGGCTTCCTTGCCGGCCTCAATGGCCTGCGCAAGGCGTACTTCGTCTTCCTTGGTGAGCAACGGGTATTGCCCGATGTCGGTGAGATACAGCCTGACGAGGTCTTCTTCGTCCCTCTCGACTCGCTCCTTAGCCAAAGGATCTCACCTCTCGTACGTTGAGAACATCCCGTTCGACGAACCGGATGCCTTGCCCCACTTCCTCATTTGAGGGTACCGAGTGGAGCAAGTGAATATGCTGTTGAGTCTACCGACCGACATCCTTCGTTCACGGTCAGGCAAACAGTGGAGGCAGCGGAGGCTCACACCGATCTACGGCATCCTCACGCCGTCGCTTGAGTCGGAATACACCGTCAGTCTAGATCGTGCATGGTGACCGCTTCGTACAAATCGATATCGGGAGCCGACGTCAGCAGGCCGTCACAGGCACGTGCCATGTCAACCATGACCTCGCTGTCGAAATGCGTCTGTTGATGCGCAGCGGAGTCCCATTTCTCGATGATGAGCAACCGACCCGGTCGAGTCATCGACGCAACGAGATCGATGTTGCGGTTCCCGTCGGCGTTGCGGCTCATCACGACGTAGTGGGCGAGAACCGAGAGGAGTTCGTCCGGTTGGTCGGTTTCGAACGAAAGCGTCACCATCAGAGGCTCGAGCTCTGACATCTCCTGGTTCGAGATGTCCTGATCTGAGGAGTCTGTTTCGCCCGTCACGACCGACTACTCGGCGCTCATCGCCCGGATCTGGTCCCACGTCAGAGCGTCGGACGACCAGAGAAGCTCGTAGTTGGCGTCCGTCGCGTCCGAGAAGCCGTGGCGATTCCGGAAGTCATACCGATACCGGGGCTTGAAAACCTTGGCGCCGATTCGCGTTGCCCGGCCGTAGCAATAGACGGCCCAGGACACGGCGTCGGCTTGGCTGATCTCCTCATCGAGAGCTGGCGCGCCGAAGGTGTCATCGAGCCGATCTCGAAGCTCCAGGTGCAGCCGGCAGAACGTGGCCATGGCGGCGTCGGCGCTGAAGGTGCGTGGCACCTTTGTGTCTTCGAGGGCGCCACTCTCTACGTAGAACACCACAGGATCGAGGGTCGTGATCGCGACCCGAGTATTGGGGACCTTCTCGTTCACCGTTATCGAGACATCAAGATCGAGAGGTAGCCCGGAAACCGCCAAACGGGCCTCTTCGAATACATCCGCTATCTCGGCAACATCGAAGAACACCTGTTCGAAGACCGACGGTGAGATCTCGACCGTCACGACCCTTCCTCCTCGATATCGAACGAACCCACGGATCCGGCACCAGCTACTCCACCTGAAGCGATCAGGAGGTTGGTCAGATGCGATTGCTGGGCGGCAGCTCGCGCCACTTCGTCCGGTGTCTCGATGAGTGACTGCAAGATCATTTCACCCTCGCGCCACTCCTCCATGTCGTCTTGGAGACAGAAATTGAGCGAGCGGATCGTCGGCGAATCGGTGATCTCCGACGTGTTGTTGAGATGGTAGGTGTACGCCGCGATGAGCCGAGGAAGCAGTACCCGATACAGGCCCGTCATCTTCTCGATGGTCAGCTCGGCGGCCTCAGGTTCGGTCAAGCCTTCGATGAAGGCCTCGAACTCGGGGTTCGGCGGCACCGTAAGACGCTCGGGATTCATCTCTCGCAGTTCGGGTAGCCGCTTGTGCCATAGCTCGCTGTGAAAGGCGTGGTGGTAGCAATGGGTCCCGAGACGGAGTTTGATGTCGAGCTCCGGAACGGTGGCCACCCAACCACCCATCATCTCGAAGATCTTCATCTCGACCCACTTGTAGTGACCGACCCGTCTGGCCGTTTCTTCGACGGAGAAAAGGCCGGGCAACTGACGCCGGTCCCAGGGTGCGAATGGAGCTCGGGGTTGTGAAGATGCAGCCATCGTCGATCATGGGACCACATCGCACAGTTACCGTCCAGTAGTGCCTCTCGGGCGAGCGTTTTTGGTACCGAGCCGTGGCGTCGCTAGCGCCCGGTCGTCGACCAGTGCCACGGCTCGCTTGGCAGGTTCTTGAAGCCGTACGCAGCGGCGTTCGCCGCCAGCCATTGGTAGCCGGCACTTGAACGACTGCGGATGAGACGCCCGTTGTAGGTGAAGTCGATCGCAAGCCCCTTTTCATGCTGCGAGGTCCCCGGTCGAGCCGTCGGTGGGCGACATTGGCTCGCCGGCATCTCGTAGATGGCGTAGTTGCTCGTTCCGCAGTTGTTCTTGCGTACGGCGATCTGACCGGCGGAAGATCGATAGCCACCTCCTGAGAGGTTGACGTTGTCGGCTGCCGCAGCAGCCAGCATGCGATCGACGGCGTCAGCGACCGACGCATGAACCTGGATTCCTCTGACCGAGACAATCTCGTCGGTACCGACAGGAACCGTCGGTTGCCCACCGCCACCGGACGGAGCGGGCGGCGGGGCCGCCTTCCGAGCTGCTTCGACCAACCGATCGATCTCAGCCCGCTCGTCGTCTTCGAGCTCGGCGTCGAGCGTCGTCAGAACGGCCAGCTCGCCCAACTCATGGTCGAGCCGGTCTTCGGCGGCCGCTGTGAGCTCGGCCTGGGCCTGCCGGGCGTCGTCCAGCGTCACCAGTTCCCCGGCGCGAGCATCACGAAACTCCTGAGCTTCTGTTGCCGCGTCGGCCGCCTCGGCTTCCTGTACTCGCAGATCTTCCTCCGCTTGACGGAGCTGTTCGACAACTTCGACTTCACCCTGTGTCACGCCTCGAACCAGGGTCTGCATTCGGGTGGCCTGGGTCGGATCGCTGCTTTCGATGATAAGTGACGCCTCACTGCCCTGGTTGATGAACGATGAGATGGCCCGAACGCCGAGCTGCGTCTTGAGCTGCTCTATCTCATCTCGTGTCGTACCAACGGCCTCCTGCGCTTCGGCTTGTCGAGCCTCAGCATCATCGAGGCTCCGCTGGGCGCTGTCCACCCGCTCGGATGCGGCGTTCACCTCGGTCAAGAGCACCTCTAGCGCTGCAGTGAGTTCGTCGACCTCGCCGTTGACGGCGTCCACCTGACTCGCTTGCTCGGCTGCTTGTTCCTGTGTGCGTCGACGCTCCGCCCGGATGTCTTCGAGCTCATCCGACGTTTGAGCCTGACCAGAACCGCTGAGCGCCGCCAACAACAACCACGCGATGGCGAGCGCGGCTAACCGCGACCTTCCTCCCCATCCCCTGGCGGGAATCGTTGTGTTAACCCGGCGACGCATCAAAGCGCCTCAAGACTACCCGGTGTAGCCATTTGGACGCCGTCAGCGGCCAGCCGTGCGGTGAGTCGTCCTACCCGCGATACCTGTTCGTGATGGGGACCCGGCGATCGCGACCAAAGGCCTTCGTACTGATCCGTACCCCGGGCGGGCTCTGACGGCGCTTGTATTCGGCCAGATCAACCAGCCGTACGATTCGCTGCACGACCGCTTCGTCGTGACCAGCCGCGATCAGCTCCGACGCGGTCAAATCCTCCTCGACGTAGTCGCGAAGCAACGCATCCAGAACGTCGTAGGCCGGCAGGCTTTGGTCGTCTCGCTGATCGGGTCGCAGTTCGGCCGATGGTGGCTTGTCGATCACGTGCGAGGGAATCACCTCGCCATCGCCCTGGCTGTTCCGCCAACGGCATAGGTCATAGACCATTGTCTTGAAGACATCTTTGATGACCGCGAACCCACCCGCGGTGTCGCCATAGAGCGTCGAATAGCCGACCCCGACCTCACTCTTGTTTCCGGTGGTGAGGATCAGCCAACCCAACTTGTTGGAGAGCGCCATCATCACGACACCGCGGATTCGCGACTGGAGGTTCTCCTCGGTGGTATCGGCATCGCGATCGGCGAACGAAGGGGCGAGCATGTCGAGCAAGGATGCGTGCGCGGGCTCAATGGCAATCGTCCGATACTCGACTCCCAACTTCTGGCAGAGCCGCTCGGAATCACTCACCGAATGGTCGCTCGAGAACCGAGAGGGCATGAGCACAGCGTGAACTCGGTCAGCGCCAAGGGCATCGACCGCAAGCGCCACAACAATCGACGAGTCGATACCGCCCGAAAGCGCCACTCCGACCTCGTCGAACCCATTCTTCTGGACGTAGTCGCGCGTTCCCAGAACGAGCGCGGCCCACACCTCGGCAAGAACATCGAGTCGATCGCTGACGTGTTGGACCGGCGTTGGCGCATCGAAATCAAACTCGCACAGCAGCTGCTCTTCAACGAACTGAGAGGCTCGGGCCACCAGGGCGCCGGTTGCATCCACGAAAGTCGAGCCGCCATCGAAGACCAACTCGTCTTGTCCCCCGACCTGATTCACATAGGCAATCGCACAGCCGCTCTCACTGGCTCGAGAACGCAGCAGCGATTCCCGCTCGTCGACCTTGCCCTGCCGGTAGGGGCTCCCATTCGGAACCAAGACGATGTCGGCGCCGGCCGCGGCCAGCTCAGCCAGCGGGCCGTCTTGGCTCCAGATGTCCTCGCAAATTGCGACACCGACGCGCACGCCATGGAGGTCAACCAACGCGACGTCTTCGGTGCCGGGTGTGAAGTAGCGCTGCTCATCGAAGACCGCGTAATTCGGAAGCAGTCTCTTGTGATATTCGTGAACAACAGCGCCCTCGACACACAGATACGCGGTATTGAAGAGCTCACCCTGACCACCGGCCACCACACTGCCGATCAGTGCGGCACACGTTCCCGTTGCTGTCGCAATCCGAGCGACCGCTGCTTCACAATCAGCGACGAACCTGGGTTTAAGAACCAGATCTTCCGGTGGGTAACCGCTGACCGTCAGCTCCGGGAACACCGCGATGTCCGCACCGGCGACCTCGGCCTCGCTCAGCGCCACAAGGACCCGGTCGACATTTCCTTCGATGTCGCCGACCACCGTATTGATCTGACAGGCAGCAACCGTGAGTCGACTCATCGAACAGATCCTAGAACCGGCCGCTGTCCATAACGCTGGTGCTCTCAACTGCAACGGCGCAAAACTCGGACCGCCTCCACGAGGTGGAGGCGGTCCTTCTTGGCGGGAGTTCTGACGATCGATCCCGGATCAGCTGGTGGCGGAGTCCTCGACGTCACCGGCAGGACCGCCGTGCCGGTGATGGCCACCGGGGCGGCCTTCGCCCCGCTGGGGTCGGTCGGCCGGATCGGCGTTGACCCGCTCCATGATGTTCTCGGCAAGATCGGCCTTTTTCTCGGCTGCCTCGGCGGCATCGATCTTGTCTTCCTCGACTGCAGCGTCGATGCGCTCTTCAGCCGCTTCAACCAGCGCGGCAACGAGCTGATCTTCGCTGACTCCCTGCTCGGCGGCAATCGCAGCCAGGGTCTTACCTTCTTCGGTGCCGGTCTTCACCTCGTCACGATCGAGACCAAGGTCTTCAAGAACACCGATGGCGAGGCGAGCGCGATGGCCGGGGCGTCGCAGCTCTGAGGGGTCGGCGTTCACCTTCTCGGAGATTCGGTCCTCGACGCCGGCAGCCTTTTCGGCTGCCTCTGCGGGATCGAGCTTCCCGGCCTCAACCGCAGCATCGATACGCTCCTCGGCGCTGGCGACCAGAGCTGCAACGAGCTCGTCTTCACTGAGGCCTTGCTCGGCAGCGATCTCGACCAAGGTCTTGCCTTCATCGAAGGCGGCCTTGAAGCCCTCACGATCGAGACCCAGCAGTTCCTGCAGGACTTCGGCCTTGGCGTGACGGCCACGATGATGGCCATCAGACGACTCCGACGCCTCACCCTCGGTGCTGGGAGCGTCATCTTGAGCGCTGGCCAGATTGATCGGGACGAACATCGAACCTACGGCAATGCCACCTGCCAACAGCGAGGCGGGGATGCCGTACTTCTTGATCTTTGACGGGGTGCTCTTATTAGCTGTCATGTCGTGACCTTTCAGTTCGGCCTCGTCGGCCGGGGTTGTGGGGGTGACATGAGCTTCGGCTTCCAGTGTTAGTGCTGTGTGATGGCCTCGCGAGGGCTAGGCCAGGAAGAGAGGTGCAACTCGAGCACCAAACACAGAGGATAAAACGCGGTCGGGTGCGGAACCATGAGCCAGTCGGCCCCTGATTCCGCACCCGAAGAACTGAATCTGGCGCTCTAGGCGAGAGCGGAGCAGACGGTGTTCGTCATGATGGCGGCAACCACGTAGGGGTCAGCGTTGGCATTCGGTCGGCGATCCTCGATGTAGCCCTTCTGGTCCTGGGCAACCTGCCAGGGGATCCGGATGGAGGCGCCACGATCGGAGACGCCATAGCTGAACTGGTCGAATCGCTGCGTCTCGTGGGCCCCTGTAAGACGGTCCTCGATACCTGAGCCGTAACCGGCGAGGTGCTCCTCGGTCTTGCCAGGCGCCCCAATGGCCTCGCAGGCAGCAATGATCGGGTCGTAGCTCTCACGCATTGCCTTGGTCGAGAAGTTGGTGTGCATACCCGCACCGTTCCAGTCGCCCTTCATTGGCTTGGCCGCGATCGAAATCTCGACGTTGTGCCTCTCGCCGATTCGATACAACAGGTAGCGGGCCATCCACAGATGGTCGCCGACCTCGACGGTGTCCGCTGGACCGATCTGGAATTCCCACTGGCCGGGCATGACCTCGGCGTTGGTTCCCGAGATCTTCAGACCGGCCTCGATGCATGCCGTTGTGTGCTCTTCGACCAGCTCGCGACCGTGGATCTTTACCGCACCGACGCCGCAGTAGTACGGGCCCTGCGGAGCGGGGAAACCGTTCGGCGGGAAGCCGGCCGGCCAGCCCGTGTTCATGTCGAGCATGGTGTATTCCTGCTCGAGGCCGAACCACGGCTCCTGATCGCCGTACGTTTCAAGAGCGACACGAGCGGCAGCGCGGGTATTGGTGGGGTGCGGCGAGAGATCAGCAGTGAGGGCTGTTTCGCAGAGCACCAAGATGTTGTCGCCGCCACGAATCGGGTCGTGGCAGGTGAACGCCGGCTGCAGGACGACGTCGGAGTTGTCGCCGGTCGCCTGATTGGTGCTGGAACCATCAAAGCCCCAGATGCCAGGCTCATCGCCATCAGCGAGGATCTTGGTCTTTGAGCGCACCTCTGCGGTCGGCTCTGTGCCGTCGATCCAGATGTACTCGGCCCTATAGGTCATATCTTCTCCGACTCTTTGGTGGTTGAACCAGGGAAGTCCTAGTAAACGCCGTCAATGTTGCAACCACAATCTCTCTTTGTGAACCGAACATTAACTGTGAACTGTGTGTGAACCGCGGCGCACACGGTGACGGCCGCACCTGACACTGATAAGACTGACAACGTGGATCCACAGCATGACTACGTCCTTCGGGCCGTCGAGGAACGGGGCGTGAAGCTCATTCGTCTTTGGTTCACCGACGTCCTCGGCCAACTGAAGTCAGTCGCCATCTCTCCTGCCGAGCTCGACACCGCCCTTGAAGAAGGGTTGCACTTCGATGGCTCGGCTATCGACGGCTTCAGCCGCATTCAAGAATCTGACGTGTTAGCCATGCCCGACCCAAGCACCTTTGAGCTGCTCCCCTGGGCCGACGGCGGATCGACCGCCAGGATGTTCTGCAACATCTTCAACCCCGATGGTCTGCCCTTCGAGGGTGATCCTCGACACGTCCTGCGCCGCAACCTGATGAAGGCTCAGGACGAGGGCTACGCCTTCTTCGTTGCCCCCGAGATGGAGTTCTTCTATTTCGCCGATGGCGAACCTGGCAGCGCACCCAAGCTGCTCGACTCCGGTAGCTATTTCGATCTCACCACAAGTGATGTGGCTTCGGACCTGCGGCGCGAAACTCTGTCGGTGCTCGAGACGATGGGCATACCGGTCGAGTACTCCTTCCACGAAGACTCGCCGTCCCAACACGAGATCGACCTTCGCTACACCGATGCCCTAACGATGGCAGACCAGATCATGACCTTCCGGCTCATCGTCCGTGAATTAGCGCTGGAACGAGGCCGTTACGCCAGCTTCATGCCGAAGCCGCTGGCTGGCATGCAGGGTTCAGGCATGCACCTCCACTTGTCACTCTTCGGTGCCGACGACAACGCCTTTCACACTGAAGACATGGAGTATTCACTCAGTGAAACCGGCCGGATGTTCACCGCCGGCCTTTTGCACCACGCCCGCGAGATCACTGCGGTCACCAACCAGCTCGTGAATTCTTACAAGCGATTGGTCGTTGGCTACGAAGCTCCGGTTTGGGTCAGCTGGGCCCAGAACAACCGCTCTGCGCTAGTTCGAGTGCCGGTAACTCGGCCCGACAAGACCAGCTCGACCCGCATCGAATTCCGATCGCCCGACCCAGCGTGCAACCCGTACCTGGCGTTCTCCGTGATCCTCGCCGCTGGCCTGAAAGGCATCAAGGAGGGCTACGAGCTGCCGCCCGAGACCACCAAGAACCTGTTCGAGACGACGCCGTCAGAAGCCCGAAAGATGGGAATTGACCCGCTACCGGCATCGCTCGCCGAAGCGCTCGACGAGATGGAGAAGTCGGAACTCGTTCACGACGCCCTCGGCGACCACATCTTCGAGTGGTTCCTTCGCAACAAGCGCTCGGAATGGCGCGACTACAAGGCGCACGTCAGTAGCTGGGAACTCGAACGCTACCTACCGTCCTGGTAGCGAGCTGACCACTCCAATGCAAGAGACGTTTTTACTCTTTCCCGATCCGGCGCCCGCTGACGTTGTGCGAAGCCTCGACATGGCCGGCTACCAGTGGGTCGCTTCGTCCGGCCTCGAAGCCCCCGGCTCTATCGAACCCGAGGGCGGTTGGACCGGCGCCATCATCGCCGTCGACGAAGATGCCGACCGAGGATGGGCATTGTGCCGAGAACTCCGTCGACAGGACGTGCCGCTCGAGCCGCTACTGCTGTTGGCGTCGGGCAATCAGCTCGACCAACTCGACGACCGGGCCGAGCTGTTCGATGACTTTGTCATCGCACCGTTCCACCCCCGCGAATTCGATGCCAGACTCAAACATCTGCTGTGGAGAGCCGGACGCGGTGTACGCCCCGAACTCGTCGAGTACGGACCCCTTGAGCTCAACATCGAGACCTACCAGGCCCAGGTCGACGGACGACCCCTCGACCTCACCTACATGGAGTACGAGCTCCTGAAGCACCTGGCGGCCAACCCCGGCCGCGTCTTCACACGCGAAATCTTGTTGAGTCAGGTGTGGGGGTACGAGTACTACGGCGGCGCTCGCACGGTCGACGTTCATATACGGCGGTTGAGGGCCAAGCTCGGCGAAGAACACGCCAACCTGATCCAGACGGTGCGCAGCGTCGGTTACAAGCTCGGCCAATCACGCTGGTAGGGGGTGTTACTTGGTTCGGCCGGTGGGAACGCGTCGGCGTACGACATGGCCGGACGTTCGATGAAGGCGGTTTTGTAACCAACGGCGCGAGCGCCGGCCAGATCCCAGTCGTGACACGCCACCATCCAAAGATCGGCGGGGTCAGCGCCCATGGCCTCGGCAGCAAACCGATACGGCGCAGCGGAAGGTTTGTACGCACCGGCTGCCTCAACCGAGAGAATGTGATCGAAGAGCGGCGCTAGCCCCGCGCCCTCGAGCTGGCCCTGCACGGCAGCGGGCGCGCTGTTGGTGAGGGCAACCGTTGCCCAGCCGGCTTCGCGCATCGTCGTGAGTCCGGCCACAACGTCATCGTGAGCTTGGAGCTGACCAAATGCTGCCCCGACCTGAGCCCAGGCGTCGTCGCCTAGCGTACGGCCGCCGGTTGCTGCGACCGCGTGCATTGCATGCTGGGCCAAGGCGCTGAAGTCTTGGTAGTCACCTACCGTCGTGGTGGTCATTGACAGCTGGAGGAGTCGCTGGAACCAGACGGTGAAGCCGCCCTCTGGTGCGACGAGATCGTCAATGGCGGCCCGAACGGGTGCGAGGTCAAGGGTGGTCTCGTTGATGTCGAAGACAGCGATCCCACTCATCGGCGGCCCTCTGGACCCAGGGCGTCAAGACCGCAAAACGGCCGCAATGCGGCCGGAACCGAAATGGAACCGTCGGCCTGCTGGTGGTTCTCAAAGATCGCCAAGAGCGTGCGGCCAACGGCGCAACCGGTGCCGTTCAGTGTGTGCAGCACCTGGTTGCCGCTCTCACCCTTCATCCTGGTGCCCATGCGACGGGCCGAGTAGTCGGTGTAGTTCGAACACGACGTGACCTCGCGGTAGCGCTGCTCCGACGGCAGCCACACCTCGACGTCGTACTTCTTGGCCGCGGCGCCACCAAGGTCGCCAGCTCCGACGGTGATCACGCGGTACGGCATCTCTAGTTCGGCGAAGATTTCCTCCTCGACCGAGCGGAGCAACTCGAGCTCATCCCAAGATCGCGATGGATCGGAATAAACAAACATCTCGACTTTGTCGAACTGGTGCACCCGGAACAGGCCCTGGGTGTCCTTGCCGTACGTGCCCGCTTCGCGGCGGAAGCAGGTCGAGTAGCCCACGTAGCGCCTCGGTAGCTCATCAGCATCCAACCGCTCGCCTCGGTGGATGCCGGCTAGACCGACTTCGGCTGTTCCCACCAGGAACAGTTCGTCCTTTTCCAGCTCGTAGACCTGATTACGGTCGGTGGGAAAGAACCCGGCATCGACCATCATGTCTTCGCGAACCAATACCGGTGGGATGACCGGACAGAAGCCCTTCTTCACCAGCTTGTTCATCACCCATTGCACCAACCCGAACTGCAGCAGCACTGCGTCGCCCATGAGGTACGCAAAGCGGCTGCCCGACATGCGCACCGCTCGCTCGGCATCGACAAGACCCAATTTCTCGCCAATTTCAGCGTGGTCCAATGGGGGCGCTGGCGTTTGTTCGCCGACCACGATCTCGACTCGATAGTCGTCTTCGCCACCGTCGGGCACCGACGGGTGGGCCGGGTTCGGTAGCTGCAACGCCAGCTCGTCGATGGTCGCCTCGGCCGAGGTCAGATGTACCTCGGCCGCTTGCAGGTCGGCCTTTAGCCCCTGGGCGGCATCGATTTTGGCCTGCCGCTCGTCGGGACTGGCCTGGCCGATTTCCTTTGAGGCGGCGTTCGACTGGGCTCGGAGATTTTCGGTCTCGGCTCGAACGTCACGAGCCGAAGCATCAGCCTCCAGTACGGCGGCGATTGCCTCGGCCGTTGCGCCTTTGCGCACAACGCCCCGGCGGTAGTCGTCTTCATCCCTCAATCGGCGCAGATCAATCACGAGCCCGACCGTACTGTCTCAGGGCCCGCATGAGGGGTGACTTCACCCGCCATCGATGATGGCCGCAGATTCGTCAGTAGTTGGTTTCGAGCAACTCGCTGTCGGCGTGATCGTTCTCGGCTTTGGTCTGGAGCAGTAGGCCCAGCACGCTTGCCGGCAGCACCATGCTCATCAAGAACCCCACGGGGATGAGGACGAGCAAGACGACCACGATGATGATTGCGCCGATCACCACACCAGTGTGCCCTAGATCGAGCGATCTGCCACGACCCGGGAGAATCTCAGCCGACGAACGCGGTTGCTTCGATCTCGATGAGTGCACCCAACGGCAACGCCGCAACGGCCACAGCCGATCGAGCCGGACGATGGTCGCCGAACACCGACAGGTAGATGTCATTCATCTCGGCGTAGTCGTTCATGGAGGTAAGAAACACTGTGGTCTTGGTAACGGCGTCGAGCGACGAACCCTCGCCTTCCAACAGGGCAGTCAGGTTGGCGAGCGCCTGCCGGAACTGACCCTCGAAACCCTCAACGAGGGCACCATCGACGATCCCGATCTGACCGGACGACACCAGCCACTGGCCGGCTTTGACGATTGGCGTGTACGGACCGACTGGCTTGCTCATGTGGCCGATCCTACCGGCCACTCTGTCGTGCACTCCGACGACAACCACACAGCGGCGGCGACCGCTGCGAACACCGCGTCCGAGCCATTCACCGGTTCGCCCTCATCCGGGTGAATCACGACATCGACCGTCGGCATATCAATGGCCCGGGTGATGCCAAAACTACGAATGGTGAGATCGTGAACCTCGCCTTCGTCGTCGACCATAAGGGCCTCGGAGGTCACCCAGGAGTACGCCATATGCGCTGCCCCGATGCAGTACGAGCGCAGGACAACGTCGTCCAGTACCTCCCCGCACCTGACGGCAACCGAGAGTTGACTGATCGATCCGTCGGGCTCACGAACAACGTCGGCCGACGCCTCGGCCCCATTCGGAGCTGTAACGGTCCCGACCTCGCCGCGAGCACCAGCCAACAGCACGACTGCTTCAGTCCACCCGGCCCCCCGGATCCCGACCGATGTCGAAGGCCCGACCACCTCGACCTCTTCCACCGTCAGCCCCGGAGCTACCAATGCAATCGCTTCCGCCACTCCCGGCGTTGCGACGACACGAAGATGTCCGGTGCCGTCAGCATTGGCCCCACCGGCCACGGGAGGGCGCTTCGGACCCCATTGCACCGTGTCCTCTCTGCTGGCCAGAGCCAGAACCGGTCGGTTGTGGAGATCGGCCAGCTCACGGGCCGCGACACCGATCGGGCTGCTGGTTTTTGCCCCGAACGCTCCGCCATTCGCCAATGGCGAGCTGGGCTCGCCTCCCGGCTGGCTCCAGGCTGCATCAGTCTCGAGGTAGCCAGGCTCAACCCAGGTCGTCCGGAGCCTTGCCTCCCACTGACCCTCCGGAACCTCCAACGGCCACGTATGCCCAGCGGTCGTCCGCCGCCCCTGTGTTTTCGCAGCGGCCACTCGGGCTTCGTGCAGGGTCTCGCCAACCACCCAACCGCCGCTCCCATCGGGGATTGCCCGTAGCGAGTCTGACGGCGCGGTGTCAGCAGCGAAGCCGCCGCGCCCGAGCGCCACCTCTGGCGACACCCGTTGCGGCTGGCGCCCTTCCAGCTCTGCGCGACGACTGGCTGCCTCCAGGTCTCGGCCGGAAAGATCGACCGGTTGGCCATCGGCGACAAGCCGAAACGCTTCGCTAATCGTCTGCCATCCCGTGCAGCGGCAGAGGTGCGCGAGCAAGCTCTGGTCGACTGCCGCCTCGGTTGTTTCCGGCTGGGCTGCCAGATTTTCGAGACGAAGCACGATGCCAGGTGTACAAAAGCCGCATTGGCTGCCCCCCGTCGCGCAGAGTGCGTCACCCCAAGCCTGTTGTCGCTCGGGTGCCAACCCCTCGATCGTGGTGACTGACCGACCACGCACCCGCCGCGCCGGTGTTACGCACGCCACCCTTGGCTGCCCGTCCACCAGCACCGTGCAGCAACCACACTGTCCTTGCGGACTGCAACCGTCCTTTGGACCGCTGAGACCGAGGTGATCGCGCAACAGTCCAAGCAGTGTGTCTCCGCTATCGGGAACCTCTACCTGCTGACCGTTCACCTCCAACTGAAGCACCGCATCCTCAGAAGGGGCTGATGGGTTGACCTGCCGGCTGTTCACCACCAGGCCGAGGATACGGTCAGCCGTGGTGTCCTCACGTCGTCACTTCCTCAGCATCGGGGCGCTCGGCTCCCTGGCCACGTTTCTCAACGCGTGCACTGGGTCGGGTACCCAATCAGACAGCCAGCGACAGGGGCCGCAGATCGTCAGTCTCTTCAGCACCAATCGGGTGATTGCAGCCGGCCGGCCTGAACGACTGCCGTTCGGACTCGTCGACGGCGGCGCTGATCTTGCCGACGCGGCCGAAGTGGCCGTCCGGGTCCTCCTCAACGGCGAAGTGATCGAGACCCTCGCCGTCGCCGGCCGCATCGTCGACCACGACCACGCTCCCGGCGCTGGTGATCACGAACACGCCAACCTGCTGCGGTATTACGCCGTGCGAACCACGCTGCCAGAGGTTGGCATCTACGACTTCGAGGTCACGGTCGGAGACACGATTCTGGTGCTTCCCGTCCAAGCGTTCGACCCGGCCGAGATCGATCTGCCCATCACGGGCGATGTGTTCCCTAGTCTCGAGACGCCGACCATCAGCGAACCTCGTGAGGTCGACCCGGTCTGCACCCTTTTCGACGGGCCATGTCCGTTCCACACCCGAACAGCCGCCGACGTGTTGGCCGAGGGGCAACCAATGGCACTCCTCGTTGCCACCCCAGCCTTCTGTGCAACGTCGTATTGCGGACCCGTACTCAACACGCTGATCGAGGCATCAACGGCGTACGAATCGATCGGCTTCGTACACGTCGAACCCTGGGCCAATCCGACCGAGGGAACAGGTCTCACCGACCCCAACCTTCGCACTTCGCCATCCGTCGACGATCTGCGGCTCACGTTCGAACCCTCGCTCTTCCTCGTTGATCGCTCGGGGCTGCTCGTGGAACGCATTGACAACGTCTTCGATGCCACCGAGCTAACCGCCGCCCTCGACGTGATTGCCTGAGCTGCGAAAACCGCAGACACCAGGGCGCGAAACGAGCCGCCCGAAGGCGGCCCGTTCAACATCGAAAGTAAGCGATATCAGCTAAAGGATTGACCGCACCCGCACGAGCGAGTGGCGTTGGGATTGTCGATAGCGAAGCCGGCCTGTTGCAGGCCATCCTTGTAGTCGAGGGTTGCTCCTAGCAGCAGCTGTGCGCTGCTCGGGTCCACGATCACTCGCACACCCTCGCCGTAGGTCTTGGCCATGTCGTCGGCAGCAACTTCGCTGTCGAAGAACATTTCATAGCTAAACCCGCTGCACCCGCCGGGCCGAACGGCCACACGAAGAGCCAGTGCGTCGTCGCCTTCCTGAGCGAGCAGCTCTTTGACCTTGGTCGATGCGGAATCTGTCAGCGTGATCACAGTTGGCCTCCCTGGCGTTCCTTCACGGTACCCAAGGAACAGCTCCAATGGTACTGAAGGACCTACGAACAGTGAAACCCCGGCTGTTCGACCCTTGTTCCCTCTTCCTCACTCTTCGTCACCGGGTTCAAAAACAAGAGTGGAGCTGGGCCGCCCGATCGAGCGTGTGAACGCCGGACCCATCCCCAAACAGATTCGGTGGCCGATCCGATGCCGCCCGGTCGGACCGACCACCAGGCCGAGTTGGCCAGGGCCCGGGGAGGGAATCCGGACCCGAGCGAACTCGGACGAGCTGCAGCGGGCCAGGTGTCGCCCACGACCCACTGCGGTTGTCAGATCGATTCAGGAGGGAATACCGAACCGATCCTCACGTGCCGGTTGAATATGTGCAGCCAGCAGATCTAACGAGAGAAAAGAACGAAAGTGGGGCGGGGCCGGATCGCCCGACCGGCCCCGTCCCGGTATCCCCTCGGAGGGCTGAGGGCCCCATCCGAGAGGATGCCGATCAAGTCCTGGTACCGCTTTCGGCGGCATCGCCCGAGAACTTGTCGTACACCTTTGGCCAGAAGTTGTCGCGGGCGGCCCAGATGCCACCGACGCCGAACTTGATGACCATGATCAGGCCGAGGCTGCCGATAAGCGCTGTGAACAGCGTGTCGACGATGTCCCGAGCGAACTCGATCTGGTCGAGGGCCATGAAGCCACCGATAACCCAGATCACCGAGGTTGCGATCATCACAAGGGTGGAACCGTTCGGTGTATTCGCGGCCAGCGGCTGCAGCATATTTCGTACCGCATTCACCACCAGGCCAGTGACGATGATGATCACCATGGCGACGATCAGCTTGGGGATCCATTCGATGAGACCATCAAGGGCGGTCGAGATGTCGTTGGGGCCAAAGGCGCTAAGCGAGAGCTTGAGCACCAGCAACATGATCAGGTAGTAGATGATCATGGCGACGAAGCGGCCGCTGTCTTTGAATCCGGCCCGTTCGAGCGGGGCCCCGATACCGGCCTTGTCGATATAGCTGTCGAACTTCATCTTCTTCAGCAGGCTGACGATTATCCGTCGGATCCACTTAGCGACGAACATGCCGATCACGAGGATCAGCACGAAGGCAATCAGCTTCGGTACGAACGAGGCCAGTTGTCCTATCGTGTCGGTAAATATTCCATCGAAATCTATATCCACAGCGCATCTCCTGCTTGTCGGGCTTGTGAACCACCACTCAGCGGTTCACCGGATGGAATGACGCCCGTCGAAGCCAAAGAGTCGCGAGATTCCCGAAACTTCTTGCGACTATTCGTTGCGGGTTCGCAGTAGGTAAGAAATCTCGCGACTGATCTACGGTGAAAGCGTCCTTATGTCACTCATGCGCCTGTTTCGCCTCGATCGGATCTTCCCCACACGGTGGGCTGTCCGACCTGGCGCGGGCCGACCAACCGACGAGGCACCCACCCCGGTTAACGACCCGGACGAGTTGCACAACCTTGTTCTTGAGCACGGTGACGCCGTGTACCGGCTCGCCCTCTCGGTGGTTCGAGACAACGCCCTGGCCGAAGATGTCACCCAGGACACAATGCTCAAGGCCTGGATGGCGCTGCCTACGTTCCGTGGAGATTCCTCGCTTCGTAGTTGGGTCATGCGGATTGCCCACAACACGGCCATTTCCACCCTGCGAACACGCCGCATGCTGGTGATGGATCCCAACGACCTTCCTGAGCGCGTCACCATCCCCGAACGTTCTGTCGAGCGCCGGGTCGAGAGCGAGGCGGTCATGGATGAGTTCGTCCTGGCACTCGATGACCTCGACGAGCTATCTCGCAGCATCGTTGTCTTGAGAGAGCTGGAAGGCATGCCCTACGACGAGATCGCGCGGGTGCTCGATGTGCCTCTTCCGACGGTGAAGACCCGTCTGCTGAGAGCCCGACGACGCCTTGGTTCAGTGTTGGAGGATTGGGCATGAGGAGACACCCATCTAAACGATCGCTCCGTGAGTGGCTGTCTGGCGAGGCTGACGACAAGCTCGACAAGCACATCGATTCGTGTGAGAAGTGCGCCGTCACATTGGAGGAGCTCGATGCCGAGAGTGGAGCGTCTGCGATCGGCGAAGCATTGGCCCTCGTGCTCGCTCCACCTGGTGACCTGGTAGAACGTCTTGAGATTGGGGTTGCGGCCCGGTTAGATTCCCGGCAGGTTCTGGTGGTGTTCGCCGACCTCTTTGGCGCCGGCTACGAAACTGGCAAGCTGCTACTGACCGATATCCCCGAAGGTGGAGAAACAAACCGATGACGATGACAGACTGGATCATCGTCGGAGCCG
>JBLINY010000034.1:0-38710 GCA_047638695.1 Acidimicrobiales bacterium | reverse complement strand
CGGCGGCCACGACCCTTGGAAGCAGTTGGGCATCGCCAAGTCGTCTGGGCGCGACATGACCGTTTGGTCCGTCGCCGTCAATGCCGTGATGGCCGGCTGCAAGCCTGCCAACCTGCCCGTACTGCTCGCGGCGGCCGAGATCTTGGTCGACCCTCGCTACGGCGCAGAGCATTCGGGCAACACCACGGGTGCCGACGCCCTGATGATCCTGAACGGTCCGGCTGCGGCCGAGCTCGGTTTCAACTCCGGCGCCGGTGCACTGCGTGACGGCACCCCAGCCAACACCTCGGTCGGTCGTTGGCTGCGGCTCTACCTGCGTAACGTCTTCGGCTTCACCGTCGCCGAACACGACAAGGCAACGTTTGGAAACAGCTCGCGAGTTGTTCTCACCGAGGATCACGCTGCCCTAGCCGACATCGGCTGGGAACCCGTGTCGGCCGACTTCGGCTTCGGCCCAAACGACGACGTCCTCACCATGGCTCGGTACAACAGCGGCATCATCATTGGCAGCGTGTTCGGGTCGACGCCCGAAGAGCTCCTGCCCTACCTCGGCGATGGTCTGGCCCGAGCAACCGGGTGGGACCTCGCCCATCTCTATGGGCTCGGTCAGGGCTACTACCGGCCGCTGCTGGTGCTGTCACCGGTTCTGGCTCGCACGTTCTCCAAGGCAGGCTGGAGCAAGGCCGACGTGAAGAAAGGACTATTCGAACACGCTGGTATTCCGGCCTGGAAGTTCGAGAAGCTCATAGGTGAGTGGAGCAACATCACTGCCGGCCGTCAGAAACTGGTCGACGTCACCGCCCGGGGCGAGTTGCCGCCCGTCTTCGGTGAGTCAGACGACCCCAACCGGTTGGTTCCGATCGTCACCGAACCATCGAAGTTCGTCGTGGCCGTCTCGGGCGATCCGAATCGCACAAACGCCTACGCCCTCAGCCACGACGGTCCACACGGCGACTACACCGCCAAGAAGATCGACCATTCAATGTCGACCGACCTGATGTGCATCATCAATCCACCAGCGTCCGCCACACCAAGGGCGGCCACACCAAGGGCGTCCACACCAAGAGAATAAGGTTTTCCTTGACCTCAAGTTGACCTGAGGTCGTACGGTTGCCCCATGGTCCAGTCCAACGAACCCATCGCGTGCACCCTGACCACGAAGGAAGCCGCTCATCAGGTTCTCGAGTGGTCCAACCTTCGGGATAGTGCAACCGGCGTCGACGTCCTCGAGACGGGGGCAAGAATGCGGTTTCCGGCCGCTCTCGAGTCACGCATCTTCGACCTGGTCCGCCGCGAGGCAGCGTGTTGCGCCTTTCTAACCATCAACACCGTGCGGACTGATGGCGACCTTGTCGTCGAGGTGACATCGGCAAATCCCGAAGCACTGCCCGTGATCTCGCTCCTCGCTGGATTGTCGGCCACATGACGACAGATCTGCTCGTCACCATCGGCGAATTGGCCGAGACGACGGGCACCACGGTCAGTGCCATTCGCTACTACGACGAGGTCGGGCTGGTCACCCCAGCGGCGCGTGTCGGAGGAAAGCGACGATTCTCGACCGACGCCATCGGCAGGGTCAGCTTCATACGCCGCTCTCAGTCGGCTGGGTTCACCCTGGAGGACATCAAGACGATTCTCGACGATCGGGCCGGGCAATGGCCCGAGCTCGTCAACGACCATCTCGCAACCCTCCGAAGCCGACGCGACCAGCTCGACGTCATGATCACCATGCTCGAAGAAGTCCAACGGTGCGGATGCAGCGTTGTCGCCGAATGCCCAAGGGTCACCGAAGGGTTCAGGGTCACCAAATGTTGACCGCGTTCGGCATCCTCTCGGCGTCGACCATGGTGGTCGCCTACGGCTTCGAACAACGACACCCTCGATGGATCATCGTGTTCGCAATCGGTTGTTTGTCCACCGCCATCTACGGCGTCATCACCGGCGCCTGGGTATTTGCCGTGCTCGAGGCCTTGTGGTCGGTGCTCGCGGTCCACCGCTTCACGCAGCAGGAAAGTAGCCAATGAAACGAAAAGGAAAAGCGGCAACGATCATTGGCATCGTGTGCGGGGCTGAACTGGTGGTTATCGCCATTGTCGGAGGCGCCGGTCTCGGCTCACTTCTGGGCTGGAAAAGTGCCCTTTTCGCCGTGCTTGCCCTCGTGCCCCTGGCTGCCGTCGTAGTGCGTCGCCGCTTACATGCCGGGTAGCGATTCGGCCTGGTACTGCGGCGTACCGTGGGCGTGTTTCGCCTCGTGGTCGAGCAGCCAGGCTTTTGCCTCCAGTCCGGCTGCAAAACCGGTGAGTGAACCGTCGGCGCCGATGATGCGATGGCAGGGAAGAATGATCGAGAGCGGATTGCGACCGTTGGCTGAGGCAACGGCCCGGATAGCCCGCGGATTGCCTAGATCTGCTGACTGTTTGCCGTAGGTCGTCGTCTCGCCGTAGGGAACGTTGGCCAGGGCATGCCACACCTGCACCTGGAACTCGGTGCCGGCCGGATCGAGAGGGACGTCGAAGTGGCGGAGACTGCCGTTGAAATAGGCATCAAGCTGTTCGATAGTGCGATCGAGAATGGGAAGGCTGCCCTCGATCGCACCGTCCCAGGCGACCCGGGCTCGCTCTCGTGAACCGTCTGTGTCATTTGACCAGAGGATCGCTCGGAGACCTTGGTCACCGGCAACCAGAGTCAGTTGACCGATCGGCGTATGAGCCGGCGGGTCGTAGGTGGTGAATACGAGTGCGTCGATAGCAGTCATCAGCGGTTTCCATTCTGGTCGTTCGGGATTTGGTTGGATGGGGGCCTAGACGAGCGTGCGGTCGAGGGTTGGGATTTGTCCATGTACCCAGCCCAGAGGTGGTGCATCACATACGACCGCCACGGTCGCCAGCGCTCGGCGTTCTCTGCGAGCGAGTCGCTGTCGGGCCCAAGACCAAGGTCGGTGGCCACACGCACCAAGGCGAGATCGCCAGGTACAAAGACGTCGGGATCGCACAGCGCCCGCAGACCAACAATCGATGCCGTCCACGGACCAATTCCCTTGACCGCCAGCATCTGAGAATGCGCCTGTTCTCGATCGGCGGCGGGAGACAAATCGATGGTGCCGTCGGCGATGACTGCGGCCAGGCGGACAAGCGTGGCGGCCCGAGACTTGGGAAGCCCGAGAGCGTCAGGATTGAGCTCGGCCCACGAGGCCGCATCGGGAAAACACCGATCGACCGCTCCCACCGCTTGTTCGAGCGGATCGCCGTGCTCGGCCAGTAGACGAGTGAGAACACTGCGAGCGCTGGCCACCGACACCTGCTGATGCACCACTGCTCGTATGGCTGTGTCGATACCCGTGACGTCACCCGGTGATCGAATGCCAGGGTGCTGGGCCAAGAGGGGCGCGAGTCGGATGTCTTCGGCCAGCGAGTCGTTGATCACCACCGGATCAGCGTCGAGGTCGAGCAATCGGCGACAGCGCTGTATCGCAGGCTGCAGATCAGCCAGCGACTCGAGACGGAACCGGGCATCGATCCGATCGATGCCAAAGGTCAGCTCGGCGACACCGTGGCCGCCCGGCAACTGCAAACTGCGGCGATAGAGCTGCCCGGCAACCTCCTCGACACCCCCGATGGCATGCGATTCGAGCCAACCCAGAACCTGGGCCGCGTCGTATGGCGGACGCAACGGCATCCTTAGCGAGATCCAAGAGTCGGTCGGTGTCGAACGCGGCGAACGCTTGCCTCGCATCATCGTCGGCGACATGGCGAACACCTCACGAACGGTGTCGTTGAACTGCCGGATGCTGTCGAACCCGGCGGCGAAAGCGACGTCAGAAAACGGCACATCCGTTGTCTCAATCAAGATGCGTGCCGCTCGAGCTCGGCGAGCCCGAGCCAGGCCCAAGGGAGTGGCCCCGATCTCGCTCGCCATCAGTCGATGCAAATGGCGAGAACTCACTGCCAGATGCTCGGCCAACCCCGACACGCCGATGCGGTCGATCATGCCGTCGTCGATGGCCCGGATGGCCCGGGCCACGAGATCGTCGCGACGATTCCACTCGGGCGAACCAGGCGTCGCATCCGGCGCACATCGTTTGCATGCCCGAAAACCAGCGGCCTGGGCCCCGGCCGGCGTGCGGAAGAACAGCATGTTCGTGCGCTTGGGCCGTACCGGTGTTGGGCAGCTGGGCCGGCAATAGATCCCCGTCGATGTCACTCCAACCGTGATCCAACCATCGAAGCGAGGGTCACGACTTTCGGCCGCCCGCATCCAAGCTTCCAGCGGCTCCTCGGCTGTGAGGGTGGTCGACGTCATGCCGTCAGTCTGACACTCGCCATTCGTTTCCACTAGCGGAAATCGGACAGCCTCTCGCAGCTGGGGTTGGAGCCTGACCGAATCCGGCATCGTCACGGTGGATTGGGTGCTCGTCGCGCCACTACGGTGCGGCCATGATCGAACACCACCTCGACCTCACAACGCCTGACGGCGAGATGCCGACCTTCATCGTGCATCCCGAGGAAGACGGCCCGCACCCGGTGATCTTGTTCCAGATGGATGCACCCGGCATGCGCGAAGAGCTGCACAACATGTGTCGCCGCCTGGCCACCGGCGGTTACTACGTGATGGCGCCGATGTTCTATTACCGAGATGTGCGCGAGTACAATCTGTTCGAGACGGGCGACCGAGATCGAATGTTCGAGCTCATGAGCAATGTTGGCAACACCCGAGCCTCAGCCGACGCCGGCGTCTGTTTCGCCCACGCCGCGGCCGATTCCGCAGCTGACGCCACCCGCATTGGAACGGTCGGCTACTGCATGAGTGGGCCGTTCACCATTGCGGTGGCCGCCGACTATCCCGACATCGTGAAGGCTGCAGCATCAATACACGGCGTTGCCCTCGTTACCGACGAGGCCGACTCACCTCACGCTCGCCTTCCCGAACTCAATGCCGAGATCTACATCGGTTGCGCCGAAAATGATCACTATGCCCCACCGGAAATGATCGAGGCGTTCGAAGAGGCCATGGCGACCGCCGGTACCGCTGGCAAGGTCGAATGGTTCCCCGGCACCGAACACGGCTTCGCCTTCGCCGAGCGCCCCGTGTATGTACAGGCAGCGTCCGAGCGGCACTGGGAGCAGGTCCAATCGTTGTTCCGCCGCACCCTCACCTAGCTGACGCTCAGCACCACCGCTGCGGCGGTATCGCCCGCAGCACAGCCGGTGAACAATCCGGTGCCGCCACCTCGTTCCACCAGTTCCTCGATCACCTCGATGATCGAGCGCATCCCAGTCGGGCCTTGCGGGTGACCCCAGATCAACGATGAACCGTTGCGATTCATGCCGTCGAGCGGAATGTCCAGCTCGTCAGCGAGCAGCACATCGTTGACGGCAAACGGATTGTGGGTGTTGATCACATCGACCTCGGACAGCGCAATCCCTGCCCGATCGAGCACCTGCCCAACTGCCGGGATGTTGGCCATCGGCATGTGCCCCTTCTCGGTACGGGCATTGGCGTAGGCGAGCAACCGAATCTCGATCGACGGATCACTGCTCAGTTCGCGGGCCTTGGCCCGGGTGGTGATCACCATGCCGGCGTTGCCATCCGCCGGATGGGTTTGGCTACCCGCAGTCACCGTGCCGTCGGGTCGGACGGGTGTCATCTCAGCCAGTGACTCGGCTGTTCTGACCCGCATTCCTTCGTCATCGGTGACACCGGCCACCCCGACAAGGTAGCGGCGCCGCATGTCGGCTCCGGTTTGGTACTGCTCCCATCTCAGCAACGCAGCTTCGTGCTGGCGCTCGGTGTCGATGCCAAACCGACTGGCCACATTCTCTGCCGTCTGCAGCATGGGATTCTTGGCGTAGGGGTCTTTCATAAAACTGTCCCACACCCACTTCTCCGGGTTCTCCCCAGCAGCGTGCTCGGCCGGATAGTCGATGATGGGTCCATGAGAGGTTCGATCGGCGGCGATGCACAGCACCGCTTCATCGTCACCACACTGCACGCTCTGTGCCGCTGCGGCGATAACGCGGGCCGAGGTGGCACATGCCTGAGCGAAGGTCGGCCCGGTGATCGAGTCGTCGCCGAGCATCCCGGCCAACCAGGGAGCGCCGTAGAACGACCCACGAGATGGCACGGTTGTTCCGAGGAAAAGCGAACTGAAGCTCTCGACGGGAACTTCCCGGGCGGCGAGGGCAGTGCGGGCGGTATCAGCCGCTAGTTCGAGCGGATGATGATCGGCCAGACGTCCGTCCCACCGTACGAACGGTGAAGACCAGTACGCGCCGTAGGGGATGTGGGCATCGGTAAGCGACATGAGGTCTCCTCCAAGGGACAATACAAACTAGTCGCGCATGACATCGACGTCGTGCGGGTGACTCTCGCGTAGACCGGCACCGGTGATCCGTACCAGACGGGTACGTTCGCGCAAGTCATCAAGCTTGGCCGCTCCGGCGTAACCCATGCCGGAGCGCAGACCGCCGACCAGTTGCGAGACCAGCTCGGCCAACGGGCCGGCATAACGAACTCGGGCCTCAACGCCCTCTGCCACATGTTTGCCGACGGTCGCGTTTACTTCCTGTGCCGTGCCATAGCGGTCGGCGGCGCGACCGCGCATCGCACCGGCGGAACCCATCCCCCGGTACGTCTTCCACATGGCGCCATCGACCAGCTCGAGCTCACCCGGAGCCTCGTCCACTCCGGCTAGGGCGTTGCCGACCATCACTGCGTCGGCTCCAGCGACGAAGGCCTTCACGATGTCGCCGGAGGTCACGACACCGCCGTCGGCGATGATCGGGACCCGGCCGTTGGGTCCGATGTGTTCACGGGCAGCCATAGCGCACTCGTGAATGGCGGACATCTGTGGCATGCCAGCTCCGGAAACCACGCGAGTGGTGCAGATCGAGCCAGCCCCGACCCCTACTTTGATCATGTCAGCTCCGGCCTCGACGAGGGCATCGACGCCTTCACGGGTGACCACGTTTCCCCCAATCACCGGCACGCCGGGCCAACCCTTCTTGATCGTGGCAACAGCCTCGATGACGCCGCGGGTGTGCCCGTGGGCGGTGTCGATCACCAGAAAGTCGACATCGGCGTCTACCAGAGCCTCGGCCCGCTCGGCCACATCGGTGACCCCGATAGCCGCACCCACACGCAATCGACCACGATCGTCGAGCGATGCGTTCGGCTTCTCGATCCGCTTCACGATGTCCTTGACTGTGATGAGACCTCGCAGACGGCCGGCGTCGTCGACCAGCGGCAACTTCTCGATGCGATGTTTGTGCAGAATCGTCACCGCCTCATCAAGGCTTGTTCCGACCGGGGCCGTAACCAGACTCTCGGCCGTCATGTATTCGGTGACAGGCCGAGTCAGTTCTTCGTCCCCACAGAAGCGCACGTCGCGGTTGGTGAGAATGCCAACCAGCCGACCGTCAGCGTCGCAGATGGGGACACCGCTGATCTTGTTGCGGGCCATCAAAGCTTCGGCGTCAGCCAACGTAGCGCTGGGGTGCAGACTGATAGGCGAATCGATCATGCCCGACTGAGCCCGCTTCACCCGATCAATCTGATCGGCCTGCTGCTCGATCGACAGATTGCGGTGCAACACACCGACGCCGCCTTCGCGGGCCAAGGCAATGGCCAGCGGGGCTTCGGTGACGGTGTCCATGGCGGCCGAGATCAACGGCACGCGCAGGCTCATCCCGCCAATGGTCGTGGTGGTGTCGACATCGGACGGCAGCACCTCGCTCCATCCAGGGACAATCAGGACGTCATCGAAGGTGAGCGCTTCGAAGTGGTCAAACAGCTCAACGTTCATTGCACGGTTCATCGCGTGGTTTCCTTCACCTGTGACAACACCAGTTGTACCGAGTGAACGAGGAGTCGGTGTTCGGCTTCATGCATTCGTTCGGAGAAAGTTGCGAGCGTGTCGCCTTCTTCAAAGCCAACCATCGTGGTGTCGATGACCGGACCGACGTCAACGCCCTCATCGGGAACCCAGTGCACCATGACCCCCGAAGAGGCGATCGTGCCCTGTTGCCAAGCCTCGAATGCTCGTTCGATGGCGTGGGTGCCAGCAAATTGTCCGGGCAGCGCAGGGTGGAGATTCAGCACCCGGAAACAGTCGAGGAAGTTGGCGGTGAGAATCCGCATCCAGCCTGCGAGCACGACGACGTCGGGTCGGAACTCAGCGACGGTGTCAGCGAGGCGGCGGTCGTAATCAGGACGTTTGGCGCCGTCGGCAGCTACGACGACCGTGTCGATGCCGGCTGCAGTCGCCCGCTCGAGCCCGTAAGCATCAGATTTGTTGGCAACGACCGCCACGATGTGCGCATCGAGGTCGCCGCTCGTGCTCGCGTCAATGAGCGCCTGGAGGTTGCTGCCGTTCCCCGACACCAACACCACCAGGCGAGGGCTCACAAGGCGTCTGCCTTGGCACCACCGGCGATGCGTACCCCTTCACCTTGAGTCACCGTGCCGATCACCCATGTTTCCTCGGCAATGGCCTCTCGAACGGCGTCGACGCAATCGGGGGCCACGACGGCAACCATGCCAATGCCGCAGTTAAGGATGTTGAACGCATCGAACTGGCTAAGTCCGGCGCGGGCGACCAAGAACTTGAACAACGGCGGCATGTCCCACGATGTCGGGTCGATCTCGGCGCCACAGCCATCCGGCAGGATCCGAGGCAAGTTGTCGATGAGCCCGCCACCCGTGATGTGGGCCAAACCGTCGATCAAGTCCTGTTCGAGCGCCCGGCCCAGCGGGGCGAGGTAACTTCGGTGGACGGCGAGCAAGGCCTCGCCGATCGACTCGCCAGTACCTCCCGGTAACGGGCTGTTGAGATCGAGTTCGCCGACCACCTTGCGGGCCAAGCTGTAACCGTTGGTGTGAAGGCCCGATGAAGCCAAACCGACCAGGAGGTGACCGGGCACGATTCCTGCCCGGGGCAGCAACTTCGAGCGTTCAACCACCCCAACCAGCGTTCCGGCAATATCGACCGCACCAGCAGTGAGTACGTCGGGCATCTCTGCGGTTTCGCCGCCCAGCAGCACGCAGCCGCTGTTCCGGCATGCTTCAGCCATACCGTCGACAACCCGGCCAACAATCTCGGGATCGAGAGTTGCGGAGGCCACGGTGTCGAGGAAGAAAAGCGGTTTGGCGCCCTGAACCAGCACGTCGTTGATGCCGTGGTTCACGATGTCGGCACCGCAGCCTTCCCATCGATCGAGCTGCTCGGCCAAGACGGTCTTTGTGCCGACACCATCGGTGGTCGCCACCAACAACGGCTGGTCAAGGTTGGCGAAGGCCGACACATCGAACACCCCGCCGAAACTGCCGAGCCCGGCGATCACTCGATCGTCATGTGTGCTCTTCACCGCTGAAGCAATACGAGCAGTGGTGGCGGCTCCCGCACCGAGGGAGACGCCGGCAGCCTCGTATGCGTCGCGCGGAAGGTGCCGCCAGCCAATGTCGTTTCTGGCGAACAGGCCCGTCTCGTCCCCCGTCAGCTGATCAACGACGTCGTAGGCAACATCAAGTGCGGACGCCAGATCGGCTCCGGTACCCACGACATTCAGGACGCGACCGCCGGCCGAAACAAGCTGGCCAGCGTCGTCGATCTTGGTCCCCGCGTGAAACAGCTGGGCTCGACCCAACTTGATCTTCGGGATCGCAATGTCGGAGCGGGGCGCAGCAGGGTAGCCATCGGCGGCAACCACAACCGCGGCCGCCGTGGCCCCGGTTGTCGCCAGATCGATCTCGTCGAGACGACCCTCAATGCACGCCAACATGACGACAAGCAGGTCGGCGTCAAGCAGCGACAGCAGCACCTGTGCCTCAGGGTCGCCGAAGCGGCAGTTGTACTCGATCAGTCGGGGCCCGTCGCTGGTGAGCATGAGCCCGGCGTAGAGCATTCCGACGTAGGGGGTGCCTTCGGTGGCCATGCCATCGACGGCCCGCTGAAGAAAGCTGGCCGTGTATTCGATGACCTGGGTTGCGGTAACCCCGGGAACAGGGGCGAAGGCCCCCATACCACCGGTGTTCAAGCCAGTGTCACCCTCTCCGACCCGCTTATGATCCTGGGCTGGTGGCAAGGCCCTCACCGTCTTGCCATCGCAGAACCCGATGAGCGACAGTTCCTCGCCTTCGAGGCATTCTTCCAGAACAATGGTGGTGCCGGCCGCACCCATCGACTGCCCAGACAGCATCTCGAAGATCGCTCGTTCGGTCTCGACCCGGTCGGCGGGAATGACCACACCCTTGCCGCCAGCGAGGCCATCGGCTTTCACAACGACCGGCTTGCCGATCTCGTCAAGCCAGGCGACGGCCTGTTCCACGTCGGTGAATTTGGCTGAGCGAGGGCCCGGGATGCCGTGACGGCTGGCGAACTCACGAGTGAAGGCTTTCGAACCTTCCAGCTGCGCTGCGGCAGCACTCGGCCCAAAGCAGGCAATCCCACACGCCATGAGATCATCGGCCAGTCCCTCGACCAACGGCGCCTCAGGTCCGACAACCACAAGATCGATGCTCTCGCTCTCGCAAAAGCTGACGATGTCCTCGTGATCGTCGAGGTCGAGCGCAACATTGAACTGTGTGGTGCCGGCGTTGCCCGGAGCAACGAAGAGCTGCAGCTCGCCAAGACGGCTACGTAGCAGCGCGTCGGCCATGGCGTGCTCTCGGCCGCCCGATCCGAGTAGCAGGACGTTCATCAGCGTTCTCCCATGGAAGCAAGCCCTCTGGCCAGACCAAGCATCGTTACCAATCCGCGCATGCTCACCCGAGGACGCCGTCGAATCGCTTCTTCGTCGTCGCAAGCGTCAGCTGTACCGGCACCGGGTAGGAGCCGGTGAAACAGGCGTTGCAGTAACCCTCGGTGCGGCCGAGGGCCGACATCATCCGGTCAACCGACAAGAACCCAAGACTGTTGGCACCGATGTGGTCGCAAATCTCGGGCACACCCAGCTGGTGAGCGATGAGTTCCTCGTAGCTGCCCATATCGACGCCAAAGAAGCAGGGGTGAGCGATTGGCGGGCAGGTAATACGCACGTGCACTTCGGTGGCACCCGCCTCGCGGAGCATGCGAACCAGCGGTCCCGACGTCGTGCCACGGACGATCGAGTCGTCGATCACCACGACCCGCTTGCCGAAGATGTTCTCTTCCAGCGTGTTGAATTTCAGCTTGACGCCACTGCGGCGCAGATCATCGGTTGGCTCGATGAAGGTTCGGCCGATATAGCGATTCTTGACGAAACCCTCGTTGTAGGTGATCCCCGACTGTGCGGCGAAGCCGATCGCAGCCGGCATCGACGAATCGGGCACGGGCACAACGACATCGGCCTCGACCGGATGCTCGCGGGCCAGTTCGGCACCTAGCCGCTGGCGAACCTGGTGGATGCTGAGGCCATCCCAGACCGCGTCGGGACGCGAGAAGTAGATGTGTTCGAAGGTGCAACGAGCCTGTTCGGCTTTTGGTTCGACCGCCCGGTGGGTGCGGGCCAACTCACCCTGGAGAACAACGATCTCGCCAGGGCCGATTTCGCTGATCTGCTCGCAACCGAGTGTCCGAAGCGCCCCGGTCTCTGACGCAACGGCGTGGCCTCCGCCCGGCAGCCGGCCCATCGACAGTGGTCGGAAACCCCAAGGGTCGCGGGCTGCCAACACTTTGGTACCGCAAATGACGACCAGCGAAAACGCTCCGGTCCACTGCGGCATGACCGCCGCGAGCCGGTCTTCCCACGTGTCGCCTTCCGCCGCCGCCAGCATCAACGCCAACACCTCAGAATCGGAGGACGACTGCAGCCCGGCACCCCGTTCGAGCAAACTCGAGCGCAACTGATCGGCGTTGACGAGATTTCCGTTGTGAGCGACCCCAAGCGGGCCGTACATCGTCTCCACGACATACGGCTGCACATTTCGCTCAGAGTTCGAACCAGTGGTCGAGTAGCGATTGTGACCAATCGCCATTCCACCAACCAGGGGCGCCAACGCCTGTTGGTCAAAGACCTGGCTGACCAAGCCCATGTCCTTGTGCATCCTCACGGCACGACCGTCGGACACGGCGATTCCAGCCGCTTCTTGACCCCGGTGCTGGAGCGCATACAAACCAAAGAACGCCAGCCGAGCCGCCTCGTCCCCTCGAGTTGAAATGCCGACGACGCCGCATTCTTCTTTGGGCCGGTCCATGTCCATCGGATCGTTGGCGATTTCGAAGTTCGACACGAGAGGGATACTCCGTCAGTTGAGGTGAGCTGAGAGATTTGCCTTGATACGTTCTTCGATGGGCTGCACGCCGGGTATGAACAGATCACCGGTGATGCGTTCGTAAAGCTCGAGATAGCGGTCGGACGTTTGCTGCCAGACCTCGTTCGCAAGCTCTGGAACCTCACCGTCTCCGACGTAGCCAAGATCACCGAGCGCAAGCCGAACAGGTTCTTTGTCGTAGCCCTCTGGAGGCTTGCCTTCAGCGAGCAATCGATCGAGCGATACCTTCGGCCAGTACCGAGACGAATCCGGGGTGTGCACTTCATCAATCAGCAGCAGAGTGCCATCGGGGCCAACCCCGAACTCATACTTGGTATCGGCCAGTACAAACCCGACCTCATCGGCCACGGCAACACCACGTTCGAACAACTGCAACGCGATCTGCTGGATCTCCAGCCACATCGTTGGATCGACCAGACCGGACTGAGCAACCTCTTCCGCCGTGGTCGGCTGATCGTGCTCGCCCGCCGCCGCTTTGGTGGTTGGCGTAATGATCGGATGAGGCAGCGGGCCATGGGGTTCCAGACCATCGGGTAGCTCGTGCCCGTACAGGGTGCGCTCGCCATCGAGGTAGCGGGGAAGCACTGACGTTGACGTGCTTCCGGTCAGCCGGCCTCGTACGACGACCTCGACCGGCAACGGCGTGGCGTCCACGGCAATGAGCGCATTGGGGTCGGGCAAACCAATGGCGTGATTGGCCACGATGTCTCTTGTGTTCTCGAACCACCACGCCGACAGCTGGTTCAGAACCTGGCCTTTGTGGGGTACCAACCCGATAACTCGATCGAAGGCGCTGAGTCGGTCACTGGTGACGAGGAGGCGGCGATCGTTGGGGAGTTGCCACGACTCGCGGACCTTGCCCGACTGATGTCCGGGGAGGTCGAACGAGAGGCTCGACAACGCGCTCGCTACACCCGCAAGTCCCACAACCAACAGTCTGGCACCTGGCCGGAGTAAACGTTCACTCTCGGGCCACAATCCGTCAGCTGATTCGACGAATTTGTGTGATGTGCCCCATCTTTCGATCCGATCGCACGTCACGCTTCCCGTAGAGATGCACCATGGTGTCGGTCTGTCGAATGAGCTCGGGCAATCTCGCAACGTCGGCACCGATGAGATTGGTCATCACGCAGTCGGCGTGGCGGCCGGGATCGACCAGCGGCAACCCAGCTACCGCTCGCACATGCTGCTCAAACTGCGACACCACACATGCAACCTCGGTCCAGTGGCCCGAGTTGTGCACTCGCGGTGCGAACTCGTTGGCCAGCAGCTCTCCCGTCGGCAGCACGAAAAGTTCGAGGCCAAGAGCACCCACATACCGGAGTTCTTCCAAGAGCGCGGTCGTTGCGTCGGCCGCTCGGCGTTCGATGTCGGGCCCCAGACCTGAGGGCACGGTAGAAGTAGAGAGAATTCCGTTGATGTGAACGTTGCGAGCAGGATCGAAACAGACGACCTCGCCTGTTGCTGAACGCACCCCGATGACGGATATCTCGTCGGTGAAGTCGACCAACTCTTCGGCAATGCAGGGCACCGATCCGAGTTGCTCGAAACCATCGGCCGGTATCTCGCCTTCGATACGCAGTTGACCTTTGCCGTCGTAACCCAACCGGCGGGTCTTCACAATGGCTCGGCCGCCAAGCTGATCGACCGCGGCGACGAGGTCGGCCTGGGAATCGACAAGATGAAAAGCAGCGGTCGGGATGCCGGCCTGGTTCAAGAACGTCTTTTCGGCCAGGCGGTCCTGGGCCACGGCGAGGGCCCGAACGTTGGGCCGGACATCCACTCGGGGCAACAAAATCTCGACCGCGTCCTCCGGCACATTTTCGAACTCGTAGGTGACGACGTCGGCTATTTCGGCTAGCCGAGCCAAGCCCTGCGGATCGTCGTAGGCACTGACAACGTGGTCGTTGCATACCTGAGCAGCGGGGGCAATCGGGTCCGGATCGAGCACGACCGTGCGATACCCGAGTCGAGCGGCGGCCATCGCCAACATGCGAGCCAGCTGGCCACCACCAAGAATGCCGATGACGGCTCCGGGTTGAAGCGGTGGGTCGTCACCCGGAGGCGCGGACTCACTCATCGACGGGGGTGAAAGCGATCGAGTCACTCTGCCGTTGACGCCAGGCATCGAGCCTGACCGCAAGCGCATCATCAGCGAGGGCCAACACCGCGGCTGCCAGCAGCGCGGCGTTGACCGCACCCGATCGTCCTATGGCCAGGGTGCCGACGGGAATACCAGCCGGCATCTGCACGATCGACAGAAGGCTGTCTTTTCCGGAAAGAGCTTGCGATTGAATCGGCACACCAAACACAGGCAACGGTGTCATGGCTGCGGTCATCCCCGGCAGATGGGCGGCCCCACCAGCGCCAGCGATGATGACCTTCACCCCGGCAGCCTTTGCGCCCTTGGCAAAGTCGGCCATTCGGTCGGGCGTGCGATGGGCCGACACAATGCGGGCCGCATAGCCAACGCCAAGATCATCAAGTGTGTCGGCGCCATGCTTCATAGTCGGCCAGTCGGACTGGCTACCCATGATGATGGCGACAGGCGGGGCTTGCTCGGAGTCGCTCACGTCCCGAACTGTACCGAGCGGCTCAGGCTGAGACGGCGGCAACACCGGCAGCAAACAGCCCGAGGCACAGACCGCCACCACCCTGACCGTCAGGTCCACGGCCCCGTAGCGGGTCCTGCCGATGATTTACGTGGTCCTCGGGATGAGGCATCAGGCCGAGCACCAGGCCCGACGGGTCACACACCCCGGCCACGTCACCGGCCGACCCATTCGGGTTCGCCGGGTAGTGCTCGGCCGCGGGCGAACCGTCAGCGTTCACATAACGAAGGGCGACCTGGTCGGCCGCCTCTAGGACCTCGAGGTCGTCGGAGACGAAGCGCCCCTCGCCATGAGCGATCGGGCACCGGAGGGGCTCAGTGAGCTCAGATGTCCACACAGAACGTTTCGAGACGGGGTCGAGGGATACCCATCGGCACTCAAACTTGTGCGACAGATTCTCGGTGAGGACCGCGCCGGTTCGAATTGATGACTCACCGTCGGGCTGCGTGTTCCTTGGAAGCAATCCGGCTCGTACAAGCGCCTGGAAGCCGTTGCAGATACCAATAATCGGCATCTGGCGGGCCACGGCCTCGTGCAGCTGATCGGCGAACCAACCGGCGAGGTCGAGGCCAAGGAGCCGGCCGGCACCAAGGGCATCGCCGTATGAGAAACCGCCCGGCACGCCCAGAATCTGGAAATCATCGAGCCGAACCTCACCCGATCGAAGCACCGTCAGAGGTACGCACTCGGCCTCGGCTCCCGCCGCCTTGAAGGCAACGGCCAAGTCGTGGTCACGGTTGGTACCGAGAGCGACGGGTATGAGAACTCGTGGGGTCATCGAACACCTCCGGTGTAGGCCGCCGTGATGCGATCAAGAGCGACGTCGATATCGCCTAGCCGCACGCTTCGGCGGGCGGTGACGGTGCCGATCCGGCTGGCTGATGGGACCAACGTGGCCAAGCGTTCGGCGTCAGCCGGAGACACCTCGAGCAGGTAGCGGCCCATACCTTCTCCGAACAGTGTTTCGGCCGAGTCATCGACGGAAAGGTCGAGGCCGAGCCGACCGGCGTGGGCCCACTCGGCGGCGGCGATGGCCAACCCACCCTCGCTCAGATCGTGGGCGCTGCGGATCAGCCCAGCGGCTATGGCCGCAGCTACCTGATGATGTCGCTCGGTTGAGGTTGGATCAATAGCGGGGACCGGGCCACCGTTGTCGCCGCCAACCACCAGATCGAAATGTGACCCGCCGAGATGACCCTTGGCTGGACCAACCAACCACACCTCGTCATCAACCTCCACTAATCCAGTGAGTGGCACAACGTCGAGATCTTTCACGAGCCCAACGGCAGTGATGACAAGCGTCGGCGCCACCGGGTCGGGCTGACCTCCCGGGGGGACGAAGACGTTGTAGAGGGAGTCCTTGCCGGAGACGAACGGAGCCCGGTAGGTAAGCGCAGCATCGTGGCACGCACGACAGGCGGCGACGATGCCTCCGAGTGTGGCCGGGTCGGTCGGGTTACCCCAGGCGAAGTTGTCGAGCAGCGAGAGCTCCGCCGGATCTGCGCCAGCCACCACCACGTTCCGGACCGCCTCGTCAATCACGTTCCAGGCCATGGCCTCGGGATCGTGGAAACCAATGGCGGCATTCACTCCAATACCCAACGCCATGCCGCGCTCACCACTGGTACCGGGTGGGATGATCACGGTGCCGTCGGCCGGCCCATCTCCTTCGACCCCGCCATACGGGCGGACGAGCGTTCCGCCCAGGACCTCGTGATCAAAGGTTCGAACCACTGATTCGTTCGAGCGAATCGATGGGTGAGCCAGCAGCGCCAGAAGAGTGGCGACCGAATCGTGGGACGGTGTGACTCGTGGCGGGCGAGCGGTGTCGACGGCAAGCGCCGTCATCTGTCGTTGTGGTCGACCGTCGTGCAAGAACTCGCAGCTCAGATCGATAAGTGGCTCGACCCCGTCGGTGACGACCAGTTGGCCGTCGCCGGTGAGCGAACCGATCACAGCCGCTCCAACCGACCAGCGCTCGGCCAAAGCCAGCAACGGTGCTGGGTCGGCTGTTGCCACGACCATTCGTTCCTGCGCTTCGGAAAGCCAGACCTCCCACGGGGCCAGCCCGGGGTACTTACGCGGCACCAGTTGAAGGTCGACGTTGGCGCCCAACACCTCGGCCATCTCGCCAACCGCCGACGACAGGCCGCCGGCACCACAATCAGTGATGGCGGAGTAGAGCTGGCGGTCGCGGGCAGCCATGACCACGTCGATGAGGCCTTTCTCGACGATGGGGTCACCGATCTGCACCGACGAGCCAGCGATCTCGGCTGTTTCGACACCCATGGTCTGCGAGGAGAACGTGGCGCCGCCAACGCCGTCACGGCCAACCGCGCCGCCCAACACCACGATGGCGTCACCAGGTTGGGCGTTGGTGGGGTTGGAACCCTCAGGCAAAAGACCGAAACAACCGGCGAACACCAGCGGAGTTGTCGTATAGGCCGGATCGTGCACGATGGCGCCAGCAATGTTTGGCACGCCGATCTTGTTGCCATAGTCGCCAATGCCGGCAATGACCCCGCCGCGAATTCGCTGCGGGTGCAGGACACCGTCTGGCAGGTCGGCAGGGTCGAGATCTTCCGGACCGAAGCACAGGATGTCGGTGATGGCTACCGGCTTGGCCGAGACACCAAGGATGTCACGAACGACACCACCGACCCCCGTGTTGGCGCCGCCGAAGGGTTCGAGGGCCGAGGGGTGGTTGTGGGTCTCTGCTTTGAGGGCGATGTCCCAGCCATCTTCGAACGCAACGATCCCGGCGTTGTCGACGAACGCGCTGTGCACCCAGGGAGCGTCGAGTTCATCGGTCGACTTCCGAAGGTAGGTCTTGAGCAGGCCATCGATCTCTTCGCTGCTGCCATCTGGATGCTGCACCGTGACCTTCGCTCGGAACGTCTTGTGGGCGCAGTGCTCGCTCCACGTTTGAGCCAACGTCTCGATCTCGGCATCACTGGGGTCGCGATCGAGCTCGCTGAAGTGACGACGAATCTCGACCAGCTCCTCGGGGTCGAGCCCCAGGCGTCGCCGCCGGTTCAGGTCCGACAGCCCGTCCTCGTCCAGGCCTCGCACCACGATGGTTTGGGTGACCGGCGTCTCGGCGTCAGTCGTGGCGAAGGCTGCGGGCAGTGAACCGTTGGCCCACCGTTCGATGACATCGTTGTGCAGCACCCGACGAGCGAGTGTGTCGATCTCCTCAGCGCTGAGTTCGCCCTCGATCACGAAGCGCCGAGCCAACGTGGCTGCCTCGACCGGTAGTCCGAGTTCGGCCGCGCTGCGAACCAGCTCGGCTCCCTCACGGTCGGTGACTCCCGGTCGAAGACCGGTCTCGATAACCAGACCGTCGGGCCGGAGGTCGTCGGCACGAGACCACCATTGACCTACCGGGTCGGTCACCAACCGGTCGGCGACCTCGGCTAACTGTTCGTCGCTGATGGCACCACGGAGGTGCACCAATCGATATTCCTCGATCTGCTTCACCGGCAGCTCGAACAGCCGTGCTCGGGCCACCGGCCCGTCGGCACCACTGTCGACCCTCGCCGGCCCGACAACGATGGCCACGTCCCGCGTTTCACCCACCTGAACAGGATGCTCGATGGGCGGCCCCCTCAGACGGAATCAACCCAACCTTTTGACAAAAAGCCAGGGGGTGCGTCCACGAGGCCTTGCTGTCAGCGAACGGGACCCTCGGAGGAGATCTGGTACTTCAGGACGTCACGGGTGAGCGTGATATCGGCGATAGCTGCTTGGAAGGCGAGCATGTGGGCCACAACGAAATGGGCTTCTAGATGCTCTTGTGACTCCCACTTCTCGTAGAGGTTGACGCGGCCCGGCGCCAGCTCGTCGCGGCTGAACGCGTAGGCGTAACAGCCCTCCTCGCTGTGGGTGCCCTTCATCATCTCGCTGGCGGCCGCCATGAACTCGTCGACCTGAGCAACGTCGATATCGAATGTTCCGGCGATGATCAACATGTCGACAGGCTAGTCGGGGGCCAGGTTTCGGCGGTAGAGCGAGATCAGCCGTTCCCAGTGACGCTCGGCTGCCGCCTGATCGAAGCACCATCGCAGGGGGAAGGCGAAGCCGTGATGCACGGCCGGGTACATCTCGAGTTCGCCGTTGACACCCGAGGTGTCGAAGCGGCGGCGCAATTCGTCGACCATCTCGAGCGGGGCGAGATTGTCATGCTCGGCACAACCGATGTAAATCTCGCCTTTCGCCTGCTCGAACGACTCGTGCGGGCTTTCCTCAGCGTCGCTGACCAGCCAGGTGCCATAGAACGATGCTGCGGCCTTCACCCGGTCGGGGTAGCGGGCGGCAGCGGCCAGGGCATACGGCCCGCTCATGCAATAGCCGTGGACGCCGACTGCCCCTGGCGTCACATCATCGCGGTCATCGACAAAGGCGATCAGATCGGCGACGTCGTCCATCACTGGCGGGATAGTCATCTTGGTACGGATGGCGCGCATTGCCTTGTGGTCGTCGCTGCCCGCGACAAGCACGTCAGGGCCGTAGCGATTGGCCGGCCCCGCTCGGTAGTAGAGGTCGGGAACCAAGACGACGAATCCAACAGTGGCCAGGCGCCGCCCCATGTCGTAGAGCTCGTCGCGAATCCCTGGAGCATCCATCAGCAGGAAAACAGCCGGTGCCGGCCCGCCTCGTTCCGGTCGGCAGATGAAGGTCTGCATCTTCCCCGACCTCGTCGGCACGTCGATGACTTCTTCGATCACGTTTGCTCCCTGTTCGCCGAAATTGCTCGCTGTTCACCCGAATGACACCAGGGTCGCACGAGCGGTCGTGTGGCGGCGAGTACGGTGCGGGCTGTGTCAGGCAGCTTCGTATTCGGGGTCGATCTCGACGGCGTGTGTGCCGACTACACCCTTGGGTTTCGAGCCATCGTGGCCGAGAGTCGAGGTGTAGACCCAGATTCCCTCCCGCTGCAGCGTTCGTGGGGCTTCGACGAATGGGATCTCGACGACGACGAATTCAACCGGCTGCACAAGTACGCCGTTACCGAACGAAACCTCCTGCGCAACCTTCCGGCGTTCGACGGTTGCGCGGACGCTTTGTGGCGGCTGTCAGACGCTGGGATCTGGATTCGGATCATCACCCACCGGCTCTACACCAACTGGGGTCATGCCACCGCCATCGGCGACACCGTCGCTTGGCTCGATGACCAGCAGGTGCCCTATCGAGACATCTGCTTCCTCGGCGCAAAACCCGAGGTAGAGGCCGACGCCTACATCGATGACGCACCCCACAACATCGAGGCGCTTCGGAAGGCTGACAACAACGTCATCGTGTTCGACCAGCCCTACAACCAGGGCATGGCCGGACCGCGGGCCGTCAACTGGCTGGAAGTCGAACAGATCGTGATGGAACTGGCAGCCGGCCACAACGCCATTCAGCCGCAGCTACCCGGTATCGACGCGGGAGCCGACCGCCTGGTGAGACGGAAGAACTCCAACGAGTCGTAATTACCAGACGTACAGGCGAAGCCAGACGTGCTGAAGAAACGAAGTAACTAGACGACGGGTTCGGGCTGGGCCTCGTCAGCGAGCCGGTCGAGGGTGGCACGCCACCACTCGGTCTCCACGACCGTCTGTCCCGGAAGCTCGGCAAGAACGCTGTCGAGCAGAGTGACAAGGTGTTCCTGGTCGCTCGCTGCACTGCGAAGGTCGAGCAGGTGGTCAATCACTCGCCCTCGGTCGATGAGTTGACCGTTTGCCTCGCCCTTGAGTTCTTCGATCATGGTGATCATCACAGGGTCTATGTTGCCACCATCTCGACCCGAAAAGGGCATCAAGGCCGGAGAAGATGCACCTAACCCACCCGGGTTGGCAGGCCCACGTTGGGAGTCCGGCGATCATGAACATTCGGTTTCGGCCCAACTTTCGTTGGCACAGGTGCAAGGAAACGCCTCGCTCGACCGTGGAGGGAGTATGGACCTGACACATCAGTTGGGTGACCGAACACCCCAATCCGCAGTGGTTCATGACTTCTCGCGTTTCTACGAAATGGAGCATGAGCAGCAAGTGCGGAGGGCCTACCTGATGGTTGGCGATTCGGCGACCGCGCATGATGTGGTCGCCGAGACTCGACACCGTCGATGAAATGGCCGAGTTGCTGCTCGGACTGCCGGTCCGCCAACGAGCGGCCTTGGTCCTGCGCTTCTACGGCGGCCAATCCGAGGCCGACATCGCCAACCACCTCGACTGCCGACCGGGCACGTCCGGCTCACTGATCCACCGCGGGCTCAAGACCCTGCGGGCCACTCTCGAACAGAACGAAGGCAAACAAGCACGATGAACAACTTTGAAGAACTCGTTACCGATCTGATGCACCGTCGAGCCGACACCATCGAGGTGACCGCCGACGACCCGAAGATGATGGGCCTCGCGAAAAGCGACACCTTCAGCCAAGCTCGGCCCCGACCCCAGCGACTTGTAACCCGGAGCCTCTACGTCGACAGCGGCGCTGCCCACGTCGTTTCGGGTCGCGTTCTACCGAGTCGAGGACCAAGGTGATGGCATCGGCCACGTGATCGTCGACCCCTCGGAGACTCACTGGATCCAGACAACAGACGAGGCCGTACTGACGCTCATCTCCGACACGCCCAGGTACTCGAACGAGCAGCGCATCGTGGTTCGAGCCCGGTTGGTTGGCGACCCGAGGGGAGAAGCTCCCGGTCTGATTGAACTACCCAGTCAGCTTCCACCCTTCGACTGACCTCCCAGACGAGTGGCTTTCCTAGGAGACGAGGCCTTCCAGTACCGGTCGCAAGTACGAAAGAAACTGCGTGGGGTTCTCACTCATGGGAAAATGACCGAGGCCTTCCATGAAGGTCCACGTCGAGCCGGGAATGGCTTCGTGGGCCTTACGACCAGCCTCGGGCGTAGCGCTCCAGTCGTACTCGCCACTGAGGAGGTGCACCTCAACCTGACCGGTGTCGATGTTCGCAGCCTCTTCGCGAAGGTCGTGGTCGACGACATAGAAGTAGACGTCACCAAGGAAAGCCGGCGGCCAGCCCTGGGCGTAAACGAAGGCGGTCTCCTTACGCAGCGCTTCGGGCGACCCCGGCGCCATCAGACCTTCCATCATGGCCGCCTTGTAGCCAGAGCCGATCCGTGGGTGCCACAGATGCTGCATGTCTTCGTACTTGCCGTCCACCTTCAACGCTGGCTCAACACCGATGACCGCCTTGAACCGATCGGGGTGGAAGCGGGCAAGGTCGAGGGCCAGGAGGCCGCCGATCGAACAGCCCATAAACACGGGATCAACCAACTGCATGGCATCGGCGACGGCCAAGGGCACGGCCATGAGCGCTTCGGTGGTGAGTCGGTAATCGTCAGCCCACCATTGCCGACCGGATGGCGGCAGGGACTTCCCGTGAAAGGGGAGGTCGTAAGCGATCAGCTGGAAATGGTCAGTGAGCCACGAGTTCTCGAAGAGGTGGCGCCACTGCGCTCCGTGGGCACCGGCCGTGTGCTGCAGCAGCAGCGGAACGCCCGAGCCAGCGGTCTCGACATAGAGCCGGTGATCGTCGCCGCCGAGTTCGACGTGCAAGTAGCGGCCGACCGGAGCGTCGTATCGCCCGCTCGCTGCGATGGGGTGGGGACCGCTGGATGCCGCCTCGCCATGACGGGCGATTCGTAGCAGCTCGACCACCCGTGCCGCCGCGCCGTAGTACTGACTGAAGGTCTCATCGTCGCCGACAACCTTCAGGCCGTTGTTCCGGGCTGAAGTCAGGTCGCTGCACTGAGCAGGAGGAACCGCCGAGAGCAACCGTTCCCACGTTTCTGCAGGTGCGACCAGACTGACCTCCGACGTCGCCGATGAATTCCCAGCAAGCGATGTGCTCCCCGGCCGCGCTGTGTTGCTCGCCTGCGCTATTCCGTCGACGAACTGGAGACCATAACCCTCATCAGCGTCGAGGCTGAGGCTTCCGGTCCAGTCACGGGCGGCCAAACGGAACACACCGTCGGCGTTGGCGGCAGCCGCGAGCTGCGTTGAGTCCATGGACCCAAAACCTAATCTCGGTCAGCGGGTAACGACGACCTTGGTGCCGACTTCAGCCCAGGCGAAGAGGGCGGCGGCATCAGCGTCGGCTTGACGGACGCAGCCGGCCGATCGGTAGCCGCCGAGTTCGTCCTCGGTCTGCAACGGTGTGCCGTCCGGGTAGCGAGGGATGGCGTGGAAGCCGATGGCCAACGTCTCCCCTCGGGCAAACCGAATCATGTGGTTCATGGTGATGCCGTCGTGACCGGCCCACGCCTTGACCGACTTCGAATAGACCTTGTAGGTGCCAGCTGACGGTTCGCCTCGACGACCGGACACGGCGTAGCTCTCGACGACGACGTCGTACCGGGTAACCCACCAGACCCGCTGCAGGGAGTTCGAATAGACCACCCGACGGCCCGAGCCTGAGTCAGCAGGCAGCGGCGGGAAAGCGTCGGCCGGGACGGGGGGGACGGGCGATTGGGTGTCGGTGGCAAAGACATACTCGGGCGACTCGGAGAAACCGACCAAGAGGGCGGCCCGGCTGAGGTTGCCGGCCAAGCGGCCGGCCCAGTAGGAGCGGCCGTCGGGGTCGGCCAGGCGGCCGAGCACGTTGCCGTAAAGGAGGTCGATGAAGGCTGCATCGTCCACATCGCCATACGTGGCAGCCCATTCGGGCCCCGACATGAACGCGGCGGCGATCGACGCCAACGGTCGCCCCGCCACGTACTCGCCGACCCAATGGTCGAGTCCAGCTTGGTCGGGGTCACGATCGAAGACAGCGCCGTAGAGTCGGATCACCGAGTCTTGGACACCGGCCCGGACCAAGGGACCGTCGCTGGTTTCCGTCAACGGCCCGCCACCCTCGTTGGCGGCCGTCGCCGGCGCGACGAAGACGGTTAGGACCGAGAGGAAGGCAAGAAGGACGGCGGCGACGTGGCGGGGGCGATGCACGCGGCCCGACCCGCACCAAACCGGTGGAGTAGTCGTAGGCACTGCCTGAGATCTTGCCACTGATCCCATCCGGAGAGTGTCACCGTCCGCGGCCACCCCGCCACCTACCATTTACCTGTGAGCCATCGAGGACCAAAACGTGCCCGCCGCTTTGTCGCGGCAACGACGCTCATTCTTTTGGGATCAACGGCGCGCCCCGTGACCGCCAATGCCAGTGTCACCAATACCGGGGTTGCCAATTCCAGCGTTGCCAACAGCGAGACGGAGCCAACCCACCGGGCATCGCAACAAACCGACTCAGCGGCATCGGCGAACAGCATGTGGCTCACCGACATGTATGTCGAGACTCTTGGCCGGCCGGCCGACGACGTCGGCATCGATTTCTGGTTGAGTCGTTTGGCCGGCGGTGGGGCTGCAGCCCGGGAGATAGTCACGAAATCGTTCGTGTACAGCAGCGAAGGGTCGGCTGTCGAGGTAACCAGGGCTTACAGCGATCTGCTCAGCCGAGCGCCTGATGCCGAAGGTGGGGCCTTCTGGACCGACTACCTCAGGACCCATCCGGTCACCGTCTTGCGAGCGAATCTGATAGCGAGCGCCGAGTATTACAACGTCACGGTCAGCGCTGACCCTGCGACAAGTGACCGCGACTGGCTCGACCGTCTTTATCTGGAAGTGCTCGAACGACCGGCCGATCCAACTGGACGCACTTACTGGGCTAGCCGGTTGGCCGACGGTGCCTCGCGGTGGCAGGTCGTCGCGGCCGTGTACCTCAGCGATGAATCGCTGGGAAACCGCGCCGATTCCTATGCCCGCGAGATCCTCGGCCGACCGCTGACGCCCACCGAAGGGGCGGTTGCCATCGCCCTCATCAAAGCAGAAGACGAACGGGCCCTGCGGGCTCAGTTGTTGGCTTCCGATGAGGCGTTCGAGCCCTACCTGGCGGCCATCGGCTTGCTCGAGGTCGATCGCTGATGGCCGGCCTGGCATCCCTCGCTGCGGTCACCCTCGCCCTGGTCTTGGCCTGGGCCGCGGCGGTCAAGTTGGCCCGACCCGATCAAACCACCACCGACTTTCGGCAACTCGGGCTTCCTGTCCCCGCTCTTTTGGCTCGGCTGGTCCCGATGGGCGAGCTCGCGGTGGCAGTCACCCTCGTTCTCTCTCCCGGATGGGGAGGGGTGGCCGGGTTCGTCCTTCTCGCCGCCTTTAGCTCCTGGCTCTATTCGGTCGTCCGCTCGGGCCGGGTGGTGTCTTGCGGCTGCTTCGGCTCTGCCAGCACCGAACCGGTCTCGATGGTAGAAGTGGTCCGCAACCTGCTGCTCATGGCGCTGGCCGCCACCGCGGTCAGCATCAGCTCGCTCGTTCGACCCGATTTTCCGAGCGTTGTTCTTTTCACAACTCTGACAATGCTTGGTGCGGTTGCGGTGCAGCTCGTTGCCTTGGCCGGCATCACGAACGGTTTGTTCCGGGCTGAACTGGCCGGCGAAATGACCGAAGGGGTCGGGACATGAGCGGGGGTGTCTGGATTGCTTCCTACGTCGTGCTCTGGATCGCTGTGCTGGCGCTCGGTATCACCGTCGTTGCGCTCCTGCGACAGATCGGTGTATTGCACACGCGCGTCGCGCCGATGGGCGTGCACTTCGCTGGCGAAGGACCGGAGAAAGATCAGCCGGCCCCCGACACAAGCCAGTTCGACTACAGCACCAACAGCGTGACGTTGGTTGCTTTCACTGCCCCCACCTGCGAATTGTGCGCCAAGCTCCATCCCGGGCTCGTGCGAATGGAGCAGAGCTACGCCGAGCTTGGCCTACGAACGTTGTCGTCGGAGACCGATGCCTCAACCTTCTCACGGTTCCGAGTTCGTTCAACGCCTTACCTCGTTGCCATCGATCGTGGCGGCGTCGTTCGCTCACGAGGTGTGGCCAACACGCTCGACCAAGCCGAAGAGATGCTGGCCGAAGTCTTGGCATCGACAGATCAGAATTCGTCAAACCAGCATTCCTCAAACAAGTCTCCAGGGAGTTCCGCTTCATGACCGATGCCGCCGTCGAGCGCCTCAGCCGGTGGACGGCGGCGCGCACAACTCGCCGCTCATTCCTTCATCGCCTCGGCCAATTCGCGGTGATGGTGGCTGCGGGGCCGACCATCGCCGGGTTCCTGTTGAAGCGAGCCGAAGCGAGAGTCTGTGGCCAAAGTGGCGTCACCCCAAAGTGCGACACCTTCGATTGCAATGGTCCCGACGACATCTGGGGATGGTGCTGGTATGCGAACGATGGCTGTTGCCGCAACGACGGCCTGAAGAAGATCTGCGATTGCTGCACCGTCGACTATCCGAATGTCCACGGCTACTGCCCCAGCGGATCCAACGTCCGTTGCATCGTTGAGAGCTGCGGTACCGACCCTCGGGTGCTTCATGCGGCTCTCACCCCAATCGGGTGGGAGGACGGCGGCTACAACAACGCCGCCATCCGCGAGAATCATCGCAGCGCCACCCGCGCCGTGATCGTGCCGATCGCCGATGCTTGGGCGCAGGTCATCGCCGCCCCACTGGCTGGAACCATCGGTGCGCCCATGGTGACGGTCGGTCCGACGGGACCAAGCCTCACCGACCTCAACACCATGTATCTGGCGGGCGTACGCAAGGTACTGGCTGTCGGAGCAATGGATGTCACCGTCGCCGCCAGCTTCGCTGCCCGCGGCATCGACTACCAGTCTGTCGCTGACAGCCTCGACCATGGCCAGCTCTCTATCGATGTAGCGGCCGCCATCAGCTCCATCAACGACATCAACCGCACCGTCACCGTGGTTCCCTCAGGCCTCTCGGCCGCGGGGGCTCCCCTGGCAGCGTTGATGGCCGCACTCAACGGCTTCCCGATCGCCTTCGGTACCCAGGCCACCACCACCATTGGCATGCCAACGCTCTACATCGGACCCGAGCCAGCCGACGTTGGTGTGCCGGCCGAGCGCACTTCGGCCACCAACATGATCGACCTCAGCATCGAGTTGGCAGATTTGGCAGCGACGGCGCCGTTCATCAATCCAACCCGACTCACCATCGCCCCCGATGGTTCGGCTGACCTCATCGACCTGGTCAATCTGCAGACCCCGGTCGTGCTGCATCCAGCCAACCGGCTTGGCTCGCTCGAGCAGTGGCTTCAAGATCACAGCCTTCGCTACGGCGCATTGGAAGAGGTCTACTTCACCCGCGGACCGGGAGAACTCAGCACTGCGGAATACTGGCGGCTCCAGGCCGCCGTGAACGGCTTCCGAGTTGACCAACTCACGGGGCAACCGGGCGAAGGTCTGCCGGTGACCCGCCAACCCTGGGCTGAACGCCCGATTGGCTTGGCCCGAACCGATGGCGCTCGACCGGTCGGCAGCGTGGCGCCACCCAACTACTGGACCGATCTGGGCCAGACCCTTCGCCGGTGACGGCCAAGAAGCAGGACAGGCGATGAACAACCAACAGATCCTCCTCCTCGGCATGAGTTGCCTGGCCGCTGTTCACACCCTGTGGTCGCCTTGAGGCCTCTCGGTCGCTGAGACCGTTGTGCCCTCGGTTCGGGGGACGGACCGACGAAACGTGATTGTCACTCTGGTTCTCAGCACCCTGGCCACCGGATCCCTTGTTGGTTTCCTGCTGGGGATGGCGCTGTCTTGGGTCGGCGTTTTGCTCGACGCGCGGGTGTCCTCGGTGATCGCGACCCTGGTGGGACTCGGGCTGGCAGCAGATGCCCTCCGAGTCATCACCGGTAGGCCGAGACCCTGGTCGGTCAACCGCCAGGTGCCTCAAGCCTGGAGTTCGCTGTTCCCGGCGACGACAACGGCCGGGCTCTACGGCGCACGCCTCGGCGTCGGCCCGCTCACCATGCTGTCGACGTGGCTGTGGTGGTCATCTTCCATCGCCGGCGCTGTCATAGGAGTTGGCACCAGCGTCGCCATCGGCGCCGCCTTTTCCGCAACTCGCGCCCTGACCACGGTGGGCGCATCGTTGTGGGCCGAAGGGCCGACCCATCAAGCTCGCTTCAACCACCTTCGATCACTCCAGCAGCCCGGTCGCTACGGGTTGGCCGCCCTCGGTCTGTTGTCGGTGGTGCTGTTCAGCTCATGCTCGACGGGCCAAAGACCGGAGTTGACGCAAGCTCCGTCATCGCTGGCTCCTACGCAGGCAGAACCGACCGTCGCCGGTCGCCAGGTCGACGCAGCTGACGAAACCCAGGAGATTCCCCCCGTGACCGAGCCCGCTCCCACAAGAATCACGCCGACGTCGGAAGCCTCAACACACAACGACGCTGCCGACTCGACACCGTCCAACTCGTCAACGTCTGAGCCTGCGACATCGGTGCCAGCGACATCGGTGCCAGCAACATCGGTGCCAGCGACATCCGAGCCAGAGACGGGCGCAGCAGCGGCGAGCCCCGACGCTTCAGACAACCCGCTCGAAGCGGCGCTGTTGGTCTCAATTCCTGGTTTCGAGACCATTGCTGATCCTGGAGCCGACCGCCGACTAGACATCGATGCAGCAGCGAACATCCAACCCGACCCCACCGAGGAGCTTCCGCTGCTCGAAACCCGCGGCTTCGTTGGCGGCTGGACTCGCGCATTCCGCAACGACCAGCGAGACGTCGTGGTGGCAACCGTCTATCAGTTCGCCAATCACACCGAAGCTGCCTTCTACCTCGAAGACGGACTCATCACAATCGGCGGCTATGGCGGCCAGTTCTTCGAGGTCCCCGACATCGTCGGAAGTCGCGGCTTCCGCCAAGAGATCGACGGCGACGAGCCCTTGCTCAGCGTCGGGATCACCTTCGTTCGCGACCGTCGCTGGTTTCTCGTCTACCTGATAGGCGATGCCGACGGTCTTGACCCCGAGCGTCTGATCGAAGCCGCCCGTCGACAAGATCAACAGCTGAATTAGGGGTTCCGCGAACGCGACGGTCCACACCTTCCATCTTGCGACCACTCCAGTGGCAACAACGGCGAAAGCCATCGTTCGGCCACCTACAGCGCAGACCGTGAAGGGCCTGCTTCCCCGCTGCCATCCGGTCGTCTGAGCCGGCGGTGTCGGGACCAACGAACGATGAGTTGGAACACGTCGTGCACAACCGGGGTTTGGAACGGTCATGACCACCTCTTCTTCCCTACCCATCGCCCCGACCTGGAGCGGGGTGAACCACTTGGCGCTGGTCACCAATGACATGGACGCCACTACCCGGTTCTATGCGGGAGTACTGGGCATGCCTCTTGTGACCACGCTGATGGCAGGGCCAATGCGTCATTACTTCTTCGAGATGGCGCCGGGAAACACCGTCGCGTTCTTCGAGATCCCCGGCGCCGAGATCTTCAACAAGGCTGCCGGCGGTCCAGCGCCTCACCCGGTCCAGCTCGACCACATCTCCTTCAACCTGCCTGACGAGGCCGCCCTGCATGCCTTACGGGCCCGGCTCGACGCTGCTGGCTGCGAAGTGACCGAGATCGTCGATCACGGCTCAATCCAGTCGGTCTACTTCACCGACAACAACGGCATTGCCCTCGAGGCCACCTACTGGGCGGCCGATCCAACGGTTGGCAGCCCCGATTTCGACGGCCGTCACTTCGCCGACCCACATCCGGTACCGGCCGTGAACGAGTTAGCCAACGGTTCGCTCGAGTCAATGCCCCAAACCCGCTTGGTCTGAGATCCAACGGACGGGAAGCTCGGCCACAGCTCCGACATGCAGGCCTGGGAGACGGCGGGGTGACCCGGCGAGCTCGAGGTTTGAAAGGTGCGGAGCGAGAGCCCGTAACACCGCTCTGAGTTCCAGGCGGGCCAAGTTGGCGCCAAGACAGAAGTGCTCACCATGTCCAAAGGTCAGATGGGGATTGGGATCGCGGGAGACGTCGAATCGGTAGGGCTCATCAAAGACTCGCTCGTCGCGATTCGCTGACGGGTACCACATCACCACGAGGTCACCCTCACCTATCTGTTGGCCGCCCATCTCGGTCTGTGCGGTCGCGATGCGGGCGAACTGGATGACCGGAGACGCCCACCGCAGGATCTCCTCCGTCGCCGTCTCCGCCATCGCCTCGGGGTCAGCTGCCAGAGCCATCGCTTGGTCGCGGTGTTCGAGAAGCGCCTGGACACCACCCGTGATGGTGTTGCGGGTCGTTTCATTGCCACCTGCCACGAGCAGCTCCAGGTAGCCGTGGAGTCGCTGATCATCGAGGGGCTCACCGTTTATCGTGGCGTGAGCGAGTCGGGTCACAATTTCAGGACTGTCCTCGTGAGGGGCCGGAGCGAGGCGAGCAGCCTCGATGAGTCGTTGCCGATAGTCGTGATATTCCCTGCCGGCCCGGCGCCGCACATCAGACACCGTTTCGCCTGGCCGCACCTCCGGATGCGAGAGATCGGGCGTGAGTAGGGTCTGATCGGACCAACGGCGAATGGTGGGCCAGTCGTCGGCCCGCACACCCAACAGGCCACAGACGGTCGCGATCGGCATCCCGACCGCCAGATCCTCCACCAGATCGATCGGCTCAGGGGCAGCCCGGCGGGCCTTGTCGATGAAGTCGGACACGAACCCGGCGGCGAGCTCTTCGAGGTCTCCGGCCAAACGATTCACTGCCCGCGGCGTGAATCTGCGCATCACGAGCGATCGAAGATCCACATGCTCAGGCCGATCGGTGAACAGCATGTCCAGCGCTACGTCTGCGTCCCACCCGTGGCGCTCGGCCCGCTTCGACTTGTATGCCGCCAAGCGAGCCAGACCATTGTCGGTATCGAGACGAATCACATCTGCGGAACTGAAAAGCTCCGGATGGCTGGACACATAGCGAACATCAGCCCAACGAGTGACGGCCCAGAACCCGCCGAACCGAGGGCGACCTTCATACCAATAGACCGGCGCCTGTTCTCGAAGCAGATCCCATTCAGCCCACGGGTAGCCCTGCTCGATGTAGCGAGGCATTGAGGTGATGTCCACATCATCCACACTCGACACCATCTTCGGCTCCTCGCCAGCACCGTGTGCGCCGAACATATCGGTCGCAACGACCCAGCCGGTCTAGAACGCCGCTCAGCGGTCGTCAAGAATCGTCGTGTTGAGCCACGGCCACTCAGGCGGTGATGAACGAGGAACCCGACGACGACCAAGGTCAGACATGCAATGATCCGTCATGAGCCTCGTTACCTATCGCCTTGAAAGAGACGCTGCCGACCGCCTCTTGTTCCTGTTCCACGGCTATAGCGCCGAACAGCACCACCTCGCTGCTTACGTGCCGCTGGTCGATCCCGATGAGCGGTTCTCCGCTATCTGCCCTCGGGCCATCCACGACCTGCCAGACGGCGACGGTGCATCGTGGTTTGGCATCGACGAAAACGGGTTCGACAAGGACAGCTTCCATGACGCCGCGGCCACGCTGCGGGCATTTGTCGATGCAGAAGCCGAGGCCGCTGGCGTGCCGCTCGAACGATGCGTTATCGGCGGATTCTCCCAAGGCGGCTACCTGGCGCTCGCCCTGGCCGGTCAACCCGGAGCGGCCAAATACGCGGGTGTCTGGGCCATGTGCTGTGCGCTCCCCCCTTTCGCCGACACGCCGTTCGACCTGACAGGCGGCGAGGGTCGGGCCGCTTTGGTGCAGTTCGGAACCGGCGACCCGTTCGTTTCCAACGCCGACTCCAACGCGGCCGCGTCTGCTCTCCGAGACGGAGGCTGGAACGTCCGAACGGAGGGCTACGACATGGCCCACAGCCAGACGCTGGAAATGATGGTGGATGCCAGGGAGTGGCTGACCACGGTCGACTCCTAGTCGTGCGAGCCACAATCGTTGGAGCAGGCGTGTCCGGCTTGACCACAGCCTCGGCCCTCCTCAGAGATGGGTGGGAGGTCGACATCATCGGGCGCGAGATGCATGAGTCCGCTGTGTCGATGGTGGCCGGAGCCGTGTGGACGACAACGGCTGCTCTGCCTGCCAACCGAACACAGGCGTGGGCCATCATCAGTTGGGAGCAGTTCGACCGCCTCGTCGACGACCCGACGTGTGGCGTCAGCCGAATGCGACACTTCGAGTACGAACGCAACGACCCTGGCCCTAGTACCTGGGAGTCCACCCGGTTTCTCCGGCGGATGGCGTCGGATGAACTCCCGCCCGGCTACGAGACGGGCTTCGAAATCGACGGCTTCATCATCGAGCCCCCGACCTACTTGGCCTGGCTTCGCGACCAGGTCACGGGCAGCGGGGCAACGCTATCGATCGGCGAGGTCGAGCGATTGGTCGACCTCGACGGCGACCTGGTTGTGAACTGCAGCGGTCTCGGCGCGAGCCAACTCGTCGGCGACGACTCGATGTACCCCATTCGCGGGCAGGTCGTCATCGTCGCTAATCCGGGGGTGCAGCAAGCCATCTCAGATGAGTCGGACATTGATCGGATCGCGTACCTCTACCCCCGTTCCGACGACATCGTTCTCGGAGGAGTGCGCCAGACCGGGAACTTCGAGAAGCAGGCCGACCCGGCGACGACCGAACGGATTCTCGCCGACTGTGCCGTACTCGACCCTCGGGTAGCCGGTCTCGACGTGCTCGACGTCCGCGTTGGCCTCCGACCGGGTCGCCCGTTGGTCAGGGTCGAACAAGAATCCCTCTCTGATGGTCGGCCCGTGGTTCACAACTACGGTCACGGTGGTGCCGGATTCATCCTCTCCTGGGGTTGTGCGGCCAACGTCCGAGCGCTGGCGAGCGAAGAGAAGCAATGAGCAGCTAACGAGCAGCGCTGCTCGGGGGGTGCAGAACGCCCCGGGCCAGCAGGTCGTCGATTTCGGTAGCAGAAAGTCCGGCCTCGGTGAGGACGGCACGGCTGTGCTCACCGAGGTGAGGAGCGACGAGATCGGCGTCAGGTTTGACGCCACCAAATCGGATCGGGAATCCGGGGATAGTGAACGTTCCCCCTACAGCGTCCCTCACTTGACGGACCGAGCCCCGCTCGATGAACCATGGGTCGTTGATGGCGTCAGCCGGACTGAGCACTGGGCCGGCCGGCACATGATGTTCGTCGAGCCGGGCCACGACGTCGTTGTCGTTGTCGAAACCGGACATCCATGCTTCGATCTTGTCGGTCAGGGCGTCGCGGTTGGTTTGCCGGTCTGCGGCTGTCGCGAATCGGGGATCGTCGGCCAATGCCGGGTCGCCGATCGCGGCCCACAGGCCGTCGATTTGGTTCGGCATACAGATGATGACGATCCACCCCTGAGGGGCCTTGAACGTGCCGGCTGGTGAGACCAGCTCATAGTGCCGGCCCTGGCGGTTGGGAACGAAGTTACCTCCGGTCATCGATGCCGCTCCGACCGCGTGTTCTTGCATATGAAACAGCGCGTCGACCATCGACACATCGATGTGAGTCCCATGACCGGTGCGGTCTCGTTGATAGAGCGCATAACCGATCCCGGCGAAAGCATGCACACCCGCGGTGACGTCACCGCTGCCGATTCCGGCGAAGTACGGCGGCCCATCGGGTTCGCCAGTCATGTGCATGACGCCGGCCATGCCCTGGGCGATGAAGTCGAAACAGGGCCGATGACTGTAGGAACCTTCCTGGCCGAAGCCGGAGACCGAGGCCATGATCAATCCGGGGTTGAGAGCGACGAGGTCTTCGTATCCAAGTCCGTGTTTAGCAAGCACTCCCGGTGTGAAGTTTTCGACGACGACATCGATGCTCGGCAAGATTCGGTGGATCAGGGCCGGCGCGTCCGGGTGGCGAAGATCAAGGCAGATACTTCGCTTCCCGCGATTCTGTTGGATGAACAGCGACGACAACTCGCCGCTCATTGGCTCGATCGGTCGCGACGGGTCGCCGGCGGGTGGGTACTCGACTTTGATGACCTCTGCGCCCAGCTCAACGAGCATTCGGGTGCAGGTTGGCCCAGCGAGATACTGCGTGAAATCGAGGACCCGCACTCCGTCCAGGAGTTTCGTCGGATCCGGTTTCGGCGTTGTCATGGCAACAGCTTGTCTCAGTCCAACGGACTCGGCTCGTCTGACACAGGTGAACTGAGACGTGGCCACGGCTCAATTCACAGGGCTTTGGGCTGAGATGGTGGCAGACTCCGAGCCATGACCGATCGCTCCTGGGGGTTCCGCACTCGGGCCCTGCACGCAGGCGGCCAGCCCGATAGCGCTACCGGCGCCCGTGCTGTGCCCATCTATCAGTCGACCAGCTTCGTCTTCGAGGACACTGCCGACGCTGCCGACCTCTTTGCCTTACAGAAGTACGGCACGATCTACAGCCGTATCTCGAACCCGACCACCGCTGCCTTCGAAGAGCGGGTCGCCAGCCTGGAAGGCGCCATTGGGTCGGTGGCAACATCGAGTGGGCAATCAGCGGAGTTCCTAGCCATCACCACCCTCGCCGGCGCCGGCGACCATGTCGTCGCCGCCTCCAGTATTTACGGCGGAACATTCACGCTGCTCGCCACCACCCTGGCTCGCCTTGGGGTCGAGACAACCTTCGTCGACAACACCAAGCCCGAGGCCTTCGCCGCAGCCATCAGGCCCGAAACCAAGCTCCTGTACACCGAGATCATCGGGAACCCGACAGGCGCCGTCGCCGATGTTGAAGCCTTGGCTCAGGTGGCCTCAGCCCACAACTTGCCGCTTGTCATCGACGCCACGTTTTCTACTCCGTATCTGTGTCGGCCTATGGAATTCGGGGCCGACATCGTCTTGCATAGCGCCACCAAGTTCATGGGAGGCCACGGCACCAGTATCGGCGGCGTTGTCAGTGACTCGGGCCGTTTCGACTGGTCATCAGGCCGCTTCCCTCGTATGACCGAACCGGTTCCTACCTACAACGGGCTCGACTGGTACGGGAACTTCGGAGAGTACGCATTCTGCACAACCCTTCGGGCTGAGCAACTCCGCGACGTCGGCGCGTCCATGTCGCCCTTCAACGCCTTTCTGCTCCTCCAAGGTCTCGAAACGCTGCCTCAGCGGATGGATGCCCACGTTGCGAACGCCCAGGCCGTTGCCAGTTGGTTGCAGGCCGACAATCGGGTGTCGTGGGTGGCCCACGCCGACCTACCCGACTCGCCGTACCACGAGCTAGCCCACAAGTACCTCCCCAACGGCGCCGGCGCCATCTTCACCTTCGGGGTGAAAGGCGGCCGCCAAGCCGGCCAGACCTTTATCGAGAGCCTCGAGATGGTGAGCCATCTGGCCAACGTCGGCGACGCCCGCACCTTGGTGATCCATCCGGCCTCAACAACCCATCAACAAATGACCGATGAGCAGCTCGACACAGCTGGCGTCAGCGCCGACATGGTGCGACTCTCGGTAGGGCTCGAGGATCTCGATGACATTCTCTGGGACCTTGATCAGGCCCTGGCCACAGCTGCGAAAGGCGTCGCATGACCTCCACCTTCACTTCCCCATCGGCAACTGAGCGCAGGCGCATCCTCGACGACACGTCGTCCATCGCCATTGTTGGTGCCTCGTCCAACCGGGCTCGGGCGTCGAACTTCGTCACGACCTACCTGCAGTCGTCGGTCACCGACTACGAGCTTTATCCGGTCAACCCTCGTGAGACCGAGATCAACGGTCTCACCGCCTACCCATCGTTGGCCGACCTCCCGATCGTTCCTGACATCGTCGACGTGTTCCGCAACGCCGCCGATTGCCCGGGGATCGCCAAGGAAGCTGTTGCCGTTGGGGCCAAGGTCCTGTGGCTCCAGCTAGGTATTTGGAGCGACGAGGCAGCTGCCATCGCCCTCGACGGCGGCTTGTCCGTCGTCATGGACCGCTGCGTCAAGATCGAACATGCCCGATTCGCCGGTGGCCTGCACCTGGCTGGCTTCAACACGGGGGTCATCTCCAGCAAGCGCCAGTAACCTGCACGCAATGCGCTCCGCGACCTCTCGATTCATCGGTTTGCTTGTTGTTCTGCCGTTGGCGCTCGCCGCATGTACCAGCACGGCCGATCTCGACGACTTGGCCGAGACACTCACCGACATGTCGGTGGTCAACGCCGATCAAGCCACCTGTGTCGCCGAAGAGGTCCGGGCTCTCGGCTACGAAGACGGGGTCATCAACGACCTCTCCAAGGGCGAACCCAAGGACGGCGACGCCGCTCAGCTGGCCTCCTTCGAGCAGGACGTGGCCGACGCTGTTACGACCTGCCTAAATCGCGGCTGACAGCTTCTCAATCACCGGGCTGCTCAACCAGAGGGCTTCTCAAGGAGAGGGCTTCTCACCGAAATGGCGTCTCACCCAGATGGCTTCTCCGTGAACATCGGACCCTAGAGGGCGAGATCACCCGCAGATCGACGACTGCATCCTCGGTACTCTCAGCATGCACGTCCCCGTTTGGGACCCAGCTGGGAATCGTCGATGTGTGGAGGAGCGTGGTCGGTGGGAGATGACCGCTCCGATCGGGATCGGATCGAGCCGATCAGCGAAACGGTCAGACGCCAGGCGTTGGCCGACCTCGATCGGGCCATCATCAGCCTGAGTCTGATCGACAATGATCCGTCAGCCATGGTTCGACGAGCGCGTCGACGGACCAAACGAGTGCGAGTAGGCGTACGCCTGTTGAGATCACAAGACAAACGCCGATTCCGCGACGAAGATCGGATTCTGGCTCAAGCAGTTCGGAACCTCGGACCCGTTCGCGACCGGCAGGTCGCCCACCACCTGATCGGCAACCTCGGGCGTTGGCCAGGAAATATGGTGCCGCCACCAATGGCGCCCTCGGTGCGGATTTCAGTAGCCCACAGCGGGATGATCCTGAACGGTGTTCGAGGGCGGGCTGGCTCGTGGGAGATCAGCTCGCTCGACGACGAAGCCATCACCGCTGAGCTCGAGCGCTGCTACCGATTGGCACGACGGCAGTGGCGATCGGCGATGGACGATGTCGAAGCGGATGGCTTGGCCGGATGTCGCAAAGCGGTTCAGCGGGCGGCCGATCAGGCGCGGATCACAGCCCCTCAGCTCCGCACAAGCGAACGCTTCGTGGCCTTGACTGGGCTGGCGAAGCACCTTGGCAACCTTCTCGACCTGGCGCCGCTTCCCGACAGCGATCACTCCCGTCAGCCCGAGCTCGAACGCAACATCCTTGACTTGGGCCACGAGGTCTTCAGTTTGAAACCCGAGGAACACCTGCGCTGGCTGGCCGGGCCCGACTAACTAGGCGTAGAGATCGACCAGCTCCTTGCCGATGACCGCGAGGTCGGACCGAACACCCGGCGGGCTGAGAACCTCGACCTTTCCCCCGAACGCAGCCAGATCGACGGCCAACATGAAGTCGCTGATGCCACTGATGTTCACGATGAACCGCCCATCCGGTTGCTCGGCACCGACCTGAATCTTGTGGCCGAGCATTCCTTCCAACGGCTTCATGATGTCGGGGTGGGCGAGCGCTACGGCCACGCTGGTGCGGCCAAACGAGGCGAAGTTGGCGTTGAGCTCCTTCCACGTGTCTTCAAGGTTGAAGTCCTGGCGTTTCTCGACTGGGTCATCGCTGGTCTCAACCGACGTCACCCGACTGATCCGAAAGGTCCGGTCGCCCTGGGCAGTGCCACACACGAGGTACCAAACCTGTGCCTTCATGACAATGCCGAGCGGGTGAACCCGCCGGACACTCGGTGCCTTGTTTGGTGTTTGGTACCCGAGCGTGACTTGCTTTCCTTCGACCACTGCACGTTGAAGAGCGTCGAGATGTGGAGGCTCGACGTCGGTGGTGACCGTGCGACCCCAGCGTGAGGGATCGACCAGCGTCGATTCGACTGCGGCCTCGGCATCGGCCCGGAACGTTTCTGGCAGCGCCTGAACCAACTTGCGGACCGCAGCCTTGAGGGCCGGCGTGGTTGACGGTGCCGCACCGGTGACCATCATCAGGGCCCTGGCCTCGGTTGCTGAGAGTCCGGTGAGATCGGTGCGAGCTCCACCAATGAGCGACCAACCGCCTCCCTTCCCGGCGGTGCTGTAGACGGGAACGCCGGCGACGGCGAGAGCCTCCAGATCGCGGCGAGCGGTGCGCTGGGAGACTTCAAGTTCGGCCGCCACTTCAGCCGCCGTCGCCCGCCCCTTGGCTTGCAAGAACAAGAGGGTCGCAACCAAGCGGTCGGCACGCATAGACCAAGTTTTCTATAACTGGCCAGTGGATGTCCACTTATGGTCATCAGAGTGGTGGGCATGACAGAAAACTACCCAGCAGGAATGCCAGCAGGAATGCCAGCAGATCCCCGTCCCGGCCTCGTTGCCGCCATCGCGTTGGGTCGCACGGTGATACAGCAGGTGGGCGTCGACCAGCTCGATCTCCCCACACCCTGCGACGAATTCACCGTCGCCCAATTGGCAGCCCATTCTCTGGGTGTCCTTCAGCGGATCGTGTTAGTCGGGCAACGCAGTACCGAGTGGCCCGACCTCGTTCCGAACTTCTACCAACACGCCAACTACGAGGCCGACTGGAAGCGACTGGCTGACGGTGTCGAACAGGCATGGGCCGACGACCGCTTGTTGGGCTCGATGTTGACGCTGCCGTTCGCCGAGATGCCGGGAGCCCCTGCCGTTGGGCTCTACACCGGCGAAGTGTTGGTTCACGCCTGGGATCTGGCGACGGCGGTCGGCGCCGATGTGGCATGGAACCAAGAGTTGGCAGCCGCGACCCTCGTCGGAAGTCAGATGGGTCTGCCGGCCGAGATTCGTGATGATCCGGAGGTTCCGTTCGGTGCGGTGGTGCCGACAGCCGACGATGCCCCGGCCATGGACCGCTTGGTGGCATGGCTAGGGCGAAGCCCAAGCCAAGAGAACAGCTAGACGAGTAGTTCCAAGGGATTCGCGCGCTCCGCGCGATCATCCCCCACCCGAGTTGCGAGGGTGTCCACGATCAGGGGGCTTGAAACAAACCCTGATCCCGAAGGACACAGTGCATGAACCCG
>JBLINY010000033.1:0-40758 GCA_047638695.1 Acidimicrobiales bacterium | reverse complement strand
TCGCGGTTGGTTCATCGTCGGCATCATCGAGCAGCTGTTCGACGGAGACCTCATGATCTCCGACGCCAGCCGCAAAGATAGTTTCTCTGCCGCCCCGTTGGACTTTTGTGGCGTACAGACCCTGAAGTCGATGAACATTCCGGTCACGGCCGAAGTTCCCGAAATAGTGGGAGACGCATTGGTTGACAAAGACCCGGAGGAAGCCGAACCCCAGGCCGCATGACCGGAGGCAGTCTGAGTCCAGCTAAGGGGCCGGATAGGTCTTGAGTAGTGAACGAGCAATACGTTCGTTTTGGATCTCCGTCGAACCATCGACGAAGTGGGCGATACGGGCCGCGGCTAGGTGGCGCCCGAGGGGGTAGTGGTCGTGCAGGCCTTCGGCCCCCATCGCCTGGATGCAGGCGGCGATGCCAGGCTCGGCGATTTCTGCTGCGAACTTCTTGGCATGGGCTGCCGGTAGTACGGCGTCGCTGGCCGATCCGGCGGTAACGACCTCGGTGGCGTAGTCGGTCAAGAGTTGGGCCGCCTCGAGGCGGTTGGCCACAGTGGCCAGGGACCACGCAAGGCCTTGGTGTTCGATGATGGGACGATCGAACGTGCGCCGCTCGGCTCCGTAGGAGACGGCTACGCCCAGAGCACCACGAAGCATCGAGCAGCACATAGCGGCAACATACGTGCGGGCTCCATTGATGCTGCCGAGTGCCGACTTGAATGCCTTGCCCGGGGGAGCGAAGAGGTCGTCATCAGGGGCGAAATAGTCGCGCAGCGTGAACCCGCCGGCCCCGATGGCATGGCCGCCGTAGATGCTGTGTGGCGCTGTTCGTTCAAAGCCCGGCTTGCGACCGTCGATCAGAAACGATGCGATGCCGGCGCCGCCAGAGCCCGGCTCGGTCTGGACATAACAAAGAATGACGTCGCTAACGGCGGCGTTCGTGATCCACGCCTTTGCACCATTCAATTTCCAGCCGCCCTCCACCTTGACTGCCGTCGTGCTGATGGCGGCGAAATCGCTGCCGGCGCCGGGTTCGGTAAGGGCTGATGACCCCAGGCGAACCCCGGCCATTAGATCGGCGAGGTACTGCTCCCGATGGTTCTCGCTGCCTTCGTTGGCCACCCGGACGGCCACGTTCTGGGTATTCACCAGACTGAAGGCAAACGGCATCGACGTGCGGCTGAGAACATCAAGCACCGAAATCTTGGCGGCGAAATCGAGCCCAAGACCTCCGTGTTCAGTCGGCACCTCGATGCGGGTGAGTCCGAGAGCGGCGGCTGGAACGAGGGCATCGGTGCCCATCGCTCGGTCTCGTTCCCACTGAGCCGCATAGGGGTCGACATGTTCTTTTCGGAAGGCGAGTGTCGCGATCGCTAGATCTTCGATGGATGGCATGACAGAAACCGTAGTCACGTCGGTGGGCCAAAAGACTCAGCGTCGGGTCCTGGCATGAGCGCCTACGCCTAGTGACTATTAGTAGTAACTCACCTACTCTAAGTGAAATGAATCGAACCATGCGAGCTCTGGCTGCTGTCGCCGTGCTTCTCCTGACAGCGGTTTCGGCCGTGGTAGCAGCCCCCAGTCCGGCCTCGGCCGAGGTTGCGGCGGTCAATCGCACCTGGTGGGGTCTGCAGACAGTTGGCTCGTCGAGGGTGCTCAACGGCTGGAGGAACGACCCCCTCGGCTGGGCGGTTGAGCCCGCAGGCGGCGCCATGTTTGTTGGCGGTCAGTTCCTGGAGATAACGAACGGAACTGAGGTCATCAGTCAGCCATACCTCGCCGCATTCGATGCTGGCGACGGAACGCCTCTTCGGTGGGTGACGCCGAATGTCGGTGGCCCCGTGCTGGCGCTCGAGTCGCTTCCCGATGGCAGCATGATGGTCGGCGGCGAGATGGACGACTACAACGGTGTCTCGCTTGGTGCACTGGCCAAGATCGACCCCACAACCGGCGACCTGTGGCCCGGCTGGCAGACCCGGGTGTACGGCGGGACCAGCGTTGTTCGTGATATTCGGCTGGAGCCAGACGGCTGGTTGTACGTGGTCGGCGCCTTCACCACCGCGACCGAGGGCAACAACCCCCAATCGGTCTCGAATGCAATTCGCATGAACCCGACAACGGGTGCAATCGACTGGTCTTGGGATCCGCAGGTCGGCGGGGGAGCGGTCTGGGGTGTTTCTGTCAGTCGCACGAGTTCGACCGTCTACTTGGCCGGCTGGTTCACCTCGGTGAATGGCGATAGCGGTGCTCGCGGCTTTGCTGGAGTTGACCCTGCCGGCACCGTGGTGGCCGACCGCGACACCATTCCATACAACACGTGCGTGGGCTGCGTGAACAACTATCGACTGTATGACGTGCTCGCCACCGAGTTCGGCGATGTGTGGACCGTCGGCGAACAGCACAGCGTGTTCATTCTCGATGAAGCGAACAGCCTCAACATGCGGCTAATGCACTACACCGGCTGCAACCGCAACTTTCAGAACAACTGTCAGCGGGCCGGCGGCGAGTTTCAAGAGATAGAGCGCGTTGGCAACCGGATCTACGCCGCCTGCCATTGTTGGGGCTGGCATCAGACCAGCACCAGCATCATCTATCACTCGGCTGGCAACCCAACGGGAACACCTACCGGCTCGATCAGCTCAATCGCTGCCTACGACCCGGACAGTGGTCAACGAATTCAAACCATGAACCCATACATGTCGGGCAATGCCGGTGGATTCGCTATTGCCGGTGCAACTGACGGGTGCCTGTGGTTGGCAGGCGGCTACAGCCAGGTTGGTCCGATCGGCAACCAGCGTCGAGCTCGCGATCTTGCCCGTCTGTGTGACGAGAACGGTCCGGGTCCTGACCCGCAACCGAACCCCGTCGACCCGAACGCTCCGGGCAATGCTGCCTCGCCGGCCGTCTGTGCTGCAACGAACGAGGGCACATCTGCCTCCATTGACTGGGCTGCCTCGGCTGATGCCACCAACTACCGAGTGCTTCGATCGGTTGACGGTGGCGCCACCTATTGGCGTGGTGCGACCTCGGCGACGACGCTCACCGACACGCTTCGGTCGTCTGGTCTTCATCTGTACAGCGTGCAGGCCAGGGGAGTTAACGGCGTGTGGTCAGCGAGCACCGTGTGTGATCCAGAGCTCGACCCGATTGGTGACATCCAGCCCGTGCTGGCGCCAGCGACCTGTACGTCCGACAACGTTGGCCGTGATGCTTCTATTGGCTGGGCTGCCTCGGCTGATGCCATCGACTACCGAGTGCTTCGATCGGTTGACGGTGGCGCCACCTACTGGCGTGGTGCGACCTCGGCAACGACGCTCACCGACACACTTCGGTCGTCTGGCCTTCATCTCTACAGCGTGCAGGCCAGGGGAGTTGACGGCACATGGAGCGCCAGTACCCTCTGTAACGCACCACTTGATCCGTTGAACGGCGTGGTAGCTGTCGCCGTTCCGGCCAACTGTGCGGTCACCAATATCGGGACAGCGGCCACCGTGGTATGGGACGCCTCTGTAGATGCAGTCGACTATCGGGTGTATCGCTCCGTGGAGGGCGGCACCTTCTATTGGCGGGGTCTCGTGACGGCGACGGCCTTTGACGACACGTTGCGGCCCAGTGGCTCGCACGAGTTCAACGTGCAGGCGCGGGGAGTCAACGGGTTGTGGAGTGGCAGCGCCCTTTGTGCGCCGGCAGTCCAGCCCTAGGACTCGCATTCCTGGCCCGCTGAGGGCTTGTTGGAATGGTCAGCAGCACCGACCTCGTCCGACGGTGGCAGCTCATTTACCTCCCGGTTTCAACCGATTGGTACCTGTGTAGCTATGCGAGACTGATTTGGCAAGAATCGGAGGAGGACCGTGGCCGAGAAGCGATCCAAAGCGACAGCACGAACCGAGAAACTCCGGCGAAGGCATGACCAAGAACGTGAGTTGGAGCCGTATCAGGTTGAGCTTCTGAAGCTGCAGGCACATCTTGAGCAGCATGGCCGGCGGATGATCGTGATCTTCGAAGGCCGCGATGCCGCCGGTAAAGGTGGCACGATCCGGCGGGTCACTCGTTACATGAACGAAAAGCACTACCGCGTGATTGCCCTTGGCAAGCCGACCGATGAGGAGCGCAGCCAGTGGTACCTCCAGCGCTACGTGGCGCAGTTCCCTCGGGGTGGCGAGATGGTGCTGTTTGATCGGTCTTGGTACAACCGTGCGATGGTCGAGCCTGTGTTCGGGTTCTGTACCGAAAAGGAGCACAGCGACTTTCTGCGTGGTGTGGTCGGATTCGAAAAGGATCTAGTTCGACAGGGGACCGTGATGGTCAAGCTGTACTTCTCGGTCACCAAAAAAGAGCAGCAACGGCGGTTCGAACGTCGCCGTGATGATCCGCTGCGACAGTGGAAGCTGTCCGAGATCGACGTTCAGGCACAGGATTTCTGGGACGCGTTCACCGAGCGTAAATACGAGATGCTCCAGCGAACTCACACCCCACAGACACCATGGACCATCATCCGATCCCGCGACAAGCACCTTGCTCGCCTCAATGCGATGCGGGTCATTCTCGATGCGGTCGATTACGAGGGTCGGAATCTTGATCTCGACCATGTGCCCGACCCGGACATTGTCATCTCGGGGGCCCACGAGGTCGAGCTGATGGAGGCCGATCGGATCAAAAGCGGACGTTACACACAGTGAGCAGGCCGCAGAAAACCAAATGCCGGGAAGGCGGCCTGATCTACAACAGGAACATGTCATGCATAATGACGCTTATGTCTCATTCAGATAAGAAATTCGCAGGTCGTGGGTGTTCGCGCCATTGAAGGCGGAATCACCACTGGTACTGTTCATTACATGATTACGAACAAACAACTGTTGAACGAGTCAAGACATGCGAACCTGCGTGGGGCCTGATGGCGCCTCGAGGGCGCGGGCGACGCCAGGTCGAGCCGCCGTCGGTGACATCTGAGGAACTCAATGCGTGGTTCGCCGGGAACTTGCCTGACGACTGGTTTGAAGACGCTCCGGTAGTCGCTTTTGATCGCGACGAAGTCTTGGTAACTGCGACACTGCCGATGCCGAAGCTGGCCGAAGGCGATGACCGGGTCGTTGCCGCCAACGCTCGGATCGCTGCGTTTCGTGAAGAAACTCGTGATCGGCGGATCGCCGTGGCCGAACGAGCCCAGCACACGTACCTGCGTCGAGTTTCGTGGGCGGTGACGTGTGGTGAACAAGAGGCGGCCTTCACGACTGCCAGTGTTCCCGTGATGACCCGCTTGTCGATGCAGGAGCGAGCAACACTCGACACACTTATCGACGCCGGCGTGGCCCGAAGCCGCAGTGAAGCATTGGCGTGGTGCGTTCAGCTCGTCGCCGAGAACGAGGCTGAGTGGATCGCGCATCTGCGAACGGCCATGGAAGAGGTCGCTGAACTGCGCTACGCTGGTCCGGCTAGTCGGCAGTGAAAGCTGGGCTGACGAGTGCTGAGTCGACGACGGCTGATTCCGGGGACAGCTGAGTCGACGACAGTTCAGTCGGCTTCTTGTTCGTCGAGGATCCATGGGCCGGATTCAACCGAGCATCGCACCATGTAGTTGACCCTCCAGTTCCCGTCTTCGAGAACCATGACGACGTCGTAGCTCTCGATGTTCTCTTGTTGCCACGACTGCTCCCCCAGAGTCTCAGTTCTGACAACGGTGCTTTTCGTGGCGGCGAAGCTGACGACTTGGCCGTCGTCTGAGTAGAACCTTTGGGGGAGGCGGTCGAGGCGCTGGCCAAACAGACGTTTGACGTGATCGTGTGCGACTACTTGATGCCGGACGGAACGGGCCTCGATCTGCTCGAGGCGCTCGGCGCCGATCATCCGCCCTTCATTATGTTGACCGGCGAACTGAGCCAGAACGAGTTGGAAGACCCGCGAGTATGTGATGTGACGTCGTACCTGACCAAGCCGGTCAGTACCGACGACCTCCGCATCGCCATCGACCACGCGATCGGCTGATTTCGGGGTGTGCCGCGGCAACCGGTGGTGGCCACGCAAAGCTGGAGCCCGATGACCAGCTACCCCAATCTCCTTGCCCTCGCCAACCTGGTGTTCATTGGACTCGGTAGTGGCGCGGTGCTGGACAACATCGACACCGAACCCCGTCACCAGCTGAGCGGTTGTGGGGCGTTGTTAGTAACAGGGGCGGCACAGTGGTTCTTTACTCGCCGAGCCAGGCACCCAGTGTGGAACCTGACCGACGTGCAGTTGCATGGCGAAACTCCATGGCTGGGCGGAACGGCCCGCGGCCGGCTGACAACGATCTCGGTGATCCTCGACGTCGTTTTGATCCCGTTGATGTTGTTTGCAGCGTGAATCAGGTCCGCACGGCGGCCCCGAAGCCGCCGTCTGGAAAGATGATCTCGCCCGTAACGAAGCTTGACTCGTCTGACAAGAGGTACAGACACGCATTGGCAATGTCGACCGGCTCGCCCAGTCGACGCAATGGTGTCTCTTTCTCCCGAGCCTTCACCCATGAGTCATGCACTGTGGCCGCCGCTGACATGGAGGTGTTGATGTAGCCCGGGCCAACCGCGTTCACCCGAATCTTGTGGCGGGCCAATTCGACGGCCAAGCACTTGGTGAGCATCCAGACGCCGGCTTTGGAGACGCAGTAATCGGCTGAACCCTTCAGGGCCGTCACGGCTGCTACCGATGCGATATTTACGATCGAGCCACCGGAGTCGAGCATGTGACGGGCTACGGCTCGGTCAGTGAGCAGTACGCCTGTGAGATTCACGTCGATGACTCGTTGCCAACTATCGATCGACTTGTCGAGCGCCATCATGTCGCCGCTGTCGAACCGATCTTCCTTTGCCTGCTCATCAGCGTCGCGGCTGACATACCCGGCGTGGGAGATGCCGGCTGCGGCGACGCACGCGTCGATCTTGCCAAAAGCATCGACGGCCGCCGTCGCCATGGCTTCGTTAGCCTCCTCCAAGGCCGTGTCGACCTGCACCGCAATAGCTGCTCCACCGGCGCTGGTTATCTCGTCGGCCACTTCGCGGGCCCGGTCGAGGTTGAGATCGGCAACGGCGATGGAAGCTCCTTCTTCTGCGAAACGCAGGGCACAGCCTCGTCCGATTCCGGATGCGCCACCAGTGATCACGGCCACGCGGCCGTCCATTCTTGTCATGTCTAATGCCCCCTTCTGAGCGACCTCGACCCTAGAGCAGTGGCAGGTGGCCGACCGATTCTGGACCTGCCTTGGCAGCGCCCCCGGTCCGGGCGAAACTGTTTGGGACCACACCCAACACTTTGTCCCAGGGGGACTCACATGAAGCTCGGAATGTTCTCAATGCCTAGCCACCCGCCAGAGCGGGACATCAAAGAAGGTTGGGAGTTCGATCTCCAAACGCTGAAGTGGGGCGACGAGTTCGGCTTTGAGGAAGCGTGGATCGGCGAGCATTACGCCGCCCAGTGGGAGCCACATCCGGCCCCGGACCTGCTGGTGATGGCCGGCCTGCGTGAGACCAAGAACATTCGGATCGGTCCCGGTGGGTTCCTGTTGCCCTATTACCACCCTGCCGCTCTGGCCAACCGGGTGGCGCTGATGGATCAGCTATCGGATGGTCGGCTCAACTTTGGCATTGCTGCGAGTGGGCTGCCGAGCGACTGGGAGATGTTCGGTATCGATGGTCTCGGCGGCGAAAACCGTGAGATGACGGCCGAAGCCATCGACATGATCTTGAACCAGTGGAGCCAAGAGCCTGGGTGGAAGCACGAGGGCAAATACTGGACCTCGAGCGTGCCGCACGGCATCCCCGAGTTGGCCCTCACCCAGCACCTGCAGCCAGTGCAAAAGCCTCATCCGCCGATCGGCGTGGCTGGCCTGTCGTCCCCCTCCCCCACCCTGGAGATGGCGGGCGAGAAGGGCTGGCTGCCGATGAGCCTCAACTTGAACCCCGGCTATGTGAAAGGCCACTGGGACAGCTATGCAGCGGGAGCAAAGCGGGGTGGCCACGAGGCCAAGCGCAGCGACTGGCGCATGGTGCGTGAGGTCTTCGTCGCTGACACCGACGAAGAGGCCTACGAGATGACCGTGAACGGTCCGATGGGTCGCATGACGACCGAGTATTGGATGCCACTCCTCAAGGCGTTCGAGTTCGATGAGTACATCAAGGCTGACCCTTCACATGATTCTGCCGATCTCGGGCCCGAGTACCAGGCCGAGCACAACTGGATCATCGGATCGCCGGCAACGGTGGCCGAGAAGATCGAAAAGGTCTATGCCGAGGTCGGTGGCTTTGGCCACTTGTTGCTGTTCGGATTCGACTACGCCGACCAGCCTGAGCAGTGGCGACGCTCGATGGAGCTGCTGGGTACCGATGTGGCCGAGCGCGTCGCCCACCTCACCGGCGACTGAGATCCAAAGAGAGTCCGAAGCTGGCAGTCGCAGGCCCGGTGTACCCGGCCTCGGCTGCCAGTTTCGCGCTCGTCAGTAGCGAGGCAGCCAGCGCCTGCTGGCTCAGCCGAAATGCCCCGGCTTGGTTGAGTCTTCGCGGCGGCGACCGCTTTGAGCGTTCCGACTGTTGTCGGGCTTCCCCCAGCTTGATCGCCATGCGGGGTCTTGCGCTTTCTTCAGCAGGTAGGCGCCGGCCCCGACGATACCCAACACGAACAACCACGGCGACCACCCACCGATTGTTGGCGGCGGCGCCAACTCGAGTTCCGGCGGTGCGGGAGGTTTGGCGCCGGCCGTGACCGTCTGGCCTTCCGACACCGTCAGCCCATCATTTGCGTCAGCCAGCCAGTTCTGTCCAGCGCCGTCAGAGCTCAGCCCCACAGTCTTGGGGGCTTCTAAAGTAATGACAGCGAGCGAACCAAGTACCGCCGCATCACACGTGACACCGGTAAGAGCTGGATCGCCGACCGCCGTCATTGGTCCGCTGTCGATGATCGAAAAGTCGTCTAGCGATCGAAGTGCAGCCTCGGTTGTGCCGTCGGGCAGCGCCACGAGTTCGGCAATGACCGATGGATCGGCGCATGCTGAGATAGCTATGACCCGACCTGGTTCATGCCCGTACGCAACGGGGTCTCCGGCGGCACCGAAACCAACCGTGCGATACGCCCCCCAGTCGCCCCCCACAACCTCGAACAGCTCGCCACCACTCCCCTGTGGCGGTTGCCATGCTTGGAGCACTTCCGGGGATGTCTGAAGGCATGCGTCGGTGAACAGGTGATCGTCCTTCACCAAGAAGATGGAGGCGATGTCGCGTCCTGGCGTCCACTGGAGTTCGTCGACGTCAGCCAGTTCGACGGCCACCTGGTCGGGCAGGTTGCCCTTGGGGTCGAAGGTGATGTCGACAACGAAGAGGCCGTTGTTCGTCCCGAGGACGGTGCCGACGCCCGCTGCCGCTGCGGCGTCAATGACGGCAGAACCGACGATCGCGTCGCACTGGCTATCGACTGGGTCGGCCGCTACAGACGGCCCGAAAAAGCCGAAGCCAAGAAGCGCGAGCGATAGGGCGACAGCGACTCTCGTCATGCGGCGGTTCATCGTGCACAGCGTGGCACGGAATTCGTCCACATCCGACCCGCACCGGTTCGAGTCGCGGCCCATCGGTCAGTAGGGTCCGAGGATGACGACAACTGATCTTCTTGGAACATCGGTACTGCGAGTCGAGGATCCGCGCCTGTTGAAGGGCGATACGACCTTCGTAGGTGACATCGATCTTGACAATGCGCTGGTCGCCCACTTCGTCACATCAATCGAGGCCCACGCGCTGATCATCTCGATTGACACATCGGAGGCTGCATCGATGCCCGGTGTCGTCGATGTTCTCACCGCAGCCGATGTTGCGCACCTGGGCCCGATGCCAGGGAGTCCACCGAACTACCCCGAGGGGACGGAGCGGTCGTTGTTGGCCGCCGACAGAGTTCGTTTCGTCGGCGAACCCGTGGCTGTGATTGTCGCCGAATCCGAAGCCGAGGCTGCCGACGCGGCAGAGGCCGTGGTCGTGAACTATGAACCTTTGCCCGCTCTAGTGCGGCTTGAAGACTCCGAGACGAGCGATGTCAAGCTGTTCCCCGAACTCGGCACCAACGTCATGGTGACCGAGACCATGGGTGATGAGGTCGATTTCAGCGACTGCGAAGTCGTTGTCGAGGCGGTGTTTGTCAACCAGCGTCTGGCCCCCTGTCCGCTGGAGACTCGCACCGCGGCATCGATGTGGACAGAAGACGGTCGGCTGGTGCACTACGCATCGTGTCAGGGCGTGCATCCAATTCAGAAGGGGTTGTCGACGTACTACGGCCTCGATCCCAGTCAGGTTCGGGTGCTGACATCTGACGTCGGTGGCAGCTTCGGTGCAAAGTCTCGCTTCTACCCCGAGGATCTCGCTCTGCCACTGCTGGCCAAGCGCGCCGGCCGACCTGTTCGTTGGACGCCACATCGTTCGGCCGACATGGTCGGGCTCGGCCACTCGCGTGCGCAACGACACACGATCAAGCTGGGTGGCGACCGCGACGGCACGATGAAGGCGTGGGAAATTCACGTGCTTGGCGATTGCGGTGCCTATCCCGTTGCCGGGCCAGCCCTGGCCCGCAATGCCTGCATGGTGTTGCCCGGTCCCTTCCGAGTGCCACGCCACCGCTGGACGTACACGACGGTGGTTACGAACACCACGCCGACGGTCGCCTATCGAGGGGCTGGCCGACCAGAAGGTGGCGCCCACATTGATCGAGCCGTCGATCTGTTCGCGGCCGAGATCGCTATGGATTCGCTGGCAGTGCGGCGTAAGAACCTCCTGCGGGCCGATGAGCTTCCGTTCACCAACGTGACCGGGCTCTTCTACGACTCGGGCGACTACCACGAAGCACTTGAACTGATGGTGTCCGAGGTGGGCTATGACGCGGTGAAAGTAGAGCAGGCGCAGCGTCGAGCCGATGGGTCATCCAAGGCGTTGGGCATCGGCCTTTCGACGTTCATCGACCGGACGGCTGGTGTGCCAGGTGCCGAGTACGGCTCGATCGAGCTCAAGCCCGATGGTGGTTTTCGTGTTCTCACCGGATCGTCGCCCTACGGCCAGGGCCACTACACGACATGGTCGATGCTCGTTGCGGAACGAACGGGCGTCCCGTTCGAGAAGATCGAGATTGTCCATGGTGATACCGACATCGTGCCGAAGGGTGGCATCACAGGCGGATCGCGTTCGGCCCAAAAGGCCGGCACCGCGGTTGCCATTGCCACCGACACCATGGTGATCGAAGCCAAGCAGACGGCTGCAGACTTGCTGGAGGCGGCGGTCGGCGACGTCGTGCTCGACATCGCCAGCGGCAGCTTCCATGTGGCTGGCTCGCCCTCTGCCGCCAGCACCGGTTGGGCCGAGGTTGCGGTTGCGATGGCGGCCGAGCGCAAGCCCCCCGAGGCCGACGACGACTGGGGCTTCAAGTGCGAGACCGAGTACGAACCCGAGGGGCCGACGGTTCCTTACGGTGCCTACGCCGCGGTGGTCGAAGTTGACACCGAAACTGGAGAGGTCGAGCTGCTTCGGATGGTCACCGTCGATGATGCTGGCACCATCCTCAACCCGATGATCGCTCTGGGGCAGGTCCATGGTGGTGTTGGCCAAGCGATTGGGCAGGCGTTGTACGAAGAGTTCGTTTACGACGACAACGGCAATCCACTCACTTCGAACTTCTTGGACTACGCCTTCCCATCGGCAGCCGAGATGCCGTCATTCGACAGCCATCTCACCGAGAATCCATCGCCGCAAAATCCGTTGGGCTTCAAAGGCATTGCCGAATCGGGGACGATCGGCGGCGTACCCGCCGTGCAGAACGCTGTAATTGACGCCCTGTCCCATCTTGGTATTCGCCATCTCGATCTCCCGGTGACGCCGCAACGAGTCTGGGAAGCCCTCAGTGTCTAGCCAGACTCGGTATCTAGCCAGACTCGGTATCTAGCCAGACTCGGTATCTAGCCAGACTCGGTATCTAGCCAGACTCGGTATCTAGCCAGACTCGGTGTCTAGCCAGACTCGGTGTCTAGCCAGACTCGGTGTCTAGCCAGACTCGGTGTCTAGCCAGACTCGGTGTCTAGCCAGACTCGGTATCTGGCCAGGTGGCTGTGTCGTCAGCAGAGCAGGTTGGCACACCGCTGGGCTCGCTCGGCGACGAGCTCGGTGAGGCGCTCGGGAAAATCTGTCTGCAATCCAGCTGGAATGGTGTCGGCCGCTGCTTGGTTGAACGCCGCGGCCAGGCGCAGCGCCAGATCATGTACCCGGGTGAGCACCGCGTCCGCTGGTAAGCCCAGATCAGAAGCCATCGACTGCCATGCCTGGCGGCGGTCGATCCGATCGAGGCGATAGTCATCGCCGATCTTCATGGCCAGCTTGATCTTGCGGCCGGCGCTGTCGTCGTAGGGAAGAATCGACGCAATATCATACAGCGGGGCCAGCCGTACCTGGGTGCCAGCCAGCAGCAGGCTGTAGTTCTTGGCATGGGCATCGGTACCGGCGATGAGCCAGTTGAAGGCGAGGGCATCAACGAAGCGCCATACGTCCTCGCTGGCTGCCAGCCCGGGGACGACGGACCGGAGCAACTCGACGATGTCCTTCGCCGACGGGCCTCCTTCCGCCTGGTACTTACGTGCGGGGTGAACTGACAGACTTTGGCAGAGGTCTTCGGTATGAATACGACGAAGTGCGCCGTCCACGAGCTGCCGGTCGAATCGTTCGACGACGATGGCGGTCTGATCTTCGAATGACTCGATCCGAGTAGCGGCTGCCTGCAGACCGGCATGACGTGCCGCAGCGAGGCAAAGGTGCTCGTTGAGGTCCTGCCAGACCAGTCCGGCGACCGCTGGCTTAAAGATGTGTGTTGTTGGCAGCGATCCGCTTGGAAGGCCCCAATCAGTACTACCTCGATGCAGTGCTGTCTTGGCTTGCGCCCCGCCGAGACTGAACTGACCGGCGAAGCCGGGCCCGAGCCAGCCGGTGCCGTCTCGGCGCAGTTCCCGAAGGCGGGCTGCGATCTGGGCCTCGGTCAGCCAGCTGATGTCGCCCGGACGGTTGATGAGATCGTCAGCCTGATCCATGGCGCAGAACTGGACGGCCCCAGCGCAGTCGTGGCCAACCTGGGTGCCCAAGAGCCCGAAGGGATTGTTCGTGGACACGCCGAAGTCTCTCCCCCACCGGGCGAGGACATCGCCGTTGTCGGGAAGAAGCCCCCACAACCACGGATTGATTCGCTGGTCGCGATGTTCGTCTTGGCTGTTTGGCATCGACACCGACAGCGGGGTGCGGGGGCTATTAGTCGTTGGGGCTACGAGGCGAAGGTTGAGACGGCCGTCATCGGCCCGGGTCAGCTCGCCGATGACCGACCCCTCGAGCAGGACGGCAAGAGTTTCAGACATCGTCTGTGTCTGTGTCTGTGTCTGTGTCTGTGTCTGTGTCTGTGCTGTCATTGGCTGTGCTGTCAGTGGCTGTGCTGTCAGTGGCTGTGCTGCCAGTAAGCAGGGCGCCGAGATCCGCGCCCGACTGCACCACCGGCGTCAAGCTGACGGCTAATCCGAGCGCATCGACTACCGACAGTGCCCGACCCAGCTCGGCCGTTCGTTTGCCAGACTCCAGCTCGGAGAGCCACGGCCGACCAACGCCGGCCCGCTGGGCCACCTCGGCCTGTGTGAGGCCCTGTTGGGTCCTGGCCGCCTTTACGGCTGCGCCAAAGGCTCGAGAGCTGCGAAGTTGTTCGGTCGGCATCTCTGATCCTCATCCCTCTGTCGTCGTTCGACTGCTCGGTACCTTTGTCGTCGTTCGACTACATAGTAATCCTGTCGCCGTACGAAGACAAGGAAAACTTGTCGCCGAACGACGACAGGTGGACTTGGGCTGATGACCGGGAGCTCCCTTAGAACGACTCGAGCTCTTCGCCCAAGATGTATCGACCGAGTTGGTGGTGAACCCGGTCCTGGTGGGCGTTGATGTGCAGCGGCATTGGCTGAAAGTCGCGCCAGCGCCGGTCGAACGAGCCTCCTTCGCGGAGGCCGTTCCCGCCCGACGAGCGTTGGATGAGGTGCATTGCTTCGGCCAGCTGGCCGATGGCCGAGGTGGCCAACGCCATCTGTCGCAGATAGTCGGCCTCGTCGGGAATCTGGCCGGCCTCGATGCGCCGATCGACCTGTACACACGCCGTCTCCACCGTCGCCGCCGCCGCACCAACAAGTGCAGCAGCATGGCCGAGGTTCACCTGGATGGTCGGGCGGGTCACCATCTTGTGGCCCATGATCGACTTGCGGGTTCGGATCGATTCGGTGGCCTCGTCGAGGGCGGCCCGGACAAGGCCGACGCCCATCCAACCGAGCCACACATCCGACAGTCCCACCCAGTCTTCGCGATAACGATGGGCCACCACGGGAACCTCGCGCAGCGATTCGGCCCGATTGGCGCCGAACCAGCCAACGACGCGTTCGAGGGGGACCAACACGTCGGTGTAGTGGATGTCGTCGGTGGCCGACGCCCGCACGCCGCTGCCATCCCAGGTCGGGTCGATCTTCACACCCTCTGACTCGGTACGAAGAATGGTGAAACGAAGGTCGAGCGGCTCGACCCGATTGCCATCGGCATCGAGGATGACGAAGGCGGCGCCGGTCCAGTCGGCGTACCGACCACCTGAGCTGAACGAGCCCTTTCCGTTGAGGCGAATGTGATCGCCCTCGATCACTCCCGTCACCCCGGAGCCGGCACCTCCAGGGAAGCACACCCACTCGCCGTTTTGAACGATGTCCGTCAGCAAGTCGTGGTGGGATGGACCGAGGCAACCAACGAACAGGTGGAAGACGGCCAAGTGATTCCACATCGTCCATGCTGTGCTGGTGCATCGGGCTGAAATGGCCTCGAGCTCGCGCCCGATCTGCAGCACCGAGGCCTCGATGCCACCAATGTTGGTGCTGGCCGCCAGCTTCATCACGTCGCTCGACTTCAGGGCCGAGATCAGTTCGGGATCGATGGTGCGGCTCGAATCAGCAATCGCCGCCTGGCTGGCGATGGCCTCCAGGAGCGGCGTGACCGTTCGTGGCACGTCGTCGGGAGCGAAAGTGAGTAGCGGATTGTCGACCATGACAAGAAGCGTAAATGGACCGGCGGGCTGACGTGTACCACTCTTTCTCGACGTGACCTGGCCAACGACTTCGTTCCAACTGACCTGCGACCTGAGTGGCATTGAACATGACATCACGGTCAGCCTTCCGGTGCGCTACGACAAGCTCGAAAGTGCGCCGGTCGTCGTCTGCCTGGATGGGGCATGGATCTTCGGTACCGCCATGGATGCCACCAGGGTGATGTCGATGGGCGGTGAGGCGCCAGAGGCGATTGTTGTTGGGGTTTCGTTCGCCGAGCAGAACATGGGCGAGTACCTCAGGCAACGAGCTCGTTGGTACACGCCCACCGCTTGGGTGCCGCCAGCCGAAACCGGGGTGAAGGGCCTCGAGGCCGACCAGTGCGGCAAGGCCGACCTACTGATTGCCTTCATCACCGACCAGCTCCTCCCCCGCCTCGAAGCCGACTACCGAATCGGTGAACGATGGTTTGTCGGACATAGCTTCAGTGCGTTGTTCGGTATGCGGGCGTTGTTGGCGAAGCCCGAACTGTTCGACAAGTGGTTGCTGGCTAGCCCGTCAGTGTGGTGGCACGACCGCGTCATCCTTGGTTTCGAAGAGACCTATGCGACGGAGAACGACGACATGCACGCCGAGGTTTTTCTGTCGACCGGCGAACTCGAAGACGGCGACTCCGAGAACGACTACTTCCGCATGCGCTCAAATGTCGAGGTATTGGGGGCTTCACTCGCCTCTCGCGGGTATCCGAGCCTGGTGCTACACCGGGTGGTGCTGGCCGACGAGAATCACAACTCGGCCATCGGCGCCGCAATCAGTCGCGGACTGCGCACCCTCGTTCTGTCATAGGCGCTTGGTCATACGCGTTTAGTCATACAGCTCGGGATCGTCGAGGGGTGCCCGCAGCCATGACAGTTGTGCCGTGATGTCGCGATACGTCGCCAGTCGCTCGTCGTCAGAGTCGCTCGCCTCGGCCGCGGCAACCGCATCGGTCATACGGGTGATGGCGGTCGGACCCAACGTCATCAAGGCCTCGGCTCCTGCGGCAGCCCATTTGGCCAGGATGTAGCGACAGAGCGAACCGACCGGAATCCCCGTGGCCTCCGACAGATTTCCCAACGTCTCGAGCGGGTCAAGCTTGCTATAGAGCGCAACGTCGTGTTTGAAGTTGGCGTCGCGGTCGTCGTCGGGCCACGGGCCATGCCACGACGACAAAACGACGGTCGGCTCGTTCGAGCTTGTTTGGGGGTGGACGTTCGGCTGCGACACGCCTCCAGTCTCGCTCGTGAGGTCCGAAGGTCAACCTGGAAGTCCTACTGCCGATTGGGATCCATGGAGTTCGCCCTGATCGCCGCTGATCTGGTGGCCGTCACCGTCCTGGTGTTCGGCGTGTACCTCCCGCGCTATGGCCGCAAGGACCTCGTCGTTGCCTTCTTCGCTCTGAACATCGGCACGTTGGCTGTCGCGACCACGCTGGCCTCGAACACGGTTTCGGCAGGCTTGGGTTTGGGTCTGTTCGGTGTGCTGTCGATTGTGCGGGTGCGCTCAGACGAGCTTGGGCAAGAGGACGTTGCCTTCTACTTCTCGGCGCTCAGCATTGGCCTGCTTGGAGGTCTCCAGCCCGATCCGACGTGGCTGGGACCGGCGTTGATGACACTGATCGTGTTGGTCATGCTGATTGCGGGCCATCCGCTCGTCTTTGGCCGATACCGACATCTCGAGCTGACGCTTGATCGGGCCTTCGCCGACGAGGCCAGCGCCAGGACCTAGGTGGAGGAGTTGATTGGTCAACCCATCGACCGGCTGTCGCTGAAGCGGGTCGACCTCGTGAACGATTCGACGTTGGTCGAGGCCCGCTATCGACAACTGCCGGTGGGATGAACCCCGCTGGAATGAACGCCGCTGGAATGAACGCCGCTGGAATGAACGCCGCTGGAATGAACATTGACGATCTACCAGCGGTCGGACTGGCCGAAACGGTGCTTCTTGCTGATCTTCAGACTCGAACCGATCGCAAGTATCTGGTGTCTCCGGCAGTCGTCTCCCAACTGGTAGACGAGGTGAATCTATCTGCCCTCGAGATCGGCGGAACCCGTCGATTTCGCTACCAATCGATCTATTTCGACACACCAGATCTCGCATCGTTCCACGGTGCTGCGTTGGGGCGCCGAAAGCGTTTCAAGGTACGCACCCGCGGCTACCTCGATGCCAACGAGGTGGTCCTCGAGGTGAAGCGTCGGGGACGGCGAGGTCAAACGGTCAAAGACCGGCTGCCCGTCACCGAGCAGGGCATCTTGTTGGCCGATGGCCTTGTATTCATTGAGCCTCTCGTCGGCCGGTTGCAGCTGGAGGCAACGGTCGAAACCACGTACACCCGCACGACGCTGGTCGATCTGGAGGCACCGTTTCGTGTCGCTGTCGACACCGCGGTGAGCGCACGGGATCTGAGTTCGGGCGCTCAGGTGTCGGTTGGGAATCTGCTCGTGGTCGAGACGAAGTCGGCCGGCCCGCCAACTACGGTCGATCGGTGGATGTGGGCACACGGTCACCGGCCGGTGCGGTTCAGCAAATACTGCACGAGTCTGGCTGCCCTTCGACCCGAACTTCCCTCGAACCGTTGGCACCGGGCCATCGATCGGTACATGGCCGACTATCAGGCCGCCTGAGTATCACGCCGCTGCGTTTGGCCAGCATCCGCAACGGTTGGTACCTGGTGGGCTGGTGTCACCTGCGTCAGGCTGGCCGAATCTTCCGGCTCGACCGCATCACCTCGGCTCGCCTGACCCGGCGGCCGGTGGCCGAACGCGACCTCGATGAGACGCTTGGATGGGTGCCGTATGAGACGGCGAGACCCTAGGGCGACCACCTGCTCGAGAACATCATCTCCGAACACGGCTGCATGACCGAGCCGCCTGCGTGTCAACATGTCTGCATGCTGAGCGCAGACGATATCCGTAACTCCCTCGATGGCTTTCTCGACCGACGAACGGCGGACACCCGGCTCACGACTATGGGAGCGGGCAGCGACGATCTCGACGACGGGATTTCCTACCTGTCGAGGGCAGTTGAAGAGGGCTGGCATGTGCCGACATGGCCGAAAGCACACGGCGGTCGCGACGCCGAATCGGACGAAAATGGACTGATCGGCTCGGTACTGCGCGAGTACGCCGTGCCCGACCTCTATCCGTTCACGATCGGCCTGGGCATGGTTGGTCCGGCGTTGCTGGCTCATGGCACCGAGGTCCAACAACGTCAGTGGCTTCGCCCCATCGCTAGCGGTGAAGAGATTTGGTGCCAGATGTTCTCCGAGCCTGAAGCTGGCTCTGACCTGGCCAACGTTGGATTGAAGGCCGAACGCGACGGCGACGAGTGGGTGTTGAGCGGCCAGAAGACCTGGACCAGCCGAGCGATGTGGGCGGCCTGGGGCATCTGCCTGGCCCGCACCGACCCCGAGCAGCCGAAGCACAAAGGCCTCACGATGTTCTGTCTCCGGATGGACCAGGACGGCGTCGACGTTCGGCCGTTGGGCCAGATGAACGGCGACACCCACTTCAGCGAGGTGTTCATCGACGGGGCCCGAGTCACCGATGCTTGGCGGGTCGGTGATGTCGGCGAAGGCTGGCGAGTGGCCATGACGGTGCTCGCTCACGAGCGGGCCGGCGGCGGTAGTCGGGGCGGCGGTGACGGTGCGGCCCGCGAGGCACGACTTCCGAACTGGATCACCGATCTCGGACCAACGGGGGCCTACACCGACCCCGTCCTACGCGATGCAATCGCCGGTGTCCATGTCGGGGACATGGTCAGTCGGTGGACCGGGCAGCGGGCAGCTGATGAAGCCAAGGGTGGCACCCCCTCCCCCGCTGGTTCGGGTACCAAGCTGCGGACGGTGAAGTCGTACAAGGGTCGGGCTTACCTGAGCAACCAAGCGGTGGGTGCTTCCGGCATGCTCACCGACGCCCACGGGTACATCGAGACCATCACCGCTCCGTCGATGTCGATTCGGGGTGGCACCGACGAGATTCAGCGGAACATTCTCGGCGAGCGCGTTCTCGGTCTGCCCGGCGAACCTCGCCTCGACCGCGACATCGCCTGGAACAAGAGTCGAAAAGGGCTTGTCTGAACCGGCGAGGTCGGATGCGCGGTCGGGCTAGATTGACTGCATGGCCAGCCTTCACGACTTCGAAATGGAATTGATCACCGGTGAGTCACTTGGGCTCGACAACTTCCGAGACCAGATGGCTTTGGTTGTGAACGTCGCCTCGCAATGAGGCCTCACCAGCCAGTACGCAGGTCTGCGTGCGCTTTCTGAAGACGTTGAGGGGCTCGAGGTTCTCGGGTTTCCGTGCAATCAATTCGGTAATCAAGAGCCTGGCTCCAATGGCGAGATTCTCGAGTTTGCCCGATCGACCTACGGCGTCGAGTTCCCGATGTTCGCCAAGATCGATGTGAACGGTGAAACCGCTGCCCCCCTCTACAAGTTCTTGACGTCGGCCAAGTCCGACGAGGACGGCACGGCCGACATCGGCTGGAACTTCACCAAGTTCCTGGTGGGCACCGACGGTCAAGTGATCGAGCGGTTCGCTCCCACGGTCACTCCGGAAGACATCGGCGCCTATTTGGCCGACCTGCCATCAGCCTGAGCTAGCTCAGCCCAGAAGCGTGGCCAGGGCGACGGAAAATCCTGGTTCGAGTTTTGCGCTGGCGCTCGCTGTTAGGTGATCGGGGTCGAGATACCAGACGTCGCCCCCCTCGGCGGCAACACAGCGTCCGGCATCACAGAGAAGAGTCGCAGGATCAAAAAGCGCAGCCAGATCGTCACCAGCTAGTACTTCCGCCTCAAGCTGGACGGAACGGCTCCGACGGTCATTGAGGGCTTCGATCGAGATCGAGGTGTCGGGTTGCTGGTGGGTCACCGAGGGCAAGGCGATCGAGTCGAACTCAGGAATGGTCTCGACGACCAACAGTCGAGAACCCTGCCCTTCAACGTGGTCGACGAGCGTTCTGAACTGGTCCTGCCACCACACTTCGGCTACCGCCGGGTCGGTCGTCGAACCGGCCGAGTCGTGCACCAAAGCCGAGTCGGGCGTTTCACCGACATTCGAAAACGTGTAGTACGGGGTGCGGTTGCTCAAGATGACGGCAACGGGAGACAGCTGGTTCAGAAGCGCGGTCGCCTGGTCCTGCCAGGCCCGACATGACGCAGCAAGTTCTTCAAGCACCAGACCTGGTAGGTATGGGCATCGGGCGCCGGCCCATATCGCCACGTCATAGCCATGGGTGTTGGCCGCTGCTACCAAACCGTTGCTGATGCTCGAGGCATGTGAGTCGCCGAGGACCAGGATGAGACCTGAGTCGCCAACTGGGGCCTCGAACATGCAGCCAAGGGCGTCCCACTCCGTTTGACCTAACTGGCTCTCGCCTACCAGACAGCCATTTGCTCGCGCCGATGGGAGCTCACCGAGGCGGCTGGGGCTGGTGAGGCCGTAGTCGGAGTCGATCCCGATGCGGAGCCCAGCGCCGACGAACATCGGGACCAGGATGCAGATGCCAGCCAACAGCAGAGCCTTCGAGCCGACGATGCTCCGGTTGTTCCGAATCGGTTCTTCCAAGAGCCGAAACGAGAGCCAGGCAGGCACGATGGCGAAGAATGCGGCGAACACAGGCCAATTCGTTCCGGGCCAAGCGGCTGCGCTGAGCACGATGAACGGCCAGTGCCACAAGTACCAGCTGTACGAGAGGTCGCCGAGAAATCGCAGCGGTAGGACCGAGAGTGCCCGGCTGAGGGATCTGAGCCGTGGGGCCGACCAGATGAGGCCGGCCGTGCCGAGAACGGGTAAGAGCGCCGAGCGCCCCGGGAACGGCGTGATGTCGTTGTACACAAAGGCCGAACCGAGCACCGCAAGGCCGCTCGCCACCGCCACAACAGCTGCCAGCATCGGCCGGCCCCGGTCGGACTCGCTCGCGTGGGGCTTTCGGGTCATCACGAAAGCCAACAGGGTTCCAACACCGAACTCCCACACTCGGGTGACCGGTACGTAGAAGGCGAGACGGGCGCCGCTCGTTGAGGATTGCACCAACGCGTCGGCGATGAGCAAGCTGAGCACGCTCGCTCCCACGATGCCGATCACCATGAGCCGCCGGCTCGTTATCCGCTTCGACCGGTCGCCGCGGGAGATCCGGCCAGCGAGAACATGGGTCAGCGCGAGTGCAACCGGGACCACAAAGTAGAACTGCTCCTCGACCGACAGCGACCAAGTGTGGAGGAAGGGATTAGCAGCGTCGTCAGGGCTGAAATAACCCCCGCCGGTTAGATACAGCCCGATGTTGGCCACAAAGAGCGATGCGGTGGTCGCCGTACTGACAGCGGTTCCCTGTGGGCCAAAGGGGCTCAGAACGAAGGCCGATAGCAGCAGCGTCACCGAGGTGGCCAGGGCCAACGCAGGCAGCAATCGACGGATCCGCCGGGAGTAGAAGCGTTTGAGATCGATGCCGTCGTTCACGTCGATGTCTCGAAGCAGGCTCAGGGTGATGACGAAGCCGGACAGAACAAAGAAGATGTCGACACCCACGTAGCCACCGGAGATGGCGATGCCGGCGTGATAGAACACAACAAGGGTGACCGCGATGGCCCGCATCCCCTGCAGATCGCTGCGGTGCGCTGCATGGGCGACTTGCGAGGTCGACGGGGTCGTCGAACCGCTTCCACCCTCTGGTCGCTCAGCGACAAGAACCAAATGCCCACCACCTTGTGGTTACCCACCACGTCTCTATGACCCGCAGAGTGAACCGTAAACGCTGCGTCGATTGGCGCTGTGGGCAAGCTGACCCACCCGCGTAGCAACCGCGCCTAGCTCGAAGTCGATCGTTCGTGGTCACGGCCGGAGTCTGGTGCACAATCAGAGCCGTGCGCATACTGGTAACGAACGATGACGGAATTGATTCAACGGGTCTCCATGTCTTGGCCCAACGGCTGACCGAGGTCGGTGAGGTGACCGTGTTTGCTCCGTCGGGCGAGTATTCGGGCGCCGGCGCCGCAATTGGTCACCTTGGTCCCGGTATCCCAGACGTGCATCGCGTCGAGCGTCCCGAGCTGTCGAAGGTCGCTGTCGCCTACCACATGGACAGCCCTCCGGCGCTGTGCAGCCTGCTGGCGTGTAAGGGACTTTTCGGTGAACTACCGGACATCGTTGTCTCCGGCATCAACCCCGGATGGAACGTGGGTCACGCCGCCCACTTCTCGGGCACGATTGGCGCCGGGATTACTGCCTCACTCTTCGGGATTCCGGCGCTCGCTATGAGCCAGCCCGCCGGGGAAACACAGCTATGGGAAACGGCTGCGGAGGTGGCAGCCGGGATGGTTCACGACGTGCTCGGCCGTCCCCGGTTGCTCAACGTGAACGTTCCGAACTTGGCCAGTGCCGATCTGGCCGGAAGCAAACAGACCGTCATGGGCGATCGCTTCCCTTATTCTCTCGATGCACCATCGCTCAGCAAAAAGACCGAACACAGCTTCGCCGTCTCGTTCACCCGAGATGGCACCTGGGATAGTTTCGACGGCAGCGATACCGAGGCCGTCGAGTCGGGTTATGTGTCCGTCACCGAGTTGACGCCGACACACACGGCCATCAACTCTGACAAGCTGGCACCATGACCAGTGTCGAGACGCTCGATCGGGCCTTCTCCTCAGTGATGCGCAGCATGGTGGCATCACCGACCGCCCCTCACTACACCGAGCTCGCAGCGGACCTTGGTGTGTTGCCAGACGAGGGCAAGGTGATCCTTGGCGACTTGATCGATCGGATCCCTGGCTGGCTTCATCCGGGCACCGACTAGATCGGGAGCTTTCCGCCGTTCAACGTTCAACCGACGCAGTACCGAGTTTCCGTTGATGGACAACCCGGGTGGTACGCACAGTGCGGGTTCGAAGCAACGGCTATTCGATGGCTGTTTCCTGGCAAGACGATTCGAATCGAGGCACCCTGCCTCGATTGTGGCGACTCCATGACCGTCGAGATACGCGATGAAGAGATCCTGCTGGTCGATCCCGACACCATTGTTGGCTACACGGGCGCCGAGGTTGGTGGGGACGCTGCGAGCCGTCCCTTCCGTTGAAGCCAGATGAATCTCTTCCGGTCGGAAGAGCATGCTCGCAACTGGTCCGAATTCGACCCAGGGATGGCCGATCGAATGTTGAAGCCCTTGGTCGGTTGGGCCGAGATATTCAGCAATCCGTTCTTCAGGCAACGAACGCGGCCCGACTACATCTCTTGGACGCAGAGTGACGAGGGCCAAGCCGCCTTCGGCCTTCTGCGGAGCTCACTAGCCGGTTGAGTTCGTCAGTCTGAGCTAGAGAGTCTGAGCCAGAGAGGTTGGGCTAGTCAGCGGAGCCTAGACCGTCACGGGCAGGGTCAGGGCGCCGTGCAGAAAGTTCGAGTGAATGCGGCGGGCCGGGCCGCTCACTTCGATGTTCGGACATCGAGTGAGCAGCTCCTTCAGCATCACTCGCATCTGCAGGCGGGCCAGGCGAGCACCGAGGCAGAAGTGCGTACCGATGCCGAAGGCCAGATGCTGGTTGGGGCTGCGGGTGAGGTCGAAACGCATTGGGTCGTCGAACATCTTCTCGTCGGCGTTGGCCGACGGATACCAGAGCACAACTTTGTCGCCCGCCTTGATCTGGACGCCGCCCAGTTCAGTATCGACCGCTGCGGTGCGCCGGAAATGCAGTACGGGGTTGGTGCAGCGCAGCGTTTCCTCGACGAAACCGGGAAGGTTTAGATCAAGCTCACTCATCAGTAGTTCGCGCTGGTCGCTATGAGTCGAGAGCATTTCCATGGCCCCGGTCAGCGAGGAACGTGTCGTCTCGTTGCCCGCGATCAGTAGCAGGAACCAGAGCATCACGATCTTCTGTTCGTCCACCGGCTTGCCGTCGAGTTCAGCGCCAACGACGGCGGAGATCAGGTCGTCGCCGGGAGCAATCCGCTTCTCGGCAATGACCTGCCGACCATAAGCGAACAGCTCATCCTTGGCGGCAAGAAAGTCCTGCACTGATCCACCAACGTCCGGGTCATGATTGCCGATGATGCGGTTGCTCCAATCGAAGAACAACTGCCGATCGTCAGCTCTGATTCCCAACAGGTTCGCCAGCACGAGGAGCGGTATCTCCTTCGCGACGGCATCGACGAAGTCGATCGCTTCGCCGTCGGGTGTGGCCGCGGCTTGGATTACGAGGCGATCGACGATGTCGACGGCGAACCCTTCGACTGTGGCCTCGAGATCGCGCACGATCCGCGGGCCGAAAGGGTCACGCAACACGGCCCGAAAGGCGGTGTGATCTGGTGGGTCCATCCCCATGAGGTTCATTCGAGTCTCATCAAGGACAGCTCCGCTGATATCGCTGGCAGTGAAACCGCCAAGGAACGACGAGTAGATGTCGGGCTGCCTCGATACCTCATGGACGTGTTCGTGGGTGGTGACGCACCAAAAACCTGGTCCTGATCGACCACCCCTCCGTTTGGGTCGTTCCTCATGGAATGCAACCGGTGCTTGGGCTCGCAGCGTGGCGAAGGCGGGGTGCGGCACTCCACTAGCGAAGCTCGCCGGGTCGAAGAGGTCGATATCGATATGGTCGGCAACGGCGGGGCCGCGACCACTGAGGGATTTCTCGCCAGGCACGGACCGAGCGTAATACTGGAGGACATGAGCGCTGTAGTTGACGATCCGCGGCACGCCGTTATCGACCACCAATTGCTGACGGGTGAGACGGGTGTTGAAATCTCCAACATCGACCTTCGTCATGTCACCGACCACGAGATCGAGCAACTTCGCTGGTTGGTCACAACCTACTGCGTGGCGGTGTTTCCCGGTCAGGACCTCGACCCCGTCGATCAGGTCTCGTTTGCCAAGCGGCTGGGCTCGTTGCTTTGGACGCCGGGTGAAGAAGAGAACACTGAATGGCCTGACATTTTGCAATTCAAGAACGAGGGTCGGGAGGCACATCGCACCGGCGTCTTGCACACCGATACCTGCTTCATCGCTGAGCCGCCATCGTTCACGATGTTGTCGGCCATCGAGGTGCCTGCTCATGGCGGCGACACCTTGTTCTCGAATCAGTACCTGGCGTATGACGATCTGTCTCCGCTTTGGACCGACATGCTCGATTCGGCTCGGGTGCTGCATGCCCAGTCAGGTGTGGCCAATCCCGACCTCGTGCCTGATCCGGTGTGGCACCCGGCCGTGCGTGTTCATCCGGTCACCGGTCGGCCGTCGCTGACAACCGCTGCACGCAGCACGCCGCCGTTCACGATCATGGTGAACAGCCGCGCACGATGAATCGGGTGATGGTCGCCGGGGAGGCCCCAATCCCCTTAACGGGCGAGCTCATCAGGAAGTGAAAACGAGCCATCGGCATTAGCGGAAAAGTGGACGGTGCCGATGACGGCAGCAAGGTTCAACGCTCCGTAGATATGAGGAAAGGCTCCGTGCCCGTAGGTGTCTTCGAGCACCAAGGGTTGGTCGAGTTTCTCGGTGTCGATCCGCAGCAAGATCAGCCCAGACTGCCCTTTGAAGAGAGCGTTGGCCGGTCCCAGAACCTGTTCGGCCGATGAGCAGTGGATGAAACCCTCGGTATCGAGGGAGGGGTCGCGGTGCTCGCCGGTCTTTTGTGACTCGGCCCATGAGGCAGCAGAGGTGATGTGCAGGATTTCAGCCATTGCTGGGGAACGTAGCGGCTACGAGCGGTCAGACGCGTGTGCAAGCCGACCGACCTCAGCCGACGCCGAGGCGGCGGAGCAGATAGACCAACGGGGCCAGCGCAGCAGCAAGAGCGATGAGAGCGGCCAAGGTCAGCATGATGGTTCGGGCCACCTCGGGTAGGTGCCGGAGCATCCGATGGGCGCGCCCAGAGACGTGCGAAGCGCGCTGCTCGTCCACATCGTCCTTTGCCTTCTGTTGCCGATCGGTTTCGGGCGATACCACAGTGTCAGAATCGGCACCGGCCGTCGGATGTTTACAATTGCCGCCGGTGACCCTGTACGACCTCCTACACGTTGAGCCAGGTTGCAGCCTCGACCAACTTCGTGTCGCTTACCGGCTTCGAGCTCGTGAGCTGCATCCTGATTTGGGATCAGTTGATGACGGCGGTCTGGCGATGGCCAAAGTCAATGACGCGTGGAGGGTCCTGTCTGATCCGGTTGCCCGCCGTGACTACGACGCCCAATTCGTGGTCGCGCCCGGCCCGGCGCCTACGGAAAATCGCACCACGGCGAGTCAAGCGGTTCGAACGCCACAGCCCGCCCCGGAGGCCAACCGCACGCGTCGCCAGGCTTGGGTGGCGGGGGTCCAGGCCCAGATCTACCGCCTCAGTCGATTGGCCGGACGTAGCGCAACCCAAACCCTGTTGGTTCGATCGACTCGCGCTCCTCGACCGGTCTACGAGGATCTGGTCGAGAAGATTGTGGCCTTCTTGGTAAAGGACACTGAGGCAAGAGTGCGTGCGGCCCGCGCAGCTGGGGCGGCTCCGTTGGATCTTGGTGTGGCGGCCACGTTGGTTGGCCTGCGCTCAATGGCCGACAGCTTGAGGCGCGAAGCGACGCTTGGCGTGACCGGTGAGCTGCAGATGACAGCGGAGTTGGTCGACCGAATGTGGGATGTCTTGGCCCACGAACTACCACACGAGCTAACGGTCGCACTAGGCGGCAACCCTCGGCTGGCAGCTACTCTGCGGCAATGAATTACGGCCTCGCCATTTTCCCGACAGACAAGACCATCGGAGCCATCGAACTCGGTCGCGAAGCCGAGGAACGGGGCTTCGAATCGCTCTGGTTCCCCGAGCACTCGCACATCCCGACCAGCCGGGTGTCGCCTTGGGGTGGTCGCAAAGGTGCACCACCGCTACCCGAGCAGTACTGGCGGACCCACGATCAGTTCGTGGCGTTCGGTGCTGTCGCCGCCGTCACCACCAAGCTGAAGCTAGGAACCGGTATCACGTTGGTCGCCCAACGAGATCCGCTCTGGATGGCGAAAGAGGTCGCAACCGTCGATGCAATCTCTGACGGTCGGTTCCTCTTCGGTATTGGCTACGGCTGGAACAAGGAAGAATTGGCCCATCACGGCGTCAACTACACGGACCGTCGCGCCGTGGTCCGCGAGCGCATCTTGGCCATGAAGGAGATCTGGACCAAGGACGAAGCCGAGTACCACGGCGAACACGTCGACTTCAGCTCGAGCTGGTCGTGGCCGAAGCCGACCCAGACCCCGCACCCCCCGGTGATTCTCGGTGGCGCCGCTGGTCCTCGAACCGCCGCCGATATCGCTGAGTTCTGTGATGGTTGGATGCCGATCGGCGGTCGACACGGACTCGAAGCCGGTTGGGGTGAAGTCGTCAAGGCGTGCGAGGCAATTGGACGTGACCCGAAGTTAATCGAACTCGGCGTGTTCGGTGCTCCGACCGACAAAGCCGGCATCGAAGAGTTGGCTGAGGCTGGCGTCACCCGCGCCGTGTTCATGCTGCCTCAGGGGCCACGCGATGAGGTGATGGAGGAAATCGAGCAGCTCACGATCCTTATCCAGAGCTGATTCTCACACTGGCCCCGTCATCTGCCACCGAGCGATACGCGGCGTCGGCGATGGCGTGGGCCTGAAGAGCGACCGAGAAGTCAGGCGAGGCCGCTTCGTTGCTCACGGCAGCGATGACAAACGCTTCGTCTTGGTTCTCGAGGGCACTCTGTTGGTTGAGGGCATCTTGCTTGACGAGGGCGCTGCCAACACACTGGCTGCGTCTTCAATACCCGGTAGGCCATGAACGTTGGCGGTGACGGCACTGACTGTTTTGATCGGGCCCATCATCCAGGTGAGCAGGTCGAGATCGTGTATGGAGTGCTGAGCGGTCATGGCAGCGGCGGCCGGGTAGTCGATAGCGAGCGGCTTTTCGCAGAAGACGGCTCGGCCTGCTTCGCATGCCAGCGCCACCAGCTCAGGATGGGTCGAGGTCCACGTGCAGATGTACACCGCGTCGCAGGCGGAGATGACATCCTCAGCGGACGCGACCGCAACGCCGCCGAAGGTAGTTGCGAACTGGGACGCTCGGTTGGCGTCGATGTCGTGGGCAGCCACGATCGTGGCCGCGGCGACGTTGGCCAACGAGCTGGGGTGTGATCTCGCTATCAGCCCGCACCCGAGGAAGCCGATTCGCAGCATGAAAGTCTAGAAGGCGATGATCTCGGTGCGGTTGCCTCCGCTGGCTGATGCCAACTTCGACACGTTTTCGAGCTTCGACTGCACCTTCTCGAGGGAGGGCCGGCGGGCGCCAATCGTGCCGACCATCACCGAGGCTGTGAAGCTCACGAGCCCCCCGTCGAACTCGACAGGAAAGGCCACTTCATTTCGAAGTCGATCGGCTATTTCGGTGAGCTGATCGGTTGCCGAGTCGGTGGTGAGCAAGGCCAAGAACGCATCATCCTCGAGGCGGCCGAGCAGATCGGGCCCACGGAGACGGGCCTGAACCCGCTCCCCCACCTGCCGAGAGACACGTTCGACGACACGGGGTCCTCGCTCTCCCCGCAGCGTCGCCAAGTCGTCGATCCAAATAGCGATGAGAGCCAACGGCTGAGCGTTCTTCGATCCAAGACGGTCGTAGAGCTGGGCCAGAACGTGATAGCGGTTTGGGAGACCGGTGACCTGGTCATGGGTGAGTTCACCGCCGGCGAGAGCCGACATCTGATGCTCGAGATCCATCCGACGCGCACCGCAGATCACGAGTGAGTCAGAGACCCGGCGAGCCGACAGCTCGATCGGGATGAGCCCGGTGGCCAGACGGATCTGCTGGTGAGTGACGGCTTCGGCTGATCGGTCGATGAACTTCGTGATGTCGAGCTGCATTTCGGAGACGGCTAGCTCGGGCAGCGGGACGCCGATTAAACGCCGCCGAGGAATCGCGAGAACACCGATCGCGTCGTCGTTCGCTCCCCGCACGACACCATCATCGATGACAAGACATGCGCCTGGGACGAATCGCAATACGTCAGTTAGTTTTTCGGCTTCTACTACCACAAGACTCCTGTCGACGGCCGCACGAAGTTCTATCGGCCGAAAATGCGTGATCATGAGCGGTGCTGCCCAGCTGCAGAGGCGCTCGAATCAGGCGCTCATGGCTAGGACAACGCTTCGAGCAGCGCATTCTCCACTACTTCGGTGAGGGCTGGGTGTATGTAGAGAACCTTGGTGGCCACATCGGCCGCCGTTTGATCGAACTGCATGGCCTGGATGAGCGGTTGGATGAGGGATGCTGCCTGTGGTCCGATGATGTGGGCGCCCACGATGAGCCCGGTCTCAGTATCCACCATGACCTTGGCAAAGGAGGTCTCGTCGACAAGGGCCCATCCGTACGCCGTGCCGCCGTAGTCGCGTTTGCCGACAACGTACGGAATGCCCTGCTCAGTGGCTTGTTCCTCGGTAAGTCCGACGGTTGCGATCTGCGGGTGGCTGAAGACGGCGCTGGGAACAGCCTTGTAACTCATGGTCTGTGGGGGCCCATCCGGGTGGGCGATGTTCGCGAACGCAACCTTTCCTTCGGCGTTCGCAAGATGCTTGAGTTGGAAGGAGTTGCTGAGATCCCCGAGCGCATACACACCGGGTACCGAAGTGGCCATGGTCTCGTCGACTACCACACGACCGTCGGGATGAGTCGCTATTCCCACAGCGTCGACATCGAGAAGATCGCTGTTTGGTCGGCGGCCGGTAGCAATGAGGAGCTCGTCGACCTCAATCTCGAAGCCAACGCCGTTGTCGTGGCAGCGCAAGACAATGACGTCACCACGTTGCTCGACCGACTCCGGAACGCAACCGAGGTGCATCTCGACCCGGTCAGCGAACAGCTCGGTGAATCGCTGGGCTATCTCGCCATCAAAGGCTCGAAGGAGTCGATCGGAGCGATTGAACATGTGAACGGTCGATCCGAGACCGCTGAAGACGTGGCCCATCTCCGCAGCGATGAAGCCGCCACCAACGATGCCGAGGCGCTCTGGGAAGGTCTCGAGCCGCATGATCGAGTCTGAGCTGTGATGTCGAACCTGGTCGAGGCCATCAATCAGGGGCATTACGGGACGAGCGCCGGCAGCAAGAAGAAAGACCGGGGCCGATAGGCGGCTGCCCTGGTCAAGACCGTCGCTGATGTGAACGACCAGATTGCCGTCTTCCCGGTTCGGTTCGAATACAGCGGTTCCCCTGACCAGGGTGACGTTCGGTGTGCCCGTTGCTCGATAGTCCTCTCCACCGGCAGCAATGGCGTCGATGCGTCCGAAGACCCGGTCTCGGATCGCAGGCCAATCAGCACCGTTGAACGATGTGTCGAGACCAAGCCTGCTGCTGTCGCCGGCAGCGTGGGCGATGTCGGCAGGAAGCACGAACATCTTTGAGGGGATACAGCCCTTGTTCAGACAGGTACCACCGAACACCGACCGCTCGACGAGAGCGATCTTCATGTGGGACATGTCCTCGGGGATCGAGTTGCCGGTTCCGCTTCCGATGATGATGAGGTCGAAGGTGTCAGTCATTCGTGCTTTCTCTGCTGGATTGAGCGTTGGTTCGAGCAGGGAGCTCGCCTGCTTCAGGGGGGCGCATTGCCAGGTCGATGGCCGTCCAGAGCATGCGACTACTCGGATGGAACACAATCGGCACCACTATCGATACCCCAACCCCGAGGAAGATCAGGCGACCCACCGGGAATTCAGGGAAGGTGATGATGAAGCCGCTGACAAGGACGATGGCGAGCAGCCCGAACGTCACGATGGTATTGATGCCAACGGCCCCGATCCAGTGGCCTTCAATCCGTTCGAAGTGAAGGCCACAGCCGGCACAGTCGTCGGTCATGGCGACGAAACGGAAGTGTCCGCGCGTGCCGCAGACCGGGCAAGCTCGGCTGAGACCCCGCAACATCATCCGGGCGGCGCCGGGCGGCCCAGCGCCTTCGCTGTTCAAGATCGAACCCTTCGATGCGTCCACGAGGCCAACCGCTCCATCGCCTGCTGCATGTCGGCCGCCGATTGGGCGTAGGAGAAACGTACGAAGTGTTGCCCTCGGACCGGATCGAAGTCGACCCCGGGTGTTGCCGCTAGATCCAGATCCTCGAGCCAGCGACTGCACAGTGTTTGGCTGCTGCTCAGTGTTTGGCTGCTGCTCAGTGTTTGGCTGCTGGTCGTTGTCTGGCTGTCGACGAGGTGGCTGACGTCGGCCCAGATGTAAAAGGCGCCGTCGGGAGGAGCGATCTTCGTGATGCCCGCGGCCGGTAGCCCGTCGAGCAAGATCTGGCGGTTGACCCGATAGGACTCGACATTGCGATCGAGTTCTTCGGTGCAATCGAAGGCGGCAATTCCGGCGAGCTGGCTGAGCGTCGGCGGCGCGATCGTGAGATTCTGGGCGAGCCGCTCGAGCGAGGTCACCAGATACTCGGGGGCAATGATCCAACCCAGCCGCCACCCGGTCATCGAAAAGTACTTCGAGAAGCTGTTGAAGACCACAACATCGTCGTCGTGGGCCAACGCTGTAGGGACGGGTGAGTCACCGTAGGTGATGCCGTGGTAGATCTCATCCATCACGACGAGCACGTCGTTGGCTCTCGCCCACCCGAGAATCTCAGCCAGGTGTTGGTCATAGAGGACCGTGCCAGTCGGGTTGCTGGGGCTGGCGATGACCAGCCCGTCGAGCGATCCTGCCGCCTCGAGGTGGGCGATGGTAGGTCGATAGTCGGTGTCGGGTCCGACGGGGATGGCGACGGGTTCGATGCCAAAGGCAAGAAGATCATTGCGGTAGCACGGATAGCCGGGTTCGAGAACGCCAACCCTGGCCCCGGTGTCCCAGAGCGCAAGGAAGGCAAGGACACAGCTGCCTGACGCCCCCGTGGTGGCGATGACTCGTTCGACCGGAATCTCGAGGCCGTAGCGCAGCTGATACCAGCTGGCGATCTTCTGCCGGAGCAACGGAAGCCCAAGAGCAGTTGTGTAGCCAAGCCGATCGCTACGGAGCGCTTCTTCGGCCGCCCGAAGGGCTTGTTCGGGTGCAGATGTCGAGGGCTGTCCCACCTCGAGGTGCAGAATGTCGTGACCGGCGAGCTCTCGCTGTTCGGCGGCGCGCATGACTTCCATGACATGGAAGGGGGCGACGGCGCCTCGTTCGGATCCGATCCTCGGCATGCCCCTATCCTGCCTGCTGGAGGTTACAGAAATGGCAACAATCGGATTCATTGGTCTCGGCGTGATGGGGTACCCCATGGCCGGACATCTGCAGAAGCGCGGTCACGCTGTCACGGTTTACAACCGCACGACGGCGAAGGCCGAGGCCTGGGTGGCCGAATACGGCGGCACCCTGGCCACTTCACCGCGTCAGGCTGTCACGGGTTCGGAACTCGCAATGACGATCGTTGGCAACGATGACGACGTTCGATCGGTTGTTGATGGACCCGATGGCGTGCTCGCTGGGCTCGCGAGCGGAGCAACATTTGTCGATCACACCACAGCGTCGGCAACATTGGCCCGTCAGCTACACGCTCAATGCGCCGACGCCGGTATCGGCTTTATCGATGCTCCGGTTTCCGGTGGCGAGGCGGGGGCTCACAACGGAAAGCTCACGGTGATGTGCGGCGGGGATGCCGACGTCTTCGGGCGAGTAGCGGAGGTGATCGATGCCTACGCCATCGCTGTGACCCTTCTCGGTGACGCTGGCAGTGGTCAACTCACGAAGATGGTTAATCAGCTGTGCATCGCCGGGGCGCTGCAAGGTTTGTCTGAGGGGTTGCATCTCGGCATGTTGGCCGGCCTCGATATCGAGATGGTGGTCGATGTGATCTCGAAGGGGGCGGCTGGGTCGTGGCAGATGGAGAACCGCGGTTCGACCATGGCCAAGAGTGAGTTCGACTTCGGGTTCGCGGTCGATTGGATGCGTAAGGACCTCGGAATTGCGTTGGCCGAGGGAGCGAACCTCGGGGCCAGCCTGCCCGTGGGGGCTCTGGTCGACCAGCTCTACGCCAAGGTGCAGGCCCGCGGCGGCAACCGCTGGGACACCTCAAGCCTTATCGACCTTCTCAACAATCCATAGTCAAGGCAATCCATAGTCGAGACCAGGCGAATCCGAGGGTTCAGGCGAGTTCGCCTTCGGAGGTGAGAAGGCCGTTGCTGATGTTCCTTTGCAGAGCCTCTTCGCCCTCGGGTGTTCCGACGGGGTGGAAGCACCGATAGGTGTGATCGTCATCGAGCCCCGGTGTGAGCTCGGGTTCCTCTTCGGCACAACGGGGCTGGGCGTAGCGGCAACGGGCCGCGAACTTGCAGCCCACTGGCGGATCGACCATGTCGGGAGGGCGCCCAGGAATGGTGGGCAGCCGAGTGTGGCTCGGATACTCGATCTTGGGGATCGAACGGAGCAATGCCTCGGTGTACGGCATCTTCATGTTGCTGAACAGAACCGATGTCGGCGCCTTCTCCACGATTCGACCGGCGTACATCACGATTACTTCGTCGGTGCGTCCAGCCACCACGCCGAGATCGTGCGTGATGAGTATCAGCGACATGGAACGTTCGCGTTGTTGATCCTGCAACAAGTTGAGAATCTGTGCCTGAACGTTGACATCGAGGGCGGTAGTGGGCTCATCGGCGATGAGAAGCTGAGGGCCGCAGGCAAGGGCAATGGCGATAACTGCCCGTTGTTGCATACCGCCTGAAAGCTGATGGGGGTAGTCGTCGACCCGGTCTTCGGGCGATGGAATACCGACGCTCCGTAGTAGGCCGATGGCGGCCGCCCGAGCTTCTTTCTTCGAAAAGCGGCGATGGACCCTTAGACCCTCGCCGACCTGCTGGCCGATCTTCATCGCCGGGTTGAGCGAGCCGAGGGGGGTCCTGGAAGACCATCGCCACGGTCGGGCCCCAGAGGTCACGCAGTTGCCTGTCGTCGAGTGACATCATGTTGGTGCCGTTGATGGTGACCTCACCGCTGGTGAACACATTGTTCTTCGGTAACAGGCGCATGATTGAGCGAGCGGTGACGCTCTTTCCTGATCCGCTCTCGCCTACGACACCCAATGACCTACCTCGAGCAAGTGAGAACGAGATGTTGTCGACTGCCTTCAACCGCCCGTTGGGTCTTGCGAATTCGGTGGTGGGGTTTTTGACCTCGAGAATGACGGCGCCGTCGTTCACTGGCACGGCGCTGCTCACACTCGCTCCGGTGACACTCGCGCTGCTGCCTCCGGTGCGGGGGGAAGAGGTCATTGAACGATTTCGCCGATCAGGGGAAAGTGGCAGGCAACGTAGTGTTCCTCGGCGATCTCGCGCATCATCGGCTCTTCAGCGGCACAACGTTCCTGGGCGAGGTGGCACCGAGTACGAAAGCGGCAGCCGCTGGGGGGATGAATCGGCGACGGTAGGTCGGAGGCGCCCTCGGCGGCCCGAGGTTCGATGAGCGGATCGGGCTGCGGAATCGCAGACAGCAAAAGCTGGGTGTATGGGTGGGCCGACTGGCCATACATGACGTCGGGGTGGGCGACTTCGCACGTCTTGCCGAGATACATGACTACCACGCGGTCGCTGACGTTCTTCACAACGGCAAGGTCGTGAGCAATAAAGATGAGAGAGAGTCGGTAGCGCTCCTTCATCTCCTCGAGGAGATTGAGAATCTGGGCTTGCACCGATACATCGAGTGTCGAAACCGGTTCGTCGCAGATCATCACTTGCGGTTCCATGATTAGCGCCCGGGCGATGGACAAGCGCTGGGCCTGGCCCCCCGAGAACTCGTCGGGCCTCCGGTCGAGGGCACGGTCAGGGTCGATGCCGACCGTCTCGAGCATCTGGCGCACCTTGGGTTCGGCTCTGGCCAACAACTCTTGGCGACGAGCGGCCATTTGTTTCTTGGCCAGGCGGTAGATGAAGTAATTGGCGGCGGTAGCTGCGATGAGCACCACCAGCTTCGGCTTGCCATCGAGACCAGCGATGTAGAAGAGCTCGAGTCCGATCAGGGCCGCGAGGGCGGCCGCCACGCCCGATGCCCCGGCTCGAGACGGTTCTCGCAAGGATGCCAAAAGCCAAATGGCGGCGACACTGACGATGATCATCATCGTCCAGCGAACCAGCCATCCCGGAACGCCCGGCAGACTGGCCCAGGTTCGCCACACCATGAAAGCGCTGACGGCGGTGGCGAACGCTGCACCTGACACGCCCTTTGCACCCGAAACCGATCCGAGCACCTTCGACACCATGCCGAACGGCACCATCATGGCCAAAAGAAGCCAACCGACTCCAAGGGAGAGCGGCACCAACAACATGGCCGCCGTGACCGCCAGAGCCGGAAAACCGATGATCTGGGCCCGGATCTCGGTCCATTCCAACTGACTTTCGAACCGGTGGTTCTCGGCCGCCTCGCTGACGACCCACAACACAAAGGCCAGACTCAATGGCCAAAGGGTCCAGGTGAGCGGCGTCAGAAGTAGATTGCCAACCCTTTGGAAGATCTTGCCTAGCTGTTCGAACCACACCGATATCGGTGGCCGGCCCTCGTCGTCCTCCCACCAGATAACCAGGGGTTCGGAAATGATGTCGGGCACGGTGCGCCGTGGATTCAAGGCCGAGATCGGATCTTGGAAGATCATTTGCAGAACGGAGCGGGTATGGCGCAGCGACTCGCTATCGAGAGCGGTGAGCTCGACACCGTCGAGGGTGACCGAGCCGCTCGTCGGGGGCGGCACCTGCATCATCGCTCTGCCGGTGGTCGACTTGCCGCAGCCCGACTCGCCGACAAGTCCCAACGTCTCGCCTTCGATGAGATCGATCGAGATGCCACTGACTGCATGGACTCGCTCGCCAGTGTTGCCAATTGGGAACTCAACGACGAGGTCCTCGACTCGGACCAGGGTGGTCTCAGCCGGTCGGAGATGAGCCGTTCCGCTGCCAGCCATCAGAGCACCGACTTTCTAGGCTCGAAGCGCTCTTGCAGTTTGTCTCCAACGAAGTTGAGGGCCAACACGGTGAGGAACATCGCCGTCGCCGGGACCAGACTTATATGACTGGCGACGTCGAGATCGTTCCTGCCCTTGTTGATCATGTCGCCCCAGGTTGGTGTCGGCGCTGGCACCGAGAGGCCAAGGAAGGCAATAGCACCTTCGACGACGACGAGATTGGCCATGATGATCAGCGAATAGCTGATCATGGCTGGCGCCACGTTGGGCAGGATCTCGCGGAACATGATTCGGCCGTTTCGGGCTCCCACGGTCTTGGCTGCCAGTACGAAGTCGCGCTCGGCCCACACCAAGGTCGAGGCCCGTGCAACGCGTGCGATCGGAGCGATGGACAGCAGCACGAAGACAGCGATGAGAATGGAAACGCGCCGAGTGGCCTTGAGGTCGAGGAAGAGGATCAACGACAGGGCGAGTATCAACGGCGGCACCACCAGGGTGGCATTGGTCAACGTGGTAACGAAGGTGTCGATCCGGCCCCGGTAGTAGCCAGCGGCAAGGCCGATAGCGCCGCCGATGATCAGGGCCAAGACAGCACCGATGGCAGCCACAATCAGACTGACCTGGGCGCCATAAATGACCCGGCTGAAAATGTCGTGGCCCACACCGTCGTTACCGAACCAATGTGACAGGCTCGGCCCGTCGCGGGACGTGCCGGCGAAGGTGTCGTCGGGACCTTTGAGTGGCAGGACGTCAGCGAAAATGGCGGCCAGGGTGAGTGCAATCAGAAAACCCGAGGCCACCCAGAACATGAAGCCAAGTGGCTTGTTCTTGCGCAGATCCGTCATCAGCGACCTCCTCCGGTCTTGATCCGCGGATCGAGGACCAAATACAAGAAGTCGACCATCACGAGGATGAGGATGTACAGCGTGGCGATGGCCATCGTGCCACCCTGCACCGCAATGAAGTCACGCCGACTGACGGCGCTGAACATGTAGGCGCCAATGCCCGGCAGGCTGAAGATGAACTCGGTGATCATGGCGCCGCCGATCAGCGAGCCGAGGGTAAACCCCATGACCGTGAGCAGCGTAAACAGCGATGGTCGCAGCGCATGTCCCCACAGGATGCGACGGGGAGAAGCTCCCTTTGAGCGAGCCAGATCGATAAACGGTTGGCGGAGGGTGTCGATCATGTCCGACCGCAGCAACCGCATGAACACCGCGGCCTGGCCGAGGGCCAGAGACAGCGATGGCAGGAGCATGTGTCTGAAGTGGTCCGCCACGCTTTCGCCGAGGGCCACATAGCGGCCCCCGGGCAGAATCTTGAAACCGATCCGCGTGCCGAAGATCTCTAGGCCGCCGATGGCGAAAAACAGCACGAAGAAGATGCCAAGGACAAAGGGTGGCATGGCAAAGAACCCGAGCATCACGGTGTTGATCGACCGGTCCTGTCGTTGGCCGTTTCGATAGGCCGCGTACACGCCCAGCGGAAACGAGATCAGCACGGCGAGGATCACCGAGTAGGCCATCAGTTGTAGCGACGGTGTGATTGATCGGCCGACGCCAGCGGTGACGTCTTCCCGCAGCAGTACCGATTCACCGAGGTCGCCCATCGCTGTATCGCCAAGCCAGTTGCCATATCGATTGAGAAAGGGCTCATCCAAACCAAGCTCGGCGTTGATCCGCGTAACGGCGTCTGGCGTGGCCGAGAATGTTGATCGCCGGGTCACCGGGAAGTGCGGCGACCAGACTGAATACAAGAAACGAGACGAAGAGCAGAGTTGGGATGACACCCAGCACCCGCCGGAGCGCATAGCGACCGTTTGTAAGGAAGGCCGACAGCGTCCCGATGAGGATGATGAGACCGAACGTCGTCGCCAGCGACGGACGGGTGAACCACGCCCCAAGGATGACCAGGATGAGGGCCGCCGATGTGAAACGGCCGACGTTGTTCTTGAGCGTGCGCACGGGCGTTCGGCCTCCTAGAGCAGCGTGCCCCCCGTCCCACGAGCGCGGGACGGGGCACCGGTGACATCAGATCAGCCCTGGCAGTCGCCTTCGAGGCACCAGATCTGCGTTAAATGATGCTTGCCGGCGAGGACCGGTTTCGTGAGCCCGCCTTCTGGATACTCGAGACCGGTGATGTTCTGGACTCGAGGGTTGGCCACAAGACCCCAGAGAGTCCAGACCGTCCAGAAGTTCCAGACGTTCTCGGCGAACAGACGGTTGATCTCTTCCGCAGCTGCCTGGCGAGCAGCCGGATCCGGATTCTGTCGTACGATGGCGAACTGTTCGTCCATCGCCGCGTCCTGGAATCGGCCCAGGTTTAACGCCAGCTCAGGGATCTCGGGGGCAATCGGGCTGGCCGTTGCCGAGCTCCACCAGTACCACTGTTCGGACGGGTCGACGCCTGCGTGGTTGCGCCAACCCTGGGCCTGGAAGACACCAGCCAAAGCGAGTCCGATGAACTGCCCCTGCTCGATCGGCGTAATGCTGACGTTGACCTCGTCGCCAAATGCTTCGTTCCACATTGAGACGATCAGTGTGTTGGTCTCGATGTTGAAGGGGTCGTTGTCGGAGTTGAACGAGAAGGAAACCGGGGTCGTGCCATGGTCGGCCTTGCAGGTCTCCCAATCGGCGGCTGCCGCCTCGGGATCGAACGACGGGTAGCCGGTGTCTTCGAGATAGCCGATCGAGCCGGGAGGGAACGGTCCATTGGCAACTTGCACGATGCCGGCGTAGCGCTCGTCGGCTAGCCGTTGCTGGTCGGTGGCGTGGGCCAAGGCACGACGGCAGCTGAGATGCACCAGTGGGTTGCCAGCGTTGAGACCGCCAGGGTCCATTGCCAGGTTGTTCAGGCCTCGGACAAAGGCGAGCGTAGGGCTCTCGCCAACTGCAGTATTCAACAAGATGTGGTTGGTCTCGCCGAAATCGTTGGCCTGAAGCAGCTTGAACTCGCCCTCGTCTTCATACTTCTTGATCTGGTCGCCGTTGGCGGTATGGATGATGTCGAACTCGCCAGATCTCAGGCCATTCGAGCGTCCCTGGATGTCGACTGCAACGACCAGCTCGACCTCGGCCAGGTAGGGCAGACCTTCGCCAGTAACTGCGTTGGGACCATCGCCCCGCCAGTAATCGTCGTTGCGGCTGGCGATGAAGCTGTTGCCATTGCCGGGGGTGTACGACTCGAACTTGAACGGACCGACGCCAACCGGAGCCGCCGGGTCGCCGGTGAGATCGAGCTCGGCCAGGTCCTCTTCGCTCATCGCGGCGTACAGCGGATTGTTGGCCAGCGTCGCCATCCATGTCGGCGAGAGCATCATCCCGCATACTTCGCTGCGCAGGGTCGCGATGCCGGATGCCTCGGGGGTTCCGTAGGTCATGGTGACGGTCTGGCCATCGGAGGTGACGTCGTTGAGGCCGAGGAAGGCGGGGCCGGTCAGCGGGCTGAAGCGGCAGGTGTCGATGTTGTACTTCACCGCCGCACCGTCGAGCGGGGTGCCGTCGTGGAAGAATATGCCGTCGCGAATGTCCATCGTCCATTCGGTGTAGTCGTCGTTCGGCTCGACCGATTCGACGAGGTAGGGCTGGATAACGCCGTCATCGTCGGTGACGAACAAGCCATCGGTGATGGTACGCAGAACCATGCGGCAGCTGGTGGCACATGACGTTGCGTAGTGCGTCCAGGGGTTGGCCGAGTCGGCCTCTATGCCGTAGATGAGCCGACCCCCGTAGACGGCATCGGTGTCGGCCGCGACTTCGTCGGCACCGGTTGCGTCGCCCTCGGCACGGTCCTAGTTGACCTCGGCGTTGCCGCTGCTGTCGGCCGTGCCCTCGGCGTCGCTGCCGCTACCTGTGCAGGCGGCAGCGATCAGACCGAAGGCAAGCAACGTTGCCAAGGTCTTGTTCAGACTACTTCTCATCCGGCTAGGTCTCTTTTCGATGATGTGGTCGCACAAACAGCCACCGATGTAGCGCACGAAGTGATTGGCGGCAGTGTGACTGCTGTCACTGCACGGCGCCAGCTGGTAGGCGGATTGTTCGAAGCGTTGTGGAGTTAGTGGGAGGGCCGGTTTTTCGCCCAGTTTGGGGCGTCAGCCTAGGTTTCTCCTATGACGTTGCAGCTCGGAGCTCATATCGGTCAGCAGAACCTTGAGATGGATGACCTCCGCCGTCTTTGGTGCTTCCTCGATGACGCCGGTCTCGATTGGATCTCGGTCTGGGATCATCTCTACGAGGCTCCACCTCAGGGTGGTGTGCTCCCTCACTTTGAGGCTGTCGCCACTCTGTCGGCGCTGGCGTGTGACACGACCAACGCCAGGCTGGGTTGCCTGGTGTTCTATGTCGGCTACAGGAACCCTGGACTGCTGGCCCGAGCGGCCATCACCATCGACCATCTGTCAGGCGGACGTTTTGAGCTCGGTCTCGGCGGCGGCTGGCACCAGCCGGAGGCCGAAGCCTATGGCTATGATTTTCCCGGTGTTGGCACTCGGCTCGACATGTTGGAGGAAGCAACGGAACTAACGAAGTCTCTGTTTGCCAACGAGCGAACCGATTATGACGGAACGCACTATCAGGCGGTGAACGCTTCGATGTTGCCGGGCCCGGTCAACGGCACCATGCCGATCTGGATCGGCGGTCGTGGTGAGAAACGGACGTTGCCTATGGCGGCCCGACTGGCCGACGGATGGAACGCGGCCTACGTCTCTGCTGAGGAATTCGAGAGACTGAACGGCGTCCTTGATGCCGCTTGTGAGCGAAT
>JBLINY010000032.1:0-42581 GCA_047638695.1 Acidimicrobiales bacterium | reverse complement strand
CATGACACGAGGCAACGCATGACACGAGGCAACGCATGACACGAGGCAACGCATGACACGAGGCGATGCACGTTCGAGCGGGCCGGCCTACCGCATCATCGTCGAGGCTGACCACGTCGCTCCACCGGCGCCGCTTTTGGAGGAGTCCTACGAGTGGATCGAGGCTGACAAGGTGGACGTCGCCCGCTACGTCAGCCAGGAGTATCACGACCTCGAGGCCCAGCATCTGTGGCCCAGCAGCTGGCAAATGGCCTGCAGGCTCGAACATCTTCCTGAGGTCGGCAGCCATGTTGTGTACGACATCTGCGACCAATCGATCATCGTGGTTCGTGTTTCCGACACTGAAATCAAGGCGTTCCACAATGCCTGCCTGCACCGGGGCACCACATTGGTAGAGGGTTCCGGGAAGGTGGCGTTCTTCAAGTGCCCTTTCCACGGCTTTGCCTGGAGCATCGATGGCCGCTTCCGAGGCATGCCGGCGCCGTGGGATTTTCCTCACGTCGAGGCCGAGAACTTCGCGCTGCCTGAAGCGGCCGTGGCCGTGTGGGGCGGGTTCGTGATGGTGAACCCCGATGGCACCGCCCCACCCTTCGAAGAATACGCGGCGCCGCTCACGGAGCACTTCGCCCCGTACCCCCTGGATGGCCGCTATGTGGCCCATCATGCCGCTCAAGTCGTAGAGGCAAACTGGAAGACGACCCAAGAAGCTTTTATGGAGGGCTATCACGTCTCAACCACCCACCCGCACACCATTCGGTTCGCCAACGACTTCGACTGCTCCTACGACGTCTTCGGATCGAACGTGAGCCGGTTGGTGCAACCCATTGCCCTGCCCGCCAACCATCTCATCGGCCAGGTCAGCGATGAAGAGATGGCCGGGGTACTTCAACGCATGCTGCCGAAGGAAGATCAGCGAGAAGTCCCGGACGATGTCGAGGCTCGGGAATGGTTGGCCGGCGGCTTTCGGGATTCGTTCGCCAAGCAGTGGCGCACCGACCTTTCCACTGCGTCAGAGAGCGAGATGCTGGACAGCATCCAGTACTTCGTTTTCCCGAACTTCTTCCCGTGGGCCGGATATGCGATCCCGATCGTTTATCGCTTTCGCCCGTGGGACAACGATCCGAATAAGTCGTTGATGGAGATCATGGTGCTGCACCCCGTTCCCGACGACGGCGAATATCAAACGGCCGAGGTGCATCAACTGGAGCCGGGCGAAACGTGGCGCCATGCACCCGGCTTCGAACTGATCGGCATGGTGATCGACCAGGACATGGACAACCTGCCTCGGATCCAAAAAGGCCTGCGAGCAGCCAGCCACCGGCACATCACCCTCAGCGACTACCAAGAGATTCGCCTCCGCCACTTCCACCGCCGCCTCGATCAGATCATCCCCCCGGCTTAGACCCGCCGATCTCTCCCGTTCCACCAACACCAGCTCGGCTGCCTGAACCGCCGCTTTCCCCGCACTGGCGGCCTGAACCACCGGACACGGGGGCTGGGGCCGCCAGTTGAGGGATACCGGGGGCTGGGGCAGCCGAGTGGGGGCTGGTTCAGACCAGGGCGCTCAGGGTCACCTCGAGCTCTTCGCTGATGGGATCGAGGTAGGGCAGACCCATCTCCGCGGCATGGGGTCGGCGTTGCGCTAGGAGACGTCCGAACCGGATCGCCTGACTCGAGCTCATCGGCGGACCAAGCGCAGGTTTCGTAGGGATCTCATGCGAACGACCTACTGCCATGACCAGCTCGGGGGGAAGACCCCATAGGGCGAGCAGGCAGGCGCCGATCTCGGGGTGGGTGATGCCGAAGAGCTGACGCTCGGCCTCCACCAGCGAAACGCCGGCATCGATCGCATAGGCATAGCTGTCGCTCAAACGGTCGGGCAGCGACCCAGCCTCGAGAAGCAAACCAACCTGGGAGAGAGCGCTTCCCACCCGAGTGGTCATCGCCAGCTCGGGCGCTGCCAGCATGGCGGCACAGCGAGCGATGACCTCGACGTGTCGATGGAGTACCTTCGAGTCGAGACCAGGAATAGCGACCGTTGCCTGCAGGGCGCTGACGATCTCGGCTGCCAGCACAAGCTGCGAAAGCGACTCGAGCCCAATACGCATCACGGCGCCGCGTAGGTCCGAGACCCGTTGGCCGCCGGAGAACGCCGAATTCGCCCACTGAAGCAACTTGGCCGAAACACCAGGGTCAGCCTCGGTCAGCTCGACGACACGGGATATCGCCATCTTTTCATTGGTGATCGCCTTGTAGATCTCGGTGTACAACGCCGGCGGCGAGGCCAAGACATCGGTGGCAGTCACCAGCGCTCTCAGCCGCGGATCTTGAAGAAGCGCACGATGCTGAACCGCGTCGGCGAGGGCTCCCACCAGCAATTCTCGATCGCAGGGTTTGACCAGCCAGCGATGAGTGTGGCCGATTGCCTCGAGAACCAACGAACGATCGGCTTCGCCCGACAGCACATATCGCACGACCCCCGGGTGTTTGGAGTGAACATGGTTCAACAGGTCAGCTCCCGTGGTCACCGGCATGCGCATATCAGTGACGAGAACATCGATCCGACGTTCGGCCAGGATGTCAACGGCTTCGGCAGCCGAGCTCACGAACAACAGGTCGTAGATCCGTCGTTGTCGCCGCAGCGACATTCGTAGTCCTTCCAAGACCTCCTTCTCATCATCGACGAACAGCACGACGGGTAGTTCTGACCTACCGAGCGCCGAGTCGCCCACCCCATCGGTGGTGGTCACTCGAAACCCCTGAGCGGCAACCACATGTCGAACGTGGTCCCGATGTTCTCTTGGACGGTGAAACTCAGGCGACCGTTGTGCCGGTTCACCACGACGTTACGGGCGATGGAGAGGCCCTGACCCGTTCCTCTGCCTGGTTCTTTGGTGGTATAGAAGGGGTCGAAGATGAACGGTTGGACGTGGAGCGGAATACCGCCGCCGGTATCGGCAACACGTACCAGTACGCCACCTTCGTGGTCGTGCGAAGTGACCGTGATCGAGCCCAACGAATCGGTCTCGACGGTCACGTCAGCAATAGCGTGAGCGGCGTTGACCACAAGATTGATGAACACCTGGCCGAGGTCGCCGCTGTCAGCAAAGACTTCGTTGACCGCTGCCAGTTCGGTGTGGACCTCGGCGACGCACCGGTATTCGCTTCGGCTGACCGTGAGCGTGTTCTCGATGATCTCGTTGATGGTCGCCGGAGCCATAGTGTCACCACCGGGATGTGAGAACTGCTTAAGCGCGCTGATGATGGCAGCCACGCGGCCGATGCCGTCCAAGGTCCGAGTCACTGCCTGGGGTGTTTCAAGTCGGACGAACTCGACATCTATCTCGTCTTCCTTCTCCTGCAACTCGCGAGCGAGTTCGTCGAATCGTTCGTCGCCGCTGACGGCCGCACGCAGGGGCCGGTGATCGTCAACCAGGCCCAGAAGGTCCTGAAGTACGTCACCGAGAAAGCTGACACTGTCGCCAACGAACTGCACCGGTGTGTTGATCTCGTGGGCCACTCCGGCCGCTAACTGGCCAATCGATTCGAGCCGCTGCGCATGCCGTAGTTCAACCTCAAGACTTCGACGCTGGGTGATGTCGGTGGCGCTGCACACCAGCCCGGCCGAATCGCCTTCGTCAAGCCGCAGAGGCGACACCGTCAGAAACACAGGAACAGGAGGCGATGGTGTGGTCAGCTCCGTCTCCCATTCGGACTGGCAGAGCCCGTCAACAGGGTCCGAGCCAAGGTCGTCCGGCTCGAGACCGATCACGTCGAACACCGACAGACCGATGAGGAACTCTTCGTTTTGGCCTGTCAACCTCGTCGCACCACCACCAACCGAGGTGATGACTCCCGACCGGTCTGTGATGATTATTGCGGCCTCCATGCTGGTCAGCACACTTTCGAGGTGCAGTTTGCTCGAGAGCAGCTCCTGCTGGGCCAGCTAGAGCGAGCGCGTCTTCTCCTCGATCATCGATTCGAGAATGCGGTTCTCCTCTTTGACTCGCGCCAGGCGGCGTTCGAGTCGAGCGACCGTCTGAGTGCCGTCCGGAGTGTTAGTCATTTGCTCGTTGGGCCGCAGCAACCAGCGAGCTATTCGAATCCAGGAAGTGAACGCGGAAGGTGGCGTTGGTGCCCTCGGTAGAAATCAGTTCGTACCGGAGGGTGGTGTGGTACCAGTCGGCCAATCCATCGAAGAACCCCTCAACCAGTGCGAAAAGTCCGTACGGCGATTCGTACCGAAGAACAATTGCCTCCGGCGTGTCCTCGACGAGGCTGAACCGAGCTGATGAGGCATCGGGATCGAGCTTGCGGACCTCGGTATGGATCAACGACTCCAGGCTAAGCAGGAAAGCATGAGGATCGTCGAGACCCTCCATCAAGCTGGCTACTGACCTGGCCAGGCCTGGGAAGGCATGGCGACCAAAGGCGCGAAGCGCATCGTCCAGGGAGATTCCTAGGGCGCCGATGGTGGTTGTGACCAGAGCGAGGAGGTCGGTTGCCGGGTAGGTCCCCGGTCCGACGAATGGCTCGACCGTCTCGAGCCCGGTCGCGTCATAGATGTCTTCCCACGTGTCCTCGCCGTAGTTGTCAACGACGAAATGCTCGAAGGCCTTGAAGATTGCACCCTTCACGATGTTTCTCCTCAGGTGGGTATCCCTCTGCCAAGTATCGACCGGTGCGCCACCGACTGTGAGGCTGCTCGGGCGCCGAACACTGAGTACCGTCTACCCCGACGGCTTCGATGCAGACGTCTCAACCATCGACCAAGGAGCGGTAAATGGGACTCGACAAGCCCTATCTCGACGTGCCCGGCACCACCATCTTCGACGGCGACCAGTCACGAGCCGGTTATCCGCTCAATCAGTTCTGTATGTCGCTGATGGATTCCGATAATCGCGACCGGTTCCGGTCGGACGAGCGGGTCTACCTCGACGAGTGGCCGATGAGCGAGGATCAAAAGCAGGGCGTAATCGATCGAGACTTCAATCGTCTGATCAGCCTCGGGGGAAATATCTATTTCCTTGCCAAGATCGGGGCCACTGACGGATGGAGCTTCCAGAAGATCGCCGGGTCGATGACGGGCATGAGTGAAGACGACTACCGGGCGATGATGGTTGGTGGTGGCCGGTCGGTCGAGGGCAATCGCTACCTCGACCAAGCGATATCAGCAGACGAGAGCCAAGCATGAGCGCAACCCTTCGCGCCGGCGTCTTCACCTCGCATGTGCCAGCCATCGGCACGGCCATGGACCACGGCCTCACCGACGAGCCCTATTGGCGACCGCTCTTCGAGGGTTACCAACCATCCCGGCAGTGGATGGCCGACAACACACCTGATGTGGTGATCCTTGTGTACAACGATCACGCAACGGCTTTCAGTCAGGACTTCATCCCCACCTTCGCCATCGGCACGGCGGCCAATTTCCCGGTAGCCGATGAGGGTTGGGGGCCCCGACCTGTGCCCGATGTCGTTGGCCACCCTGAGTTGGCCTCGCACATCGCTCAGTCGGTGATTCAACAGGATTTTGACCTCACGATCGTAAACAAGCTTCCCGTCGATCACGGACTCACCGTGCCGCTGTCACTCATGTTCGGCCAGCCGGAGGCTTGGCCGTGTCCGGTGATTCCAATCGCCGTGAACGTCGTCCAGTACCCCGTCCCGTCGGGTCGTCGTTGTCTCGAGCTGGGTAAGGCCGTTCGACGGGCTGTCGAGAGCTTCGACGATGATCTCAACGTTCAGATCTGGGGCACGGGCGGCATGAGCCATCAGCTCCAAGGTCCGCGGGCTGGGCTCATCAACAGCGCGTTCGACAACGACTTTCTTGACCGGCTGGTCACCGATCCCGAGGGTCTCGCCGCCACTCCGCACATCGACTACGTGCGAGAAGCAGGATCGGAGGGCATCGAATTGGTGATGTGGTTTGTTGCTCGCGGCGCCCTTGCCGATCTTGCCGGCGGCGACCCGCCAGCGCAGCGGCACCGCTTTTACCACGTGCCCGCGAGCAATACGGCTGTTGGCCACCTCGTTCTCGAAGAGACCTAGTCGCTCGCACCAGCGCGGCCCACCTGAGAGGAGGCCAGGCTAGGCGACTTGCGACAGGACGACGACGGGTTCAACGACTCCTGCGCCTGAAGCGAAGTTACGTAGCCGGTGCACCAGCGACGACGTCAGCTCGGTCCCCGCCTTCGCCAGAATCGCACCGTCGGAGCTCAAAACGTCTTCGTACAGCAGCATGCCGCGCCCGAGCTTGATGACAGGGAGCGACATCATCACTCGATCGACCTGGTCAAGAGTGATGGTATGCAGGGCGGTCAAGATAGGCCCAGGCGTCGTGCCCGCCTTCACGAGGTCTTTGATGGCCGAGCTCTTGGTGCCGCCTTGGGTCAGGCTCCGATCAAGTTCGGTAGCGGCGCGCAGAAGCTCGGCTCCAAGCAGGGTGGCATCCCAGCTCGTTGGAGGTTGGAGGGGTCAACGTTGGTTGGTTCCAGGTGTCCCAGGATCATCGACGACACGTTCTCGAGACGCGGGATGCGGCCAACGAGCTGGTTCGCCAGTGTGACGTGACCAGCGAAAACCTCGGCGTCGGCCTCGTCGAGTTTCTCACCAGATGCAACGCGATCGAGGATCGCCACCGGAACGGCGACACACCCCACCTGGGAGAGCGTCGCCGCGACTCTGAATTGCCATCCGTCAGGAAGTGCGAGTGAGACGACGAGTTGATCGATGATTGATTCGATACGTCTCGTGCTCTGAAAGGCGGGCGGACTCACGATGGCCAAAATCTCGCTGAGAATCCCCAAGGCACCCTGAAGCGTGCCCTCCAACAGGTGTGTCTCGACCTCTCTTAGCTGTGAGATTTCGAAGGCCGCGGTGATGGCGTCGACCAACTTCTCCTTCGAACATGGCTTCAGCAGGAATCGAAATATTCCGCCTTCGTTCACCGCAGCGACCGTCGAATCAAGATCCGCTTGGCCGCTCAGCAAGATGCGTTGGGTCTTAGGCCGTCGTTCGCTCACGCGGGCCAAGAACTCGGCCCCATTCATTTCGGGCATTCGCATGTCCGAGATCACGATGTCGAACGGACCATTGGCCTCGATGAGATCGAGCCCGGCTTAGCCCCGTTCTGCAAGCTCAACCGTCGCCACCTTGCGCAGCTGCAGTTTGAGTCCCTGAAGCAGCTCAGGCTCGTCATCGACGCAGAGAATCCTCGGTTTTCGTTCCTGGGTGCTCATGCGTCAGCTCCTGATGTGTAGCGGCGAGATCTTCCCGTCGTAGGAGAGGATCGGTCGCTTGCTCACCGTCCGAAAGGCCGCGTCTTGTCTTCGTCAGATGTACTCAACACCGAGGTCGATGATCTTCTGACGAAGGCCATAGAAGTCAACGCCAAGCTCACCCGCTTCCAGTCGACCACGGGTTTCTTCCTCTTTCACCAGACGCTCCTGTGACTTCTCCAACGCCCAAGCGGCTTCTTCTCTCGCTACGACGGTGACCCCGTCATCGTCGGCGCACACCACGTCGCCAGGATTGATCGTTATGCCTCCGAGGACGACGGGCACGTTGACCGACCCTGGAGTTGCCTTCACCGTTCCCTGACACGACACGTAGCGACTCCACACGGGAAACCCCATCACCCGCAGGTCTTGGGTGTCGCGCACCCCAGCATCAAGCACCAACCCGCGGACACCGCGGGCCATCAGGGATGTGGCCAGCAGATCACCAAACATGCCATGCGTCGACGGCGCCGTGTTGACCACCACCAGCACGTCTCCTGCCTGACACACCTCGACGGCGGCATGAATCATCATGTTGTCTCCCGGATGGCTGAGCACGGTCACGGCCGGGCCAGCAATACGAGTTCCCTGTTGGATCGGAGTGATGTCGTGGCCTACGTATCCCCGCCGGCCGACGGCCTCGTGCACCGTCGCCGTACCAATTGGTGCGAGCGCGTCGACCACCTGGAGCGGGGGCCGTTCAACGCGTCGGATCACCACATGGCGGTTTCGGGCGTTCGGATTCGTCGTCATGCCATCGATGATCCCCGGTTCTGGGAAGCAGGGGAAATACGGACTGTCGAGGTATGCGATATGCAGCCAGAATGAGTCGGCAACGAACCTGAGCAGATAGAACGTGGCCTTCCACACCGAAGCTCAACGCAAGATCCAACGGTCTCGCACAAGGGCGGCGATGTTGGCGCCGGAGATCCTGATTAGCTCGCTTCCTCAGTAACCGTGCTGTTGAGGGCACGCCAGATCCGCTCTGGGCTACAAGGCATCTGCAAGTGATGCACGCCGAGGTGCGACACTGCATCGATAACCGCGTTGTAGACAGCGGGAATCGAACCGACGGTGCCCGATTCCCCAACGCCTTTGGCCCCGAGCTCGTTCACCCACGTGGGTGTCTCGAGGTGCACCACTTCGAACGAAGGGAGCTCGGCGGCCGAGATAACCGAGTAGTCCATGAAGTTGCCTGTGAGCAGATTGCCGTCATTGTCATAGACGATCTCCTCCATCAGCACCTGAGCCACACCCTGGGCTAGCCCACCGTGCACTTGGCCCTCGGCCAGCAGCGGGTTGAGGAGTCGACCGGCGTCATCAGCCGCGACGAGGCGGATGAGTTTGGTGGCGCCGGTGTCCTGGTCGACTTCGACAACAGCGATGTGGGCACCGCAGGGGAATGTCGGCATCTCGGCGGTGAAGTCGTGGAACTCATAAAGCGGATCGACGAGAGCGGCCGCTACCTCAGACCAGCCAACCGACACAGCCGGACTGCCAACGACGTGGAACGCGGCGGTATCTGCTTCGAGCACAACATCGCCGGCCGCGGCCTCGAGCAGATCGGCGGCCTTGTGTCGAGCCGCGTCAACCAGCTGTGTGGTGGCGGCCGCAATGGCCGAACCACCTACCTGCACGGAACGAGAACCAACCGTGAGACCACCGCGGATGACCGCATCGGTGTCACCGTGGATCACGTCGATCATCTCCATCGGGATGCCGGTGCGATCGGAGACGATCATCGCCCACGTCGTGTCGTGTCCCTGCCCGTACGGCGTGGCTCCGCTGACAACCGTGACCCGGCCATCGGCTCCGAACTCGACCGAGCCGAACTCGCCACCCGGTCCACCGGCAGTGATCTCTACGTAGGAGCCAATGCCGATTCCCAGCAACGAGCGGTCGCCCCGGTCCCGTCGAGCTTGCTGTTGGCCCAGCAGAGCCTCATAGCCAATGGCCTCCATAGCGAGCCGCAACGCCTCGGGATAGTCACCGACGTCGTACGTTGTGCCGATGCCCGTGACATAAGGCTCGGTAAATCGCGGCACAAGATTTTTGAACCGAACCTCGGCCGGGTCCATACCGATCTCGTCAGCGAAACGATCAATCATCCGTTCGATGGCCACCGCGGCCTCGGGACGTCCTGCACCGCGATACGCCGTGGTCGAAACCTTGTTGGTGACGACCGTCGTGGCGTTGAAGCCAACGTTGCGGATCTCGTAGGTGCCCGTCAGCATGCGCTGCGTCATCCCGGCCAAGACAGCACCGATGATCGGGTAAGCCCCAGCGTCCTGAAACACATCGAGCTGGTAGGCGGTGATGAGACCGTCGCGAGTGCCGCCAATCTTGGCGTCTTGCACCTGACCGCGGCCTTGGGGCATGGCCATCACGTTCTCGCTGCGAGTTTCGGTCCACGTCACGGGACGCCCGATCTCGCGGGCGTACCAACCCAGCATCAGCTCCTCGGGGTAGGTGCGGGACTTGGCCCCGAATCCCCCACCAACATCGGGGACGACTACTCGCACCTGGTCGGTCTCGAGCTCAAAGATCTTGGCCAAGAGATCGCGGGTTGGGTGGGCTCCCTGGCATGCCGAATAGTGGGTCAGCCGTCCGTCTTCACCCCACCAGGCTGCTCCTGATCGGGTCTCGATCGGCGCCGCGGTCAGACGCTGATTCACGATTCGCTCGCTCACAACCACTTCACAGCCAGTGAAGTCGGCCTGTTGCTCCGACGCCATCCGACTCAAGACGTTGCTGCCAACATCGGGAAACAACAGCACCTCGCCCGTTGCCGATTCCTCGAGATCGATGACAGCAGGAAGGACGTCGTAATCAATGACGACGAGTTCGGCCGCGTCAACGGCCTGCGCTCTGGTCTCGGCCAATACCGCAACCATTGGTTCACCCACGTACCGCACGACGTCGTTGTTGATGAACGGGCGACGCATCTCCTCACGGAAGATCGGCAGCACGTTCGGCGCCTTACCCATCGCCGCTATGTCTGCAGCGTCGAACACCGCAACCACCCCGGGAGCTGCCTTGGCCTCGCTCACATCAACGCCGACCACCTTGGCATGAGCCGCTATCGAGCGGACGTAGGTGAGGTACACGACGTCGTCGAGACGGAGGTCGTCAACGTAGGTCCCGCCTGTGGTCAGCAGTTCAGGATCTTCCCGACGAACGACCTTGTTTCCGAGAATGCTCACTTCGACTGCTCCTGAGATGCGTAGCTGGGAATGAGCAGGACTTTTCCTGTGGTGCCCCGCCCTTCGAGTAATTCATGGGCTCGACGGGCCTCGTCGAGGGGTACACGCTCACCGATCCGGACATCAAGGCTGCCATCAGCGATCCATCCGAACAGGTCGTTGGCTCGAGCTTCCAGCGCTTCTCGCGTCGCGGTGTAGTGATTGAGGGTTGGCCGAGTCAAGAAAAGAGATCCGCCTTGCATTAGTTTGAGCGGCAGCACCGGCTCGACCGGGCCGGACGCATTTCCGAATGTCGCCATCATGCCCAAAGGCTTGAGAAGGTCAAGACCACGGTTGAAGGTGTCTGCCCCGACGCCATCGAAAACAACGTCGAGCGGTCGAGGGCCGGCGATTCGCTCGATCGCATCACCAAAGTCGACATCGCGGTAGAGGATCACATGGTCAGCACCAGCGGCGGTAGCCAAATCGATCTTGTCGGATGATCCGACCGTCGTGAAGACCTCGGCCCCTCTCTTCTTGGCGATCTGAATCAGCAACAGACCGACGCCACCGGCTCCGGCATGGATCAGACATCGATGCCCGGGTTCAAGCGGGAAGGTGGAAGTGGCGAGGAAATGCGCCGTCATCCCCTGCAGCATCACGGCAGCGGCGACCTCCGGAGATACACCATCGGGCAACTTCAGCGCCCGTGAGGCCGGCACCGCAACCTGCTCGGCGTACGAACCGGGCACTCCCGTCCAGGCAATGGCATCGCCAACGGCCAAGCCCTCGACACTCGACCCGATCTCGATGATCACACCTGAGCCTTCGTTGCCGGGAGTAAACGGCATCGGCATGGGGTACAGGCCGCTGCGGTGATACGTATCGATGTAGTTCAAGCCAGCGGCAGCGAGAACGACGACTACCTGGTCCGGGCCCGCCTTCGGTGCCTCGACATCGGCCAGGGTAAGTACGTCTGGCCCACCTGTCTTCTCGACAACAATCGCCTTCATCTCAACGAACCCCAATCTTCTTCATTCTCGCCGCGAGCGCACGCCGTAGGAACCGCTCATGATACGAGCCGTGAGTTCCTCAGACTGAGGTTGGGGGCTGAGGTTGGAGGCTGAGGTTGGAGGCTGAGGTTGGAGGCTGAGTCTGTTTCAGCCGAAGTTGGTCTCGTACTCGGTGGTATCGGTGTACAGGTCTTCGACCGGGAGTCTCTGCGCATAGTTGAGGGCTCCGTCGATGTCGTGACGCCACACCTCCTCGGGGAGCTCGTAGAGCACCTCGACGCCGTAGCCGTTCGGATCGGTGATGTAGACGCTGTGGGTCATGCCGTGATCGACTCGCAGCGGGTTGGTGAGCGCATCGTTGTCTTCGAGGAACTTCACCTGCTCCAACCAGGATTCGCGGTCCGGGTAGGTGATAGCAATGTGGTTGATGGCACAGTGTGTACCGGCCAAGCTCCACTCTGGATTCTCCGGCATGTCAGCGACCTCGACCAGCGCTATGTCGTGATGGTTCAGATCGTCAGTGACGCCGCTGTAGAACTGCATGTTCATGCTCGGCCGACCAGAGTCGGTCGGTCGGGGCCGGAGGGTCCCGACCTGCTTGAAGCCGAGCATGTCACTCCAGAAGCGGTGCGACTCCTCCATGTTGCGGACATTCAACACGAGATGGTTGAACCCTTTTGGCGTAACCGCAGCTGTGCGCTTCTTAATGTTCTCGCTCATGTTGGCCTCCGTGGTCGGCTGTCACTGGTTAAGAAAGTGTTCATTCAAAGAGTGCTTGTTAAAAAGGTTCTTGTTAAAAGAGTACTGATTCAGAGAGCTTCTAGCGCTGGCTTGATACTGGCGGCTATCCACTCAGGGACATCGTCTTCTTCGTGGCAGAAGTGCTCGAAGACCACTTCGTCCAGCCCAAGTTGTCGCAGCTGGCCAACATGGTCAACCAGCTGCTCAGCACTACCTTGCCACGGTCCGCGGCCCGCTGCGACGGCGTCCTCGAGCGTCCACACCGAGCCGCCGGGGGTCATCATGTCGAGAAACCGGCGCAGGGCAAGATCCTCACTGCGTTTGTCGGGCCCAACCGCGGCGAAAAGCAACATGGAGCGCCGAATCTCACCGGGGTCCCGGCCGATGTCGGCGCAGTGGCGCTCGAGTACCTCGTTGGCCGCCTTGTAGTCGGCGACATCCATGCGGGTGGCGTTCCACTCATGCGCTTCACGGGCCACGATCTTCAACGTCCTTTTCGGTCCCTTGCCGCCGATGAGGATGTTCGGTCGCCCGACCGGTGGGTGCGGTCTCGAGTCGGTTCCCTCGATGCGGTAGTACGTTCCCTGAAAGGTGCCGTTGGTCGAATACCAGAGCTCCTTCATCAGGCTGATGGCTTCCTCGAGCCGGTCGTAGCGCTCGGTCGCAGTCGGAAAATCGAGTCCGTAGACCACGTGCTCATCCGGGAACCAGCCGGCTCCGAGCCCCATCACAAAGCGGCCATCGCTGAGCGAGTCGAGCTGTTGGGCCATGCGGCCAACGTTGACGGGTTCGCGGAACGTGATCGGGCTGACGAGGGGGCCGAAGCGGACTCGTTCAGTCTCTTGCGCCGCCATCACGAAAGACAAATAGACGTCAATGGCATCCTTCTGTTGCCCGTTGAAATAGTGATCAGACCGGAAGAGCGAATGGAAGCCCAGCCGCTCGATTAGATGGCAGATGTGCTTCCATCGGTCCCAACTGAGCGGCGTTGCCTCGCCAATGATGATCCCGACATCCATTGCGTCATCCTCGAGTCTGCTGGCGACGGACTAAACCTACCGCCCGTTCAATCTTCGCCGCCGTGCCGGCGATGACCGAAGCCCCGACCGTCAAGCCCGACGGTGACGACAGAGGTACGGTCGGCCCATGTCGGACACCATCGCCACTCGATCGATCACCCTCGCCGGGGCCAAACGAGTTCTGGAGGCAGCGCTCGCCGCATGCGAAGAACAGGGGTTCCGGATGTGCATCACCATCGCCGACCCCTCGGGCGAGAGTCTGTTAAGCGCCCGCATGGATGACGCACCACGACTGTCAGCGGGAATAGCCGCCAATAAGGCGTACACGGTCGCTGGCTTCGGCGGCATGCCAACGACGGGCTGGTGGGATGTCATCAAGGACGAGCCTGCGCTCCTGCACGGGATCGCCCATACGCCTCGACTGGTCGTTTTTGGTGGTGGCGTTGGCATTTTCTCCGATGGAGCGCTGGTCGGCACGATCGGGGTTTCCGGTGGGACAGCAGACGAGGACGCGGAAATCGCCGCTGCGGGAGCAGCGGCGATCTCGTAAATGTTGAAGCAGTTCGGCACGGGCAAGCCGGACGAAACGGAAAAGAGCGGGAGCTCAGCCTCGCTTGGCCAACCACTCCTCGAACTCGGCGCGACGTTCCGTCGCTATCGGGAAGGTACCGATGCTGCTCTCGCCCGCGGTCACCCGCTCGATGGCCCACTCCTCTTCAAGTTCCTGGGCGTAGGCATCGTTGGCAATTTCCTCTGCCCAGCGGGCAGGGATCACACAGACGCCTTCGCCGTCGCCCACGAGGATGTCACCGGGAAAGACCGTGACGCCCGCGCACGAAATCGGAATCTGATTGTCGAGGGGGGTGTGAAGCCGTCCGAGCGTGGCTGCGTGCGAAGACTGGTGGTAGACGGCCAGCCCAATCTCGGCGATAGCCGGTGTGTCGCGAAGCGCTCCGTCGGTAATGAAACCGGCCCCACCCCGTTGTTTCACGACCATGGTGAAGATGTCACCAATCGTGCCGGCATCGGGTTCGAAACCAGCCTCGGCGATAAGCACGTCGTCTGGCTCGATGGACTCGACGGCACGGCGCTGGGCATTTGGTCCCGTGCTGCGCTTCTCGAACTCCTCGTTCTTTGGCACGTAACGCAGCGTGTGGGCGTAGCCCAGTAGTCGTTGCCCGGGGTTGAGCGGCTTGAGCCGATTCAGAAACGAGTTCCGTGAGCCTCGCCGCTGCATCTGCCCGGCGAGCGTTGCCGTAGAGACGGCACCGAACTTCGTACGCATCTCGTCAGTGAGTTCTACCGGTCGGAAGGGATTGTCAGCCATGTTGTTTTCTCTGTTCTCATTGGGTACAGATGATTGCTTGTTACGCAGGAACGCTTTAAGCGGTGACGCCGAAACTGATCTGACCGAGTGGGCCATAGTCGGCCACGAAGGTGTCGCCCGGCTCCACTGGATGGGCTCGGATGAACGAGCCGGACAACACGGTGTGTCCGGCCTGCATCTCGACACCGAACTCGTGCAGCTTGCGGGCGAGCCACGCAACGGAGTTGACCGGATTTCCCATCACGGCTGCTGCCGTCCCGGACTCTTCGATCTCGCCGTTCTTGTAGAGCGCTCCCCCTACATGGCGAACATCGATGTCGGTGAGCTTCGACGGGCTGCCGCCAACGATAATGAATCCGCAGGACGCAGCATCGGCGATGCTGTCGACAACACCCGGTTTGCCTCGCTTTGAGAAGCGTGAATCGACGACCTCGAAGGCTGGCATCACGTAGTCAGTGGCGTTGATGACGTCAACCGCGTTGACATCGGGCCCACCGAGGTTCGTCTTGAGAATGAAGACCAACTCGATCTCGACATTGGGTCGGTTCATGGTGCTCATCGACACCTTGGTTCCCTCGTCGACAAACCAATTGTCGAAGATGGTTCCGTAGTCGGGCTCGGTTGCTCCCGTGGTGGACCTCATGGCCTTCGACGTGAGCCCGACCTTGTGGCCTTTCACAATCCTGCCGGCCTTGACCTTGGCGTCGGTGACCAATTGGCCAATGGCGTACGCATCCTCGATGTCAGCCCCGTCGTAGGTGAGCGTGATCGGTTCCATCCATTCGCGGGTGTTCTCGGCCTTGACAAGAGCCTTTGCAGCGTCTCGCCGTTGCTTTACGGTCATGGCCATTGTTTCGGGGTGCCTTTCGGGAGCAGGAACGGTCCAAGCTATCGCTTCCGCCCAGGCCGTCGCCCGAGTTAGAGCAGGCGACGCAGCTCGTTCTGAAAGAAGGCTGTCGGCTGTGATCAGCCTGTGACGTAGGCGGTGAAGACGCAGGAGATCTGCGCCTTGCCAGCACCCGGGATCTCGAGATTGTGTCGCGCCGGACGCGACTTGGGGTCGGGGAACTTCTGTTCCCACGGGCCGTTCAGCGCGGCCCGTGACGCCGCCGCGTCGGCAACGAAGAAGGTGATCTTCGCCATGTCGTCCCAGGTGGCCCCGGCCACATCGAGCATGTTGCCCATGTGCAGGAACAGGTTGTCAATCTGTTCCTCGAGTGTGTCGGGAACTTCGCGGACACCATCGTTGAAGGGCGGGATGATGCTCGACTCGATCAGGGGCCCCACCCGCGTCGCGGCCGGAATCGGGTTCGCGTGTTCAAAGCTGTCGATCTCGATCGAGGTTCGGGTCACCGTGTCTCCTGCTATCTGGTTCTGCTGCTGGCCACCGACCCTACGTCAGGGCCGACCGCAACGAGGTACAGCCGGTAACCCGGTAGCGGCAACACACTCGCCCTTGGTGCCAGCGCATCACACCGACGATGATGGGACGATGGAAATCCAAGCCGCAGTTCTTCGAGCAGCGAACGAACCCCTGACGATCGAAACGCTCACGATCGACAACCCGCTCGACAACGAGGTGCTTGTCCGCACCGTCGCCAGCGGGGTGTGTCACAGCGACCTTCACATCTACGAAGGCATCGTCTTTGGCGGCCGGATGCCAATGGTGCTCGGTCATGAGGGCGCCGGCGTCGTCGAAGCCGTCGGGGCAAACGTCACCCATGTCAGCCCCGGCGATCACGTCGTCACCTGCCTGTCTGGTTTCTGTGGTCGTTGCGAGCAATGCCTCGGCGGACACCCCAACGTTTGCACCGCCAACCCGACTGCTCGCCCTCGCGGTTCGGCCCCCCGATTGTCAGCAGGCGACGAAAAGGTGCAGGGGTTCATCAACATTGGTGGCTTCGCCGAGAAGATGCTGGTTCACGAGAATTCCCTCGTTCGCATCGAACCTGACATTCCCCTGGACGTTGCCTGTCTGGTTGGCTGCGGGGTTCTTACCGGTGTCGGTGCCGCTCTTCGTACCGCAGCGGTTCGTGCCGGCGAGACCGTTGCCGTCTTCGGTTGTGGTGGTGTTGGACTCTCGATCATTCAGGGCGCCGCGATTGCTGGTGCGGGCCAGATCATCGCGGTCGACCGGGTCCCGGCGAAGCTCGAGTTGGCCCGCTCGCTCGGCGCAACTCACGTCGTCGATGTCAGCGCCGTCGACGACCCGGTCAGTGCGGTACGGGAGCTGACCGGTGGAAGCGGAGTCAACCACGCCTTCGAGGCGGTTGGAGTTCCTGCCTTGGTCACCCAAGCCGCCATGTCATTGGCTGTGCGGGGTACCTGCACCATCGTGGGCGTGCCGCCCGACGGCGCCGTATTCGAGATCCCGTACGCTGCCATCCGCCCCGAGTGCACCATTCAGACATGTCGAATGGGCTCGAACCGGTTCCGCACCGACATCCCCCGGTACCTAGAGTTCAATAAGCAGGGACGACTGCACCTCGATGAACTGATCTCGGGCCGGCCGGGCCTTGAGGGCGTGAACGATGCCTTCGCTGCGTTGCAGGCCGGAACTGGTGCGCGCACCGTGCTGACGTTCGGCGATCCGGTGACATGACCCGACTTCGACCGGCTTCGTTCGATCCCGAGGTATTGGATCGCCACGGCTTTCCGACGATCGATTACCGCGAGCTGGTCGTTGGCGAGGAGTTTCAATCCGACGACCGGCTGATCCGGCCCCAAGACGTCACGGCCTATGCCTACGCCGTCGAAGACCACGACCCTCTGTTCTTCGGAGAGGGGCCATTCGGTGGGCCGATCGTCCATCCAACGCTGCTCGCCAATCAAGCGCTTTTCCTTCGCCACAACCACTACGTCGTACCGGCCGGCCTGCATGCTCGAATGGTGTTCGAGTTCATCGCTCCAATCCCGCTGGGCACGCGGGCCCGCACCGCTGGGCGATTAGCCGACAAGTATGTGCGACGCGACAAGCCGTACATGGTGACCGAGTACCGAACGGTTGATGAGGCAGACAACACACTGGTGAAGGGACAGTTCGTCCAGATGCTCTTCAGCAATGAAACGGCACCGCCGGCCGGTACCGGACCTCGGCCTCAGCCCGTGCCACACGCTGTTGACCCTGCCATCGCCTCTGCCCAAGGCCGAACAGCGGCCCTCATCGTCGGCCAGAAACTGGGGCCGGTCAGTCGCCAGCTCCACCAGCAACAGATCGACGTGTACTCCGGTGTAAAGCCAGGCTCGATTCACACCGACCCGTTGTGGGCCCGGGCAAAGGGATTCCGCACCACGATCGCCCAGGGGATGATGAGCAGTGCCTACATTTCAGCCTTGATGACCGAGGCCCTGGGCACCGGATTCGTCGTCGGCGGCCAGATGGACGTGCGCTTTCTACGTCCGGTTTTCGAGGGTGACACCCTTACCGCGAGCGGCACGGTCGCTGGCTTCATTGCCACCGGCGGCAAGACCCGAGCCCTCGTAGACGTCGCCGTTCACAACCAAGAGGGCGAACAAACTCTGGCCGGCAGCGCCAGCGGACTCACTGGAGGAGCCCCAAATATCTGAGTTCTGGTATGTCGCGTTTCCCGGTCACAGCGTTCGAGGAGTACGTCACTGATGTGCAGACCTACTTGCGGGGCGACGCGGTCAACATCGACGGCTACGAGAGTCGGAACACCTGGATCGCAGCGACGGGACTGGCGAAGGTGCCGGTTGATGTCGCCGCCACCGGACCACGTGTGATCGCGTTGTCGGCCGTTCGCGCCGAGCGAATCACCTTCGCCATGGGTGCTGACCCACAGCGGGTTGGCGATGCCATCGCATTGGCCAAACAGACACGGGAGGCCGCAGGGCTCGATCCCAACCTCCTCAGCCTCGGGGCGTACGTGAACTGCACTGCCGATCCCGACGTTGAGCTGGCTCGAGCCACCATCGCGGGAACCGTTGGTGTCTTTGCTCACTTCTCCGGCATGGCAGGCTCGTCTTCGTCACCGCATCCCGCGATGCTGATCTGGCAGTGGTTGCCGAATCCGACCAACGCCTAGCCGAAGAAGTGCTGCCGCAGCTCCGCTAGGCGGCCTGAACCAGTCAGATCACTTCGAGGGCTGGCTCGACTGGTGTTTGCTCGTTGGCCGCCACCAGCTCGGGATCGAGCGTGTCCGGTTGAACCGGCGCCACGATGTCGCCCGGACGAATCGTGCCACCCACGATGATGCGGGCGTTCACGCCCGACCGATGAACAAGGGGTCGGAACACCGACCGACCCACCAACCCATCCAAGTAGGCACAGGGAACGTTGAGCCGGCCGCCGTAGAGCACACAGCTGCCAAGAGAGAAGTAGGCACCGACCAGGTGATTGACGGGCACCCCTCGGGTTGTGATGTTCCGTCGATGCTCATTTGGATGAAGCTCAACTTGGTGATCGCGGCGAAGGGCGTCGAGCACCTCAGCCTCGATCAGGGTGAGCTGCCGATCTACATGGGGACGTCCGGAGTAGTGACCAAGCCCGCTGGCATAGCGGTCGCCATCGATTCCGACGTTCGCAACGAGCACGGCCTCGTGAAGCTCCTCCATCGGCGCTGACCCCGCCGCCGCTCGATGGATTGACTCGATCTGTCCTTCGAACATCGGTACAGCATCACACATCCACCGTCACTGGTTCGACGGTGGCCTGGGTGCCGCGATTTTGACGGCCGTGATTTAGGGATCATTTAAGGCGGCGTTGGCCCGAAGAACCGGTTGCCGAGCGACACTGGGCCGGTGAAGAAGATCGCCCTCTTCGTGCTGTGGCTAGGTGGAACAGCCGCCGCCATCGGTGTTGCGTGGGCGGGCGTTGCCGTCGTCGACAACCAGGTCATCGATCCTGCGCCCGCAATCAACGTTGTAGGAAACCCACAGGCGGTGACAGAGCGGCAATCAACACCGACGACATCCGCCCCGCCAGCAGCCTCCTTCGCAGTCCAGTCTTCGTCAACCACCGGAGGCATCGGAGGCACGCAACCCCCAACATCGGCGGCGCCAGCAAACCAGCGTCCAACAACCGAGGCCTCGCCCACAACCCAGACACCTACAACACAGGCACCTACAACACAGACACCTACAACGCAGACACCAACGACACAGGCAGCGACCAGCGAGACGTACGCCCTTGTGGGCGGCACCGCGGCCGTCTCGTTCTCAGCCGACGGCGTTGTTGTTCTCTGGGCCACACCCAACCCGGGCTTCACCGTGAAGGTCGAATCCGCATCGCCCGGGCTCAAGGTCGAGTTCCGCGCCGATCACCACCGGTCGCGGGTTGACGTGTGGTGGGCAACCGGAGCGCGGCACACGATCAGAGAAGAACCCACCTAGACCGAAGTCAGGCTGATCGGTGCAGGGTTCAGTCGCTGCACCTCGGGCAACACCTGCTCGGCGAAGAGCGTCATGCTTCGGGCTGCTTCCTCGTGGCCCATGCCGCCGTACCGGAAAACTCCCATGATCTCCGACGTGCCAAATTGCTCAGCCAACTCGCTGATCTTCTCGATCACCATCGCCGGGGTCCCCCACGGATGACGAGCGAAGAACCCGTCGAGGAAGGGCGCCGGGTCGGCCCGAAGAGCGGCAGCCCGCTCGGCATAGCCCTCATACCCGGTGATACCGTCGAAGTGGGTGCCGGTCATTTCGTAGTGCCGTAGCGCACTGTCGGCGTACTCCCGCATGTACCGCTCGGCACCGCTCCTCGCCTCATCTTCTGACTCGGCGCAGTACATCCACAACGCCAGTTTGGTGTCGGTTGGTGGCAGGCCAACCTCCTGTCGCAGGCGCATGAACTCCCGTGCCCCCTGCAACGTCAGATCAAGGCTGACGGTGGGGATCATCAGAGGCTTCACGTCGTTCTTGGCGATCACCGCCATTGTCTCGGGCGACCCGGCGGCGCAGTACAAGGCGCCTGAAAGATCGCCAGCCAGCTGAGGACGAAGCTGCACGCCGTCGACCTGGAAGTACTCACCTTCGAAGGTGCAGCTACCGGTGCCGAGCAACTGACGCAAGATGTGAATGCTCTCGTCGAACCGGCCGCGGGCTTCGTTCTGGTCGACCCCAAGGCCCCCGTACTCGCGCCGACCCAGGCCCCGCCCTACACCGGCGATCACCTGACGATCGCCAAGGAGGGCATCGAGCATGGCGATGTCTTCGGCAACCCGAACCGGGTTGTGCCACGGCAACACGATCACCATCGTTCCTAAATCCACGTGCTCGGTGACGCCAGCCAGATAGGTGAGGAGCTGCAGCGGGTTGGTCACCATCGTGTAGGGCGTGAAGTGGTGCTCGATCGTCCACACACTGTCGAATCCCGATCGATCAGCCAGCTTGGCGATCTCGATCTCCTCGAAAAAGATCGACCGATCGTTGGTTTCAGGCCGATCGGCTACCGATTCGCCCCGCTCGGCTGCCTCGTACCGATCCCAATCGGCATAGTTCTGACAGAAGATGGTTGCTCCGACTCGCATGCTGGCCCCCTTGGCTCTAAGGAGGTTGAAACTACTCGATTGGCCGATGCCTAGAGCGGCCGACCATTCGAATCGAGATAGTCGAGCGACAGATGCCGTTCGGCATCTAGTGCTGCGAACTCGTCGTCGGTCAGCCCAAGCAGGTCTCTGTAGACATAGTCATTGTCGCCTCCCATTCGATTGAGCGGGCCCAGCTCGAGGTCGGGGCCGTCCCACCGCCAGAGGTGTCCGGGTAGTCGGGTTGGCGGCACATCGGCCGAGCCGTTCTCTCGAAAAAACCCACGAGCCTCCAGGTGCGGGTCGCCAAGGAGATCGGCCTCGTCGAGTACAGGGGCCAGGTCGAGACCGAACGATCGAGCGCGGTCAACCAATGCATCTCGATCCTGCGGCGTCGTCCACGACGCAATCTGCCGGTCGATCTCAGCGTGTTGATCACGCCGCCCTTCCTCGGTGGCCAGCCCGGCCGCCAGCGCCCATGCCGGCCGACCTACAAACTCAACGAACCGACTCCAATCGGCATCATCGGCAACCGAGAGCGTGATCCAGCGATCGTCACCGGCACACCGATACACCCCCTGTGGAGCCCGATGCGGGTGCCGGTTTTGGTGGCGCTCATGGGCCTCGCCGGTGAGCGAGGCATCGATGAGGTACTCGCCGATGTAATTCAGCAGGTTCTCGGCCTGGGCAAACTCGATCAACTCACCCTCGCCGGTTCGCTCCCGTCGACGCAGCGCTGCCATCACCGCGAACGCAGCTGTAACACCACTAGCGGGGTCCATGAAATAGGTCGCATCGAGTGCCGTGGCGTCCAGATCGACATAGCCCCGCAGCGACGACAGGCCACACAGTGCTTCCATGTGGGCGCCGAACCCGACGTAGTCGGCGTAGGGACCGCTGATCCCCAACGAGGGCATTCTCGTCACAATCAGTCTCGGGTTCCGCCGATGCAACTCGTCCCAGCCGAGCCCAAGCGCATCCAGAACTTTGGCCGAGTTGTTCTCGACGAACACATCGCTTTCATCAACGAGCCGGAGGAAGGTCTCACGGCCCAGGTCGGTGCGGAGATCAAGAGTGGCGCCGCGCTTGTTCCTGGCGTGGACGACGAACGGACCAACACGGTTCCAGGGTCGCTCCCCTCCCTCATTCTCGGGATAGACGCCCCAGTGCTGACCAAACTCTTGCTCGTGACCGGGTCGGGGGCGAGGAATGGCACCCCGCGTAGCCGTCGGGAACAGATTCGGATTGTCGAGCCGGATCACTTCGGCACCGAGATCACCGAGCAACGTCGTGCAGAGCGGGCCAGCCCAAACGACCGTCAGGTCAAGCACCCGTACGCCGGCAAGCGGCAAGGACGGTGGCACCGAGGGTTGCGAGATTTGGCCGGCCGGCCGAGCGACCGGGGGATTAGCCAGGACCTCGTCGGTGTGTTGGCCAAGAAGCGGGGCGGGGAGCCGCTGACGCCAGCCGTCGACCATGCGGAATTGCGGTCCGGGTGCGTCGAAGCGTCCGACCGTTGGATGCTCGACCGATGCCCAGAAGTCTCGCTGCCGGAAGTGATCGTCGGCCAAGACGTCCGTGGTCGAGTTCAGCGGGGTCACGGCCAACCCAAGTGCCTGGGCATCCTCCATGGCTTGCTGTTTGGTTCGAGAGAGCGTCCACACGAACAACACTTCGTTCATCAGCTCCGGAATGCCCTCGTCGTCCATCCAATCGGGAGCGGCAACTCGGGCGGTCAGTTCATCGTTCTCGAGCATCGCCACCACTCGATCGATCCAGTTCGGAGCAAAGACGATCTGGCAGTAGCCATCTGCGGTCGGAAAGACACCAACAGGGAAGCGACCAACCTTGTGCCCACCTTCTCGCTGCCCCAGCCTGCCGGTGAAGAGATAGTTCACCAGCAACGACATTCGGCGATCGATCGATGCTGCCTGAACCTCGAAGCCGCTGACATCAACGTGAACACCGTGCCCCGACTGCTCGGCCATCGTCAGCGCCGCCAGCGAGGAAGCAGCCGCAAGGCTGCCGCACTGATACTGCACGATGTTGCCTGCCAGCTTCAGCGGCTCCCGGTCGGGCATACCTGTTGCGTGCAGCGGACCGGCCATGGCATAGGTCGCTAGCTCGTCGGCGCGGAACCCTGCATAGGGGCCCGACCGCCCGAATGGGGTGACGCTGGTGAGGACCAGATTCGCTCGTTCTGCTCGGAGCAGGTCAGCAGTGAGCCCGAAGCGGGCCAGGGCACCGGGGCCGTCGGACTCCAACACCAGATCGGCCCCTGCGATGAGAGAACGCAGCGAGTCGGAGTCTCCACTGCCAATCACTACTGATCGCTTGTTGCGGTTCAGGTGCAAGAACAGTGGGCTGCGTTCGACCTCGGGCCGTGGGCCCGGCCGTGCGCCCTCGCGTCGCGATGGATCGCCAGCCGGGGGCTCGACCTTCAGCACATCAGCTCCGAAGTCGGCCAGCAACTTGCCGGCGTAGGGGCCGGCAACACCAGTGGCCAGCTCGACCACGACAATGCCGGACAACGGTTGATCCATTAGCGATCAGCTCCGAGGATCGTGGTGGCCGTGCGAATGGTCGTAACGCTCATGATGTTGCCGCAGCAGATCAGCGCCGTAGTCGCCCCCGTTCGGCGTCCGAACGATCGTGTGCACATGGTTCCGAGAGGGCTCCTTGTTGTCGAATACGACGCCAGGGTGATGGTCGAACTCGATAAGTACCACCGGACTGTGAACCCGGTAGTAGAAGGGTCCTTTCTCGCCAGTAGCTCCCATCCACGAGAACCAGGTGTCGTCGAGGTGTGCTTCGACCTCGGCCATCTTCACCTCAGCGTGGCCGTCTCGCGTCCAGCCCACATAGCCGCCGACGAGTGAACGCAGAAGTTGACGTTGGGCATCGCTGAAGTCACGCGCCGCTACACCCTCGTGGCCGATGACCGCGTTGTCGTTGAACGCTCCGGCCACCATGCGTCCGTCGAACGGGTGCTGCATGTCAAGCGGCAGATCGTCGGGATGGATCGAGGGTCGCAAGATCGCCCTCGCCGCTTGAACCTCGTCGAGCGACCGGACTAGGTCGAGACCAGCCCGTTCCTCGGCGACAAAGACCTCTGTCCCGGCGAGTGGGCCCTCATGCACGTGACATGGTTCGGATCCCATGAAGGTTGGCGTGAGAACCAGGTTGTCATCGACAACGACGCAGTTGACCACGAGGTGGTGGCCATCTATCTGCCAGCCCCATGGCGCCCCGCTGGATGGGTCACCAAAGACGGTGACGAAATAGGGCCACTCGCCGTACTCATCGGGGCTGCCCGTGAGTTCGGCAAGCAGCTCATTCAGCCGCATGATGTCGCGAGCCAAGCCGTAGCCGCGGGCCGACAGCGTGGCTCTCACGAGGTCGAGCGCCAACTGACGAGTCGTGACGGGGAGATCCTCGAGCATCACTCCATGGCGAAAAAAGTTCATGTGCACGTTGAGCCACGTTCGCCACTCGTCCGCGTCCAGAGGCAACTGCGCTTTCGCTCGGGCTGCGGCGTCGAGGGCGGAGAGAAACGCCTGAGCTGCTTCGGCGATAGGTGCCGTGCTGACTCCGGTCGAATGCAGCGGAAACAGGCCGGCTGTGGGCACCCCACCTGTGCTGATTCCGGTCAGCGGATGCTTGAGCAGCGGAAACCGCTTGTCGATCTCGGCCTGAATCGGAGGTGGGATCTCAACGACCCTGCTACGGGCAGACATCGGAGGAAGTCGACGAATTCCGAACTCGGTCCAATGGCTCATCGCAGTCTCCTCCCGAGACCACAAGCGGCCTAGTGGCAACGCTAGTGCCCCATCGGCGGCCCGAAGACCCGACGCCTGATGGCAGCTCACTTCGGAACAGATGGAACCGGTGTGACAAGCTCGGGTCGTGCGTGCGACGAGCGGATCTGAGACAGTGCCGTCTGGCGGGAGCGGCTTGGCCGGCATCCGCGTTCTAGAGATCGGCAGTGGGGTCGGTCCGGCATGGGTCGGCAAGCTGTTCGCCGATCTCGATGCCGACGTTGTGCGCTTCGAGACACCAGACGACCTCGTCAGGAATCGTCCTCACGACATCCATCGGTGGCTCAACGCCAACAAGCGATCGGTCACCGACGGGTTGTGGGACTTTGTCGCCGATGCCGACATCGTCATCCACGGTCTCACCCCCTCCCAAGCGGCGGTCGCAGGTCTCACGTATGACGAACTGGCTGCCGCCGGCAAGCCAAGTCTGGTTGTCACCTCGCTAACGCCCTATGGCGCCACCGGCCCCTACGCCGACTTCGCGGCGGAGGAACTGAACATGATCCACGCGTCGAGCTGGGGTTTCGTCTCTCCCAGCTCGGCCAGTGACCCAAAACTACCCCCACTAAAAGCCCCCGGCCATCACGCATCAATCATGGTTGCGAACGGTGCCGCGGCGGCAACTCTTGCCGCATTTGATCAGGCGGACCGCACGGGGTCCGGCCGCTTCGTCGACTTCTCCGGCATGGCCGCCGGGGCCAAGATGACCGAGACGGCTCCTGCGATCGCCTCATTCATGAACATCGACCCATCTCGCCTCGGGGTCAAGACCCTCTTGCCATGGGGCATCTATGCCTGCGCCGACGGGATGATCCAAATCCTGTGCGTAGAGGAAGCCCAGTGGGCCGCGCTCCGCAACTTGATGGGCAACCCCGAATGGGCCGAGATGGAGATCTTCGCCACAAACGAAGATCGGCAGGACAACGTTGACTTGCTCGATCTGTACCTCGGCGAGTGGTTAACAACCCAAAAGGTGGACGAACTCTACGAGGCTGCGCAGGCAGCCAGAATCCCGTTCACACCGGTGAACTCGATGCCCCAGATCGCTGACAATCCACAATTTGCGGCTCGGGGCTTCTTCGCCACAACCCCGGATGGCCTCGAAGTGCCTGGCGCCGGGTTCAAGAACGATCAGTCGTGGTGGGCGCTACGAACGAGTGCACCCCAGCTTGGCGAGCACAACGGCGAAGGCTGGAAGCCCGGGCCAGCGCCGACCGGGTCCAAGCTGCCCGTCGCCGCACCACCGGCTGATTCTGCAGCTTCGGCGCAGGAGGCGCGACCTCTCGAAGGTGTACGGGTGTGCGACTTCACCTGGGTCTGGGCCGGGCCGTTCTGCACGCAATACCTCGCCCACCTTGGAGCCGACGTCATCAGGCTCGAATCGCCCGACCGTCTCTGTCTGTTCCGCCGACTTCCGATTAGCCCGATTGGCATGCCGGTGGAGGCGAACACCGCGGGCATGTTCCAGCATTACAACACCGACAAGCGCAGCGTCGGCATCGACCTCCATCACCCTGATGCCCTCGACGTGGTGAAGAAGCTGATCGCCTGTAGCGATGTTGTCATCGACAACTTCGGGGTCGGAGTTATGGCCAGCCTCGGCCTGGGGGTGGACGACGTCCGAGCCATCAACCCCGACATCATCGTCACATCGCTCACTGGCTTCGGCCAGACCGGTCCTTCGGCTAGCTACATGGCCTATGGGCCTGCTGGCGGCGCTTTCTCCGGGTTGTACTCGGCCAACGGCTACGCGGACGGGCCGCCGCTCGAGACCGGCGTCGCCGTCGGCGATCCCTGTACTGGGCTCACCGCTCTTTGGGGAGTCGTGGCATCACTGGTGGCCAGGCGCCGTACCGGGGCCGTTGCACGGATCGATGTTGCCATGGTGGAAGGAATGGCGAGCAGCATCGGCGAGCTTTGGATGGAGTATCTGGCCACCGGTGAGTCACCTATGCCCCAGGGCAACCGCGACGCTGTTTGGGCTCCTCATAACTGCTACCCATCCGCGGGCGAGGACCAGTGGCTCACTATTGCTTGCACCACTCAGGAGGCCTGGGTGGCGGCAGCCAATGTCATCGATCCCGCCCTGCTCAGCGACCCTCGCTTCGAGACCATGGCGCTACGCAAGACCAACGAAGACGACCTCGATGACATCATCAGCCAGTGGACCTCGGCCGGCGACCGTTGGGATCGGTGCCGAGCGCTCCAGGCCGCTGGCGTCGCCTCTATCCCGTCGCTGTCACCCATCGACCTCTGGCGGGGAAACGAGCACATGGAGGCACTCGACATGTTGGCGCGGCCAGAGCACCCCGTAACCGGGAACCATGTCGTTGCCGGTGTCCCCTGGAAGCTCAGCCCCGGTCCGAATGGGTTGCGTCGACCTGCTCCCCTGCTGGGCCAGCACAACCTCGAGGTGCTGACCGAGCTGTTGGGCTACTCGGCCGAGGAAGTCGACCGGCTGCAACACAACGGAGCTCTGAAGTAAGTGGAACATCTCGATCTGCCGCCACCCAACGTCAGCCGGCAGGGCAAGTCGGCCACCGTCGAGCAGGCCATGGCCGCCATCGGCAACGGCGACCGCGTCTACCTATCCCCAATCTGCGCCGTGCCAACAACGCTGGTACAGGCACTGGCCGACCATCGTGACCGCTGGTCGTCGCTCGAGCTTGTGACCGACTATTTGGTCGAACCGCTCGCGCCTTTCGATTTTCCGGGCGAGCCCTTCTCGCTCACCTGTCTTCAGCCGACCGGTGCCGTCGCCAAGATGCGCGAGGCCGGCGTGTTGTCGACCATCTCCGCCGCCTACAGCCAGTACTTCTCGCTGCTACGGCCCGGAGCGCCACAGGCAATCGATGTGGCAATCGTTCAGGTCAGTCCTCCCGGGCCGGAGGGTCGTTTCAGCCTGGGTGTTTCTGCCGGGGTGAGCCTCGAGCTATTGCGCACTGCGCCACTGGTAATCGCCGAGGTGAATCCGCAGATGCCCTACACCTTCGGGGCAGGCGAAGTACAACGGAACGAGGTCGACCTGCTGGTCGATGTGGACCATCCACTCATAGAGCTAGCGGTGCCGAAACCGAACGAGATCGCGCAAACCATCGGCGCTAACGCCGCTGCCCAGGTCGGTGATGGCGCCGTCCTCCAGTTCGGCATCGGCGCCATCCCAGAGTCAATCCTGGGAGCGCTGACCGATCGTAAGAACCTGGGTCTTCACGGCGGCATGGTGGGCGACACTGTTATCGACCTGGTGGAGTCGGGCGCACTGACCGGGGCAACCAAGAACATCGACCGGGGTCTGATGGTTGTGACCGGAGTCCTCGGCACTCGACGCTCGTTCGACTGGGCCCACCGGAACCGCCAGATACACACCGTGCCCTCGTCGTACTCTCACGGAGCGGTCGCGCTAGCGCGCCTCGAGAACTTCGTTGCCATCAACTCAGCTCTGTCGGTTGCCGCTGATGGCTCGGTCAACGCCGAGATGGCGGGCGACCGGGTGCTTAGCGGCCCCGGCGGCCAACCCGACTTCGCCCTTGGCGCTTCCATCTCACCGTCGGGACAGTCGATCATCGCCCTGCCATCGACGGCGGCCAAAGGAATACAATCCCGCCTCGTGCGACAGCTTCCGGCCGGCGCCAGTGTGACCATTCCTAGATATCTGGTCGACACCATCGTGACCGAGCACGGTGTTGCCCACCTCCGTGGTCTCCCTTTGGAAGACCGCCCAGCGGCACTCGCTGCCATTGCTCATCCCGACCATCGACAGGCACTCCTTTCATGACAGACCAAACTCCTCCGAACCCGTCAGCCCCAGACCGAACCCCAAAGCTGACCGTCGGCGACAGCCCTCACTTCGATGAGCAGTACCCGCTCTCTCCCGTCGACGACTACATGATCCATCAGACCATCGATCCAATTCGGATCATGATGGCGAGCGACCCAAAGGCATACGAGCGCTACTGGATGGTCGCTCACGACGTCGAAAGCAGCGTGCTCGTCGCCACCGGGTGCAGTTTCTACCCCAACCTCGACCGGGCCGAGGCCTACGCCATTGTGAACCACAACGGTATCCATCGGACGGTGCGGGCATTTCGTCCACTGGGCGTCGACCGCATGGACATGCGCTTCGGGCCTATTGCTCCCGAGGTCATCCAGGGTCTACGCCAGTGGCGCTTCGTGCTCGAGCCAAACGAATGGGGGGTCAGCTTCGATCTCGATTTCTCCGACACAACCCGGCAGGTCTTCCGAGAGCCGACCCTTCCTATCGATCGCGGCTATCCGCGCGGCCGCCGGCCCGATGTCACCACCGGATTCGAGAGCTTCGGCGACGTATCCGGCTGGGTTGAGGTGGACGGCGAACACATCGAAATCGCCCCTGGCTCGGGCCGAGGCACTCGGGACCGTCACTGGGGTGTCGGTCGCGGTGTCGGTGGCCCCGAGTTGGCCTTGGGTGGTCGAATGCATGTTGGCGTTAACGGCAACAGCTTTGTTGCCTTCAACGACTTCACCATCTGGGGCGACAAGGTGTTCTATCCGTTCGGCGACGCCCGTCCAGGCGCCGGCCGAGTAGCGAACGTGGTGCGGCGCTTCCGCTTCGAGGAGGACACGCAGATCTTTCTCGAAGGCGAGGTCGACTACACCTTCGACTCCGGTGAAGTAAAGCATCTCCGCTACGAGCGGATCGGCAACCAAACGGCCTACCTACGTTGTGGAATGTACGGCGGCACCCCCGACAAGAACATTCATCAGGGTGAATACAGCGGAGACGAGGAGCTGATCGAGGGCGACATCTTCGACGTCAACGACCCCGAGGTACGGGCATCGTTGAAGGGGCTTGACGAGCACCTCTGCCGCATCACCTGCGACGGCGAGACAACGACCGGGCTCATGCAGCCCATAGATCCCAATGCCTACAACGCCTGCGCTTCACCGACGCGGGAAGGCTGGTCCTTCCTCGAATGAGCACGGCTGCGGTAGACCGAGAAGCCCAGCTGGCGGGCGGACTCACCAGCTTTCTGGTGGCCCAGCTCGGCGCCGATGCCCGGCCCATCGTTACTGACGTGGCGCTGATCAGCTCGATCGGCAATGCCCGCGAGCCGTGGTCATTTACCGCAAGTTGGTCGGTGCCCGAGGGACAACGAACTGAGCGCTGCGTGATGTTGCTGAAAGCTGAGGCCGGCCAACTGGAAACGTCACTAGCCCCAGAGTTCGGCGTCATCGCCGCGATCGGCGAATCGGGTGTTCCTGCGCCACCGGCGCTCTGGTGCGACGAATCGGGCGAATGGCTGGGACAGCCGTTCTTCGTCACGGGCCACGTCGAGGGAATCGCCAGCATGCGGCCCCTCCGGGTTGAAACAGGCGATGCCGATTTGAGAGCCGTCGCCCTCGAGCTGGCCCGGGCAGCAGCCTGCCTTCACGACTTCGACTGGCAGGCGGCCTCGCTCCCCTTCCTCGACTCGGTTACACCGGCCGGTGCCGCTCTCGATCAACTCGATCTGTGGCAGGACCAGTTCGAACGCCAGCGGGTGGGGGCCCAGCCTGGCCTTCGGTGGGCCTTCGAATGGTTGCGAGCCAACGCCCCGGCGCCCGCACGGGTTTCGATCGTTCATGGCGATCTGCGCTTCGGCAATCTGCTGTACGACGGGCCGAAGCTCACGGCTCTGCTGGATTGGGAGATGACCCACCTCGGCGACCCGGTCGAAGATCTGGGCTGGGTCTACCGAGATCTCTGGAGTCCCCGTTGGTCGCTCCCGTTCGACGATTTCTTGGCCGCGTACGAACAGGGGTGCGGCTACATCGTCGATCGAGACCGGCTGCGGTGGTATCAGGCGTTCGCCGAGGCGAAGCACGCCGTCATTTCCCTCACCGGCGCCCGTTCGTTTCACGACCGGCTCACCCTCAATCTCCGTCACGCCGATCGGGCCGCGACGGTCAGCGCATTCCTTCGCCGCTTTTACGAACTGGTGCCGGCGTGACCGAACCATCACCAGCAGAACTTCTGGCCGGGGTGGCAGAGGCTCTGGAGCAAACGGTGCTGCCGGACCTCGATCGGGGCCCGATCCGCAATCAGGTAATAGCCGCCATCGGTATCGTCCGCCGTTCCGGCCAATCGATCGACCGCTACGGACCCTTACTCCACGCCGACTGCGCCGATCTCGTTGCAACCCTACGCCAAGCCAGTGGCGCCGATCCCACGCTCATAGACAACCCAACAGCGCAGCGCTTCAACACAGCGCAGCGCTTCAACACAGCGCAGCGCTTCGATGAAGTCATCAGCGCCGGCGACAATGTTCTGCGCGCTGCCTATCCCAAGCCCTCGGCTCTCGCCGAGGTGCATGGCGACCTGAGCGAACAGCTCGCCACGATGCTCCTCGCTGCGCAGCAAACCGGCTCAGACCAAATGGCCGCACTGCGTGAGCTACTGGAGCGAATGAGAGCGCGAGAAGAAGCGCTCGGTCTCTCGCCCTGGTGAACCCGACGAGCGACTAGAGACTCGCCGCTATCTCGAGGTAGCCAACGATCTCGTCCAAGTTGGCGTCGAGGTGTTTCTCGCCATGGCGCAGGAACGGGATGAGGACCTCATCAACGCCAACCTCGGCGTATTCCTCGACCACTGTCGGATCGATCCGGTCGCTTACCGAACCCATGATGATCCAAAGGTCGTCGCGAGTGCGGCCCTCGGCGGCCAAAGCCTCGTCGACGCGAACCAGCTCGGCTTTGGTCTGTTCCGGAGTCAGGCCTATGCCGTACCACTTCGCTCCGTACCGTGCGGTCCGCCGGAGCGCGCCCTTACTGTGTCCACCGATGGTGATGGGCACGGTCTCCTGCACCGGTTTCGGGTACAGGTGGCACTCGGGCAGGTTGTAGAACTCGCCCTGGTACGACGAGAGATCGTCGTACCAAAGAGTCTTGATCACATCGAGATACTCATCGCAACGGGCACCGCGTCGCTCGAACGGAGCGCCGCATGCCTCGAACTCCTCCCAGCTCCAACCGACACCCACACCGAAGTCGAGACGGCCGTTGGAGAGGAAGTCGACGTTGGCGTACTCCTTGGCCGCGTAGACCGGATTGTTCTGCGGAAGGATGCAGATGCCCGTGCCCAGCCGCACCTTTTCGGTGACCGCAGCGAGGTAGGCGAGAGAGCTCACCATGTCCATGAGCCCACTCTTCTCGGGAAAGCGGAAGACGCCATCGGGAGATCCGGGATACTTCGATTCGTACGATGGGAACGTCACCACGTGCTCGCCAAGCCAGATCGAATAGATCCCTCGCTCGTCGCATCCGCGTCCGAACCTCGAGAGATACTCGGGTGTGCAGACGGGTGAACGGAGGGGTGAGAACAGGCCGATCTTCATGGCCGCACACTAATCTCACCGATCCTTCGGCGCCTTTTTCCTAAGATGCTTCACCGCTGACGGGACCTTCACGTACGACGACCGACTGGCATCGATCTGGGCATGACGGTGTCTGGAGTTAGCCGAGCAGCTAGCGACCTCGTCATGACCGAGATTCGGCCGGGCTAGTCGACCCATCGAACGAGCTGTGAATGGACGGCTCCGACATGGAGGTGGGGCAGTCGGCGAGGTTCCCCGACGAGCTCGAGGTTCGCCAGATGTGGCGCCAGCTCGCGGAACACCGAACGCATCTCCCATCGGGCAAGATTGGCGCCGAGGCAGAAGTGCACGCCATGGCCGAACGCAAGGTGATAGTTCGGCGACCGGGTGATGTCGAACCGGTAGGGGTCTGCGAACATCGCCTCATCCCGGTTGGCCGATGGATACCAGAGACCGACCGTGTCGCCAGCCCGAATCGTCGTGTCACCAAGTTCAAAATCGGCCAGGGCGGTGCGGGCGAACTGGATGACGGGTGACACCCAACGCATGATCTCCTCAACGGCCGACTCAACACGCGCAGCGGGCGCCTCGGCCAGCAGCCGCGCTTGGTCCGGGTGTTCGAGCAGTGCCCTCACTCCCCCGGTGATCGAGTTTCGAGTGGTCTCATTACCGGCTCCGATCAACAACATCAGGTAGCCGTGAAGCTGTTGTTGCGTCAATGGCTCGCCCTCAATAGTTGCGTGAACCAGCAGGGTGGCCAAGTCATCGCCACCCTCGGGCCCGCGAGCTTGACGATCAGCAATCAAGTCCTCGATATAGGCGAACAATTCGGTTCCTAACCGGCGCCGCACATCGGCCAGCAATTCGCCAGGCTGCGCATGTTCAGCGGCCAACTCGCCAATGAAGAGCTGGTCGGTCATCTCTGATAATCGCGACCAGTCGGTCGAGGGTAAACCCATCAGCGAGCAGATCGTGGCCAGGGGAACCCCAACGGACAACTCTGAAACGAGGTCAATCGGTTCGGTGCTCTGGCGGGCCTTTTCGATGAAACCACGGACGAACGCCTTCGACAGCTGATCGAGATCGGCCTCAAGACGCCGCATGGCGGCCGGCGTGAATCGGCGCATCGTCAGCAACCGCATGTCGAGATGGTCGGGCCGATCCTTGAACACCATGTCCATTGGCTCCGCAGCATCCCAGTCGTACCGATCGGCCTGACGCTGGCGGAAGAAAGCGAACCGATCGAGGTTCTCAGTTGTGTCGAGTCGCAGGATGGGACCAGCGTTCGAGAACACCTCGGGATGGGCACCGACGGTGTGAATATCGTCGTACCGGGTCACCGCCCAGAAGGGTGGAAAACCGTCGCGGTCGTACCAGTACACCGGCGCCTCGCGACGTAGGAGGTCCCACTCGGCCCATGGGTATCCATTGGCGACGTAGCGGTCGAGCGAGTGGATGTCGACGTCGTCCAATCGTGCGGCTGGCATTGAATCAGTAGTGCTCATGACAATGGCCCCTTCGTTTCAGGCAGGTGGAACAAACGCAGCTGTCAGCCCCCGACGCCCGAGCAGTTCAACCTAACGCTCGTGTCTCATCGCGGCATCGCAAATCCGCCGGAAACACTGAGGGCTTGGCCGGTCAGCTGCCGAGCCTGATTGGAGGCGAGATAGACGACGGTCCAGGCGATGTCGACCGCTTCGGATCGACGTCGAAGTGGGGTTCCTGCCTCCATGTCGGCGATCTGTTTCTCGCCAAAGCCGATGTCTTGTTGCCACAGACTGGCTTCGCCGATGGCATCAGGTTCCGGGATCACGAGCCCGGGGCACACCGAGTTTGCGCGAATGCCATAGCGGCCATATTCCTTGGCAATGGTGCGAGTGAATGCCATCACTCCAGCCTTCATTGGGCCGTAGTCACCCATCCGGAACTCGCCAAAGCCTGCGTCGCTCGAGATATTGACGATCGACCCCTCTCGCCTCTCCACCATGCGCCCCAGCGCAGCGTGGGTGGCGCTGAAGGTTGGCAACAGGTTGAGCTGGTACGCCTTGTCCCAGCGATCCGGTGTGAGATCGAGAAAGAACTTGGCCGGCCCGTTCCATCCAACATTGTTCACCAATGTGTGAACGGGGCCGAGGTCGTCTTCGACCGCCGCCATCGTGCTGGCCGTTGCCTCGGTATCGGTGAGATCGAGGTCGTAGGGCACTGCCTTGCCGCCCGCCTCGGAGATCTCGGCCGCTGTCCGTTCGGCCATGTCCGTGTCTCGATCAAGGATGGCAACCGTCGCTCCCTCTGCGGCAAATTCGGTGGCGATGGCCCGCCCGATGTTCGATGCACCGCCCGTTACGACAACCACGCGCTCGCTCAGACCAAGATCCATGAGAATGCAACCTAGCTCACCCCTTCAGAAGGACAATTTCGGTGTGGTCGAGGGGACGGGTCATGATGTACGGGCTGCTCAGCCCCTCGGGACCGGGGGTTGAGCAGCCACTTCGAAGGGAGCTGTCCAATGAGTGAGTCGACACAAGCCGTTGCTCGGCAGGGAACCACACAGAGCCGGTACCTCATCGACGACCGAGACACCCCGAGATTTCGGGTGCATCGTTCGGCGCTTGTTGACGAGGAGGTGCTCGAACAGGAGCGACGACTGATCTTCGACCGGTCGTGGCTGTTTGTTGGTCACGAAAGTGAAGTGGCCGAGCCCCACGACTTCCGCACCCGGAATGTCGGCGGCCGGCCGATCATCCTCACCCGCCATACCGACGGATCACTTCAGGTGTTCGTGAACTCGTGCCCTCACCGCGGCATGAAGATCGAAACTCGACCCGAGGGTCACGGGCGTTTCCTGAAGTGCTTCTACCACGGTTGGAGTTTCGACACCGCTGGCACGCTGGTGGCCCTTCCTGGCGAGGAGAGCTACGGCGAGAACTTCGACCGGCACAACCTCTGCCTGGCCACACCGCCGAAGGTCGAGTCGTACCGAGGTTTCATTTTCTTGTCGTGGACCGATGAGATCGACGACCTCGAGACAAATCTCGGTGGCGCGACCGACATCCTCGATCTCTTCGCCGATCAGTCAGACACTGGCATGCGAGTGATTGGCGGTACGCACCTCTACGCGGCAAAAGCCAACTGGAAGTTGCTGAGCGAGAACAGCTACGACGGCTACCACGCCATGACAACACACCATCGCTATCTGGCCATGTTGAAGGAGTCTGGCAAGGACCTCGGCCGCCTCTTCGGAACAGCCGGTGGTGGTCCGAACCTGGCGTGGGATCTCGGCAACGGCAACGCCGTCATCGGTGGGTCAGACGGCACCGGCGGCGAAAATACGGGCCTCGGTCGAGATCTGCCAAACGATGCCGCCCTCCAAGCACAGGTTGCCCGCCGCGACCACTTCGCCGCGAAATACGGCGACGCCTGGGCCAACCGCATGTACTCGGGTCGCAACATGGTGCTGTTTCCCAATCTGGCCATCGTCGACCTCATCATGGGGATCACCATCCGCACCTACTACCCGGTTAGCCCGGGGTACATGGAGGTGACGGCATGGAGTCTGCAACCAAGCGACGATGTGGCCGAGCTCAAGGACATGCGGCAGGAGAACTTCTTGACGTTCTGGGGTCCGGCTGGCCTAGCGACACCCGACGACATCGAAGCGCTCGAACGGTGCCAAGCCGGGTTCGCTGCCTACGAACACGCCCCTTGGAACGACATCTCACGAGGTATGTCGAGCGAGAGCCGTCCTAACTTCGCCGACGAACTCCAAATGCGAACCTTCTGGCGCGAGTGGGACCGCCGGATGACGGGAACCAGTCATCCCCCCGAAGTCGTCGTCACGCCGAAGGCAGGACGAGTCGACTGGCCGTACGAGCCGTTGCAACCTCAGGCCGCAGGATCGGAGGCGTCGTGACCGACAGGGTCGTAAATCTTCCCCCCGTTGATGTCGACCTGCGGCTCGCCGTCGAGAACTTCCTCTACTACGACGCCCAGCTGCTGGACGAATGGCGACTTCGGGAGTGGTTCGAGCTGTTCACGCCCGACTGCAGCTACCAGATCCCCTCGACCGACCGGCCGAACGGCGACCCCACCACCGACCTCTTTCTGGTTCGCGACGACTGGTTCCTGTTATCGCAACGAGTCGACGCATTGCTCGATGGCACGGCCTGGACAGAATCCCCACAATCCACGACCCACCGGATCACCTCCAACGTGAGGGCGATCGAGCACGACGATGGACACATCGAGGTACAGGCCAACGTGCTGGCTCATCGTTCGCGGGGCGGCCAGCTCGACTCCTACCCGGCGCACCTAAAGCTCGAACTACTTCGCGGTGGCGCCGCAGGCTTCGAGATCCGAAAACGGGTCGCGATACTGGCTATGGAAGAGCTACGACCCCACGGCCGGCTCAGCATCTTGCTGTGAGAACGGCCCACAACGCGAGGAAGGCCAACCATGGCTGAGATCCAACTGCTGGGCATGACCCACTACCCCCCGTTCGCCGGCACAGACGAAAACATGGCAGGAATCATGCACGCCATGCTGGCCGACCCCGCAGTGCCGGCCGACGCAAAAGATCCGTCGGGGTGGTCTGAGGCCATGCAAGCGGAATGGGGCGACGACGGCGGACAAGCCTCGGCACCCACCCACCGATCGCACCTTATTGATGGGTTTGATCGAGTCCGAGCCGAGCTCGAGACCTTCGCTCCCGACGTTGTTCTGGTGTGGGGCGACGATCAGTACGAGAACTTCAAGGAGGACCTCATCCCGCCGTTCTCGATCCTCGCCTATCCCGACCGGACGGTGAAACCGTACGAAACCAAGCAGGGCAGGCGCGGACCCAGCTATTGGGACGAGAGCCCAGATCTGGAGGTCGAGATCAAAGGCCGGCCCGACATCGCTCGCTCGCTCACGGCGTCACTGCTCGAAGCAGGGTTCGATGTCGCCTATGCCTATGAGCCGTTACACGACAAGCAACTGGCCCATGCATTCTTGAACACCGTCCTGTTTCTCGATCATCGTCGCACCGGTTTCGAATGGCCGATGATCTGCATGCCCATCAACTGCTACGGCAGCAAGGTGATCGCAGCCGAGGGTGCGTGGAAGCCGTTTGGCCAGGAGATCGAGTTTGATCCGCCATCGCCATCACCAAAGCGACTGATGGACATGGGATCAGCGGTGGCTCGGATCTTGAAGGCGAGCCCGTGGCGCGTTTCGATCATCGCCTCTTCTTCGTGGAGCCATGCGTTCTTGGTAGACCATCTGTGGCGGCTACGCCCCGACACTGAGGCCGACCGCCAGCTCTATTCAGCCATGGTTGATGGCCAGTACGACGTATGGGCCAACAAGACAACTGACCAAGTTGTGCATGCTGGGCAACAAGAGGTGCTCAACTGGTTTGCCCTCCTCGGCGCGGCCCGAGAACTCGACGCCAAGCTCTCGTGGAGCACCTTCGTCGAGACCTGGGTATTCAACTCCAACAAGGTCTTCAGTGCGTGGGAACCAACGGCATGAGTGACCTCACGGGCAAGGTCGCCCTCATCACCGGCACCAGTCCGAATATCGGTGGCGTGCTCGCTTCCGGTCTCGCCACCGCCGGCGCCGTTGTGGCTTGCAACGACATCGACCCTGAGATAGCCAACGACCGGGTCGCAAGGATCCAGGCCGAGGGCGGCTCGGCCATAGCCCTACCCTTCGATGTCACCGACGAGGCGGCCGTCAACAGCGCCGTCCACTCGCTCGTCGAGCGTTTCGGACACATCGACGTATTGGTGAACAACGCCGTGACCTTCGACATGGCCGGAGTCCTCGACATGCCGGTCGACCGGTTTCGACGCCAGGTCGACATCATCCTTGGCGGATCGTTTCTCGCCACTCAAGCGGTCGGCCAAGCAATGGTGGCCGGATCGGTGAGGGGCTCGATCATCAACATTCTGTCGACCGCGGCATGGCAGGGGCAGGCGGGGAACATCGGGTACTGCACGGCGAAGTCGGGGATGATCAACTTCACCCGCTCGGCGGCCATGGAATTGGCACCTCACGGCATCAGAGTCAACGGCCTCACGCCCACAGCCACGCTGCCGGAGGATCCGCAGATGGCGGAGAAGTTCGAGCGTCTGATTGCGGCCGCAGCTGATGCCGGGGCTGTCGACTTCGCCGGCCTGAACCCATGGGACAGGCTGCCCTCCCCCGCCGACTACGTAGCACCGCTCGTCTTTCTCGCTTCCGATGACTCGGCGATGATGACCGGGTCTGATCTCAAGGTCGATGGCGGCGCACTGTCGAAGTATTGGCCCCAAATCCCCCGCCGAGTAGATGGAGCAAGTACATGACGGTGGTTGTCGACATCCATGCCCATCACTTCCCCACCGGGCTGCCCGATTTGGCGGCAACAACCGGTGACCATCGTTGGCCAAGCCTCGTCGCCGGGGATGAGCCGCGGTTCATGCGAGGCCCAGAACTGTTCCGCAAGGTCCGACCTGTTGCCTACGACGCGGTCGCCCGAGTGGCAGAGCTCGATGTCGCCGGCGTCGACCACCAGGTAATATCGCCAGTGCCCGTGACCCTGGTCGATTGGGCACCGGCTCCGTTGGCGGCCGAATTCTTGGCTGCTCAAAACGACGGGTTGGCCCAGGCGGCGGCAACGTCGAATGGTCGTTTGCTGGCACTCGGCGCGGTGCCGTTGCAGGACACCGATCTGGCACTTGCTGAGATGATGCGGTGTCGCGACCTGGGCATGGTCGGCATTGAAATCACGGCCATGGTCGACGGTCGAGAGCTGGACGACCCATCGTTCGTTCCCTTTTGGGACCTCGCCGAGTCCGAGGGCATACCGATCTTCATCCATCCCACTCATCAGCAGACAACCATCCGGCGCACCGGGCAGCCTTACGAATTCGGGATCGGTATGCACACCGATACTGCGCTGGGGGCCGCAGCCCTGGTTTACGGCGGCGTTCTCGACCGGAACCCAAACCTCCGAGTAGCGCTGTCTCACGGCTGCGGCAGCTTCGCGTTCACCCACCCTCGCCTTCGGTACATGGCGGCCCGAATGAGTACGAACCCCGACGAAGGTGCCCGACTAGATGCCCTCGTTCGCAACCTGTGGGTTGATGCCTTGGTGTTCGATCCGGGTGTTGTCGACGTCCTGGTTCAGCGTTTCGGCGCCGACCACGTCATGTACGGGACCGACCACCCCTTCCTGCCGGAGGGCTTTGACGGTCCACGAGATGTCCTCACCGAGGCACTCGAGGCTTCATCCTCCCCGTCGTCCGGGCTCCACGGAGGCTGCATGGGTGCCAACGCCATGGCGTTCCTTGGGCTTGCTACGTGAAAGCAAGCGCTCCGGCCACCGACACCTATCAAGTGGTCATCGCCGGCGCCGGCCCCGTCGGCCTTACGCTGGCCATCGACCTCGGGCGCCGTGGAATTCGTTGTCTGTTGATCGAGCGCGATGCGACAACCAAGCCGTATCCGAAGATGGATCGAACGAATGCCCGCTCGATGGAGTTCTACCGCCGAATCGGCATCGCCGATCGGGTTCGTGAGCTTGGCTTTCCACCCGATATCCCAATGGATGTCTTCATCTGCACCCGGCTTTGCGATCCGCCGTTGGCTGTTCTCGAGTATCCCTCGGTCGCTGAGTACCGCGAGCTCATCGGGACCACCACTGACGGCACCATGCCGCTCGAGCCGTACCAGCTCGTCTCCCAGAACGACCTCGAGCCGCTGCTTGTCGAGGTCGCGTCCTCGACACCGAACATCACGGTCCGGTTTGGCTCCGAACTCGTCAGCTTCGATCACGATGACCGTGGGGTGACTACCCAGCTACGCACCACCCAGGGGAAGGACTTGACCGTTCAATCCGACTACTTGGTCGGAACCGATGGTGGGTCCAGCACCGTACGCAAACGACTCGGGATTGAGTTGTCGGGCCGCGGCGGCATCAATTCCCAAACCCAGATCATCTTCGGCTCACCCGACCTCTTCGAGAAGATTCCGATCGGAAAGGGGCGGCACTACAACTTCACTGATCAGGGTGTCCGAACGCTCGTCGTGCAAGGCAGCCGCACTGAATTCACGGCCCACACGTACCTTGCCCCCGAAGAAGACGTCGAGTCAGCCATCCGTTCGGTGGTTGGTTTCGATTTCGAAATGGATATCCGCCACGTCATTCCCTGGCGCCAGCACTTGCTGGTCGCCGACCGCTTCAGACATGGCCGGGTGTTCCTCGCAGGCGACGCCATACACCTCGTTATTCCCACCGGCGGGCTCGGTATGAACTCTGGCGTCGGTGACGCGTTCGACCTCTCGTGGAAGTTGGCCGGAGCGCTCCAGGGATGGGGCGGGCCAGGCCTTCTCGATTCCTACGAGGCCGAACGGCGGCCAGTCGCGCTGCGCAATTCCGAGGCCTCAGGATGGGGCGCGTCAAGCGTCCCGATCTGGCGGGCACTGATCGAGCCCCACATCACTGAAGACTCCGAACGTGGTGCGGCCCACCGAGCTGAAGTCGGAGCGTCGGCTCAGATCAACCACGCCAGGATGCACGGCATGGTGGGTGTCGAGATGGGGTACACCTACGCCGACTCGAACCTCGTCGCCAACGAGGCTGGCAACGAGGCCCATTGGGAGATCTCGAGCTACACGCCCCACACCAGGCCGGGTATTCGGATGCCCCACATCTGGTTGGCCGATGGCCGCGCTCTCCAAGACACCCTGGGCGACGACTACAACCTCGTCGATCTCACCGGCTCGATCAATCCGTCGGTGTTTCTCGAAGCCTTCGATCAAGCGGGCGCATCGCTGACCGTGATGTCCGTCGACGACGCCAAGGCCCGAGCCGTTGTTGGCTGCTCCCTGTTGTTGCTCAGACCTGATCTCCATGTGGCCTGGCGCGGCAACACAGCCCCGAACGAGGCAACCACAGCCAAGATCGTCGCCATGGCCATCGGACGAGGTCCATCGGTTCCCAGCGGAATCGCTGGCGAGACGCCAACCGGTGGCCCTTCCTTCGTTGGATTCGGCCCCCGCTAGCAATTTGTGAGAGGAGGTGAGGGAGGCAGCTAGATCAGGGGGGTGTCGGGGTCGAGGCCGAGCTTTACTCGGCCATACATTCGGGCGTTGCTGTCGAAGTCGACGACGGCGTGATGGCAGGCAGTGTTCACATCACGAAATCTGGCCTGCAACAGGCTGTCGTCGTACACGGCGTGGGCCCCAGCGCTGGCGAAGATCCGCTCGATGGCTCGACGGCAGAGCTCGCCGACGTAGCTCATCTGCCACTTGAGTTCGGCCCGCTCGTCCATCGTCAGGCGCTCACCGGTGCTGGCGACCAGATCGCATCGATCAGCGGCGCCCCGAACCAGCATTCGCGCCATATCCAGCTCTGTCGCCGACTCGGCAATTCGCGTCTGCGTGCCGGGATCTTCTGCTTTTGAGGCACCGGTGTAGACCTCGCGGCGGACGCGGGTGCGTTCGAGATGTAGTTCGAGTCCGCCATCGGTGATGCCAACAACCGCTGCGGCGAACTGCACGGCGAGGCAGACGAGAACGGGCAACCGATTGGCGTGGGTGGCGTGCTCTTCGCCATGAGGACTGAGTCCGTCGAACAGCAATCGGGTTGGCACGGCGCGGTGTTCCGGCACCAGGACATCCTCGGCCACGATGTCGTTCGAACCCGAGCCTCGAAGGCCGAGCGTGTACCAGGTGTCGTCCACCACCAGGTCGGCCTTGGGAACAATGAGGTGCAGAGCTCGGCTCGGGCTGTCTGCCAACACATCGGCAACCGCCCCGACCAGCACCCAGTTACCGTGATCGATTCCACTAGCGAACTGCCACCGTCCGTTTAGACGCCATCCGTCGTCGACCTTGGTGGCGCGGCCTTGGGCCGCCAAGGTGCCGGGTATTCGCACGTCGGGGCCGTCGCCGAAAACCTCCGACTGACACTCGGCCGGGAAGTTGCCCGCCATCCACACATGGGCGTTGGAGACCATGTGAACCCAACCTGCGGCTGAGTCGGCTGCCGAAACCAAAAACGAGCTGTCGACCTGCGCTCGGAGCCCAGCTTCATCGCCGCCGTGCGTGCTCGGTGTCAGCACCCTCCACAGCCCCGCACCATGCATTGCTTCGACCGAGGCCGGCGCCAGCATTCGCAATCGTTCCGACTCGACAGCGTTGGCCCGCAATACAGGGGTTATCCCCTCGGTCGCGGTGAGCAGATCGGCGTATGGCGGGGGTGCGGCATTCGGTCCCATGGCCACAAAGTACGCCGAGGAAGCCGAGTGGTGTGAGTCGAGTTGGCTACCGGGCGGGTCTAGCCAGAGAAGCGCTGCTCGAGTGCGGTGATTTCGGGCAGGCCGATCAGATCAGTGAAGCCATCGAACGACATCAACTCA